>CALGOB010000066.1 GCA_937958005.1 uncultured Cyclobacteriaceae bacterium
GATCTTTGTCCTTTTTTCATAAGAAATATTGTTTGTTTACTCCTTTAAGTTAATCAAAATCCACATCATATACAATCTAATTTAAGATCCTTTTTTGCTTAAGTTAAGTGCATTGCGGGCGCCCCGACTCTTGAGTCGATCATTAAATTATTGCCCATAGATACCCCGTACCCTTGGGTCGGGGTTGGTTCATTTATACTTGACGGACTTTGCAGAATTCGATGAATTTTCAGATAATAGAAGAACCCTATGTTTTTTATCTTTTGTTATGTGGCGATTTTTCTCTTTACTAGAACTATTGTTAGGATAGTAATTGTTGAAATTCCAATTGTTAGTAGCCCGTATTGAATCAAGCCAATAATTGCAAATGTCCCAAATTACCAGTCTGCTCTTGCTCGTTCTGCTTTATCCAGAAATTCATTAAGTGCAATTGAGTTCTTCATTATGAAAAACAACACCAAGCATGTGATCCCTAGAATATAAACTCCAATGATTTTCAAGTTTGTACTTTCTGTAGCATCTTTTACAATCTGCTGAAGTTCTAGGGTTTCGTGCCTCTTTGCGATTCGCTTTGAATTACGAGATATGAGCTTCGGGTTTGCTCCGTTAGCAAGCAACCATTTCAGAATTCCGCAATCGCCAGTGTTTATTGCAGTTTCAATGCTCGTGTTAATTAGAGAGACTTTGAGGATATTTACATCTACGCCTTTATCAACTAAAAATTTCAATCCTTCAAGTTTGTTGTTATGAACAGCATAGTAAACTCCTTCATAGTAGAGGCTTTCTATGTTAGCTCCAAGTTCTAGAAGATATTCAGCTACATCAAGTCTTGAATAAGAGATTGAATTTGATAGTGCTGCGTCGATTTCAGGTTGGGAGTTAGTTGATTCCAGAAGTCTCTTCAACTCTTCGAGTTCACTATCTCCAGCTAATAGATTTATCTGAGTTTGTCTGTCCATCCGTGTAGTAGTGCCACATAACGTTCGTGTGTATGAAATGTAGCCTGCCGTTAGGCGGCTATGATTTCATATATAGTGTTGTGTGTCTGTATTTATTCTTCATATATTTCAAATAACTCATGAAACAAGTCATCAATATTAGGAGGAATACCTTCTATAAAGTTATTAGGTTCAGCTATTTTTTCACCTTCTATTTTTTTCAGCATAATCTCAGGTATTTTTCTGTTATCAGAACCCGATGAAATAACGGTCCAATCTTCACCCAAATCATCTTTTGGCTGAATAAAAAGTTAGACTGTTTATAAAACCCATTCAAATATTGTTTTTCTATTTTTTCAATAAAATCAATGTCTTCGTTATACCGCGGTGTTGATTTCCAATAAATCATCAGAATAGTTGCTTTATCCGTTTTCGGGTTTTCTATCAACCAATTAAGAAATGATGTATAAGAATCCCAATTCCATTCCATAACCATTTGATGCCAGATTTTTGGAGATAGATTTGATACAAGCTTTAAAAGCACTTCTTCAAAAAAGTCATCTAATGTTTCGTCATCTTTTAGCTTTCTATTCAGAATTTTTTCCGCTTCAGTTTTAAAACTCATAGTTACTTATTTTTCTAGTATGACACACAACGACCCAGCTAAAATGAGTATGCACTCAACAGCTAGATCAACTAAAATCATAAGATAGCAAATGCCTTTGAGAAAACTAAGTCTGCATATTCGTTTTAGCGACTGTTAGTCTTCGTTACTGAATAGCTTAATGTATTCTTTAAAGAAGTAAACTTTACCTCTTTTTCCTCCTGTCATTTCCTGAATGATCTTTAAGTTTTCTAATTCACTAATCAATTTATATACAGATGGCATAGAAAGCCCAGTAATCTTTTTTGCTTTTTGAGCTTCAATTATTGGGTGCTGGTATAGTTGCTTGACAATAGCATGTGCATTCGCTGACCTACTACCTAAACTTTGAAGTTGAGTTTCTATATCCTGTTGGAGTTTTAATATCTTGTCGAATGTAGAAATACTGTTTTGGGCAGTTTCTATGACTCCAACAAGAAAGAATTTAAACCATTGAGTGATGTCATTTTTCTCTCTGACTCTCATGAGATTATCATAATAAAGAGTTCTGTTTTTTTCGAAAAAATCCGACAGATATAAAATCGGCTTTTTAAGAATATCTTTTTCGACTAGATATAGAGTTATCATTAGTCTTCCAACCCTGCCGTTTCCATCTAAAAATGGATGAATAGTTTCGAATTGGTAATGTATCAAGGCAATTTTAAGTAGTTCTGGAAAGTAGAATTCTTGGCTATGTGCAAATTTTTCTAGATCACCCATATACTCATTAATTGAGGTATGAATAGGAGGTATAAATGTTGCATCTGCAATACTTGCTCCACCAATCCAATTTTGGCTTGTCCTAAATTCACCTGGTAACTTGTGCTTCCCTCGGACTCCAGACAATAGTATTTCATGAGTTTGCCTAATTAATCTTGATGAAAAAGGTAACTCTTCAAGTTTGGCAATGGCTGTATTAAGTGCAGAAATGTAATTTTGAACTTCTTCCCAATCATCTCTATTTTCTTCAGAAACATCTTCTTTATCAAGCAAGGCTTCTTCGATGTTTGTTTTAGTTCCCTCAATCTTACTGGATTGTGTCGCTTCTTTAAGTACATGCATGCTGATAAAAAGATCAATATTTGGTATGTACTCAGAATACATATCTAATCTACCTAATTGCCTGTCAGCTTTACTAAGAAGATTGAGTAACTCCATATTATCCATTTGCCATTCTCGACAAATTTTATTGGGTTGAAAGCTTTTGTACGAGAGTTGTTTAATATACTTTCCAGAGATGAAGTTTTGCATTTTTATTCTTTTTTCTTAATCAAAGATACATCTTATTTAAGAAAATGATGGATTTATTAAATAAAGATTTTTTTAATTAAAGTTACTCAAAAAATATTAAATAGAAGGAATGCTTAATCAAGACTAACGTTTTGGCTAAACTGCGTTTTAATGCAGTTTAGGTTTTGTTATAGGCTTTTTTAGCTCTTTCACTTTGAAAAACATATTAACCACTTAATCATCACCACTCGTGGTCGGTATCTTCATCACTTCGCTCTAGCTCATCTCCACGTCGATTAAATTCTCCATGTTCGATATTATCGCCATATAGGACAGCTCTAAAATGTACATCTTCATCTTGCGCAGCATTATTTAATAGTCTTCGCATAGGGTTCTCAAAATCACCGCGAAATGGACCGTTATTTACCCCTCCATCTTGAGCAAACACATTTGGCCAATGACTTCCTAAACCTCCATTTTGACTTGCTAATACGTGCCCAGCTTCAGCTGCTCTGAAATTATTGTCATATGTTGGTGACTCTAGTACGTCATCCCCAACTTTGACACCTGCTTTATATTTTTCAACACCAATCCACCCGAAATTTCCCGCTGCATCTCCATTAATATATTCGCTTACAAATCCGTAATCTTCTACAACCACACTTCCTGGTCTAAGTTCGTAGTTTGGTGCAATAGCACGCTGTAGCACTCCCTCATTGGGTAATTTTAAGGAAGCTGATTTAATTTCTTGAAAAGCTTTCAACTGCAACATTCGAGGGCTATTATTTACCATCCCTTGTAGTTTTCTTTGCGCAGCTGCTTCAGGTCGATTATCCACAAACCCAAAACCTTGCCTAGCATTACTTTTCTTCTGAGCAACAGAATTGGCAACCGCCTGACTTTTATTCTCTTTCGGCTTCTCTACTTGTTCATACATGTCTAAATCCTTTTAAATTTTTCTTTAGTCAATGTTATAGGCTTATTTTCATTGCCTATAACGGTCTGGCGTATGAGTATTAGGGGTTTTTACTCACAAACCTTTCGGGTTGGCACTGAACTTTGTTTTATGCTTATATTTTCGTTTTATCACCTAAACCGCTATTACTTATACTGTGTTGCCTGTAGTTTTTATTTCAGTATTTGGTAGTTATCATTTTTATCTAATTGATATTTATACTCTAATCTAACATTATCAGCATAAAATGTTGTTAGGTATAATAAAATTTCTTTATCAGACGATGAAAAATTTTTAATTTGTAAATCATCATATACAGATAATAAATTTCCATATACAACAAAAGGAAATTTATTAAGTTTAAGTAAGTCGGAAATAGAAATTTCAGCAAGTTTTCTAATTTCTTTAATAAACTTCAATTTCTCTTTTGGTAAGCTTGTTATTAATAATCGATATTCAATATGATGCCTTTTGTTGTTTAGGTTAGTTTCTATTTGCTTAAAGGTCTGATTTGTTTCTTCATATTCCTCTTGATATTCAAAACTATTATCTGTAACGTTAAATCCATTAGCCTTTAGTATCTTGTTAAACTCTACATGATCTAAAAGATTTTTAGCGTTTCTGTTATATATTTCTTCTATTATCTCAATTTGTTGGTTATTAAGGTATCTTTTATGAGTAGCAAGTTGCTTATTAATATTTTCTTTAAAGTTGCCATTCATAATTAGACTATCTTCATAAGGGTCAATTACACATTGTAATAACTGCCGAAAGATAAAATTTTGCAAATTATCAGCTAGTATATTGACTTCATTACAGTCGTGCCAAACAAGAATAATACTTTCTATTTCGTTTTGTTCATTGAGATAAAAACAATACAAATCGCCTGCGCCTGTTTGCCCAAATGGTATAAATTTATTGTAAAATTGCTTTTTGGTTTGTCGATAATCATCTTCATCTGAAAAACAGTCAATCTCTTCCATAATTCTGTCAAAAGAGATTATTTCAAAATCGGAACCATATAATAAAAGTGGCGGTTTATCTTTTAATTTAGGATACTCTATTTTAGACCAATTAGCCCCAAATTGCCCCCAATCAAGCATATTGTCTTCAACTAATTTTTTATAAATTTTTGAATACTTAAAATTATATTTGTCTTCTATAAATCGTAGGTTTTCTAAATTCATTCTTATATTCCTTATTTGGTTTAGCTGTTCAAATTACAGGCAACGACCTTTGTATGAGTAGTAGCTTGTAAAACCCACCATAGAATCTATTTAGGGAAAGATACTAAAATGCCATGACTTTTTGGATAGTAGAAAGAAGCTATTACTTATACATTTTGTTATGTGCTTTTTCTTCTTGATTTAGAGTTTTATGGATAAGTCTAACTGACCACCGAGTCCTAACTCGACAATCTTTTTGAGTGTCGAAAGCCTAACTTCTTTAATATTGTTTTCGATTTTAGAAATGTAAGATTTAGTCGTTCCCACTTTTTCGGCTAATTGCTCCTGTGTAAGCCCTTTTTCTAGTCTTGCTTCATGGATTAATGCTCCTATTTTGAAATTCTCATAACCAGCTTCCAATTCATCTCTTTTAGAAGTTCCTACTTTTCCAAAATGCTTATTCTTGAACTCATCAAGATTCATGGTATTACTTTTCTTGCTCATATTCTTTCTTGATTTTTAATGCTTTATCAATTTCCTTCTTAGGTGTCTTTTGTGTTTTCTTCTGTAAGCCATTTATTAAAACAACTAACTGACCTCTACTCTTTTATTCACTTAATCCATTTAATTATGCAAACTCCAAATGGTTAGACAGCCTGTCTTAATGGCAATCATATGGAATCAGTTAATGATTCTGAAATTCTAAAATCTTTAAATTCTGTTAAGAAGGAATTTATTGTCAATCTTAAATTTCATGGTATTGAAGAATTAGTCACATCTCTGAAAATGATTCATGACTTTGCTCTCTATCACACAGATTTGTATTTTGATACTAAAGTGAAACTTTTGTTTTTGTAAATTTTGTGGGAAGGGTTGGGACAGTTGGAGAAATCCTAATATCAGCTTACTAACTCTTCAGAATATCAATAATGTTTTGAAGAGTTAGTTTTAAGGTTAAACTCTTTAATCGCTCTTATTCTCTTTTTCTTAAATACTTGTGTTAATCTGTCCCCTTCAATTTTTTTGGACTCATCTAGTGCATATTCATTTAAAGTGATCGTAAAGTCCAAATAGAAGTTTTCGATTTGCTTTTCTGGGCTATTCATAAAAACAATGAAGGTGGCTATTACGGTTTAGTTTATGCCATTGATTACGGTTCGATTTGTGCCACTTTGTAATTAGTTGATCGACCTTATATCGGTTCGGTTTATGCCACTTTAAGAGTTCATTAATTGTTAACATCGCCAATGAACCAACCCCGACCCAAGGGTGCGGGGTATCTATGGGCAATAATTTAATGATCGACTCAAGAGTCGGGGCGCCTGGCCAGGGGAATTAATATCCCTTAGGGATTAAAAATGGTATCGCGAACAGAATAGACATAATGGACTTAAAACAGATAATCAATCTTCATAAAGATGGGGCGAGCAATCGTGAGATTACCTCCTTGCTAAGCTTGAATAGAAATACTAGACAGTCCACACCTTCCGATGGAGATTTAGATGTAACTGACAGATTGATACAAGTTGGTAGAATTGTCAAAACACCAGTTTTCGATCATTTGATTGTTACTGAAAGGTCATTTCTGAGTTTTAAGGACACAGGAACAATGGCAAAATTGAAACGAAGCACCAAATATGTTCCAACTCATGAACTGATAGAACGGGCTGAGAAGAAGGCAACTGAAATAGCTAAACAGAATCGTAACATTGAAATCGCAAAAGAACTCAAACGCAACGGCATGGCTGATGAGCAAATTGCTGACGTCACAGGATTGCCTAACGAAGAGGTGACAAAACTGAAAGTACGTAGAAAAAAAGCCTAACAAGGGCTATGAATGAATAGAGGGCTTGGCTTGCCAGGTATTTTCCCTGTTTTTCAAAGAACGCAATCTTTTCATTTGAAAAAGTGTCTGAAAAATGATAGTTTTAAACATTGCCTTCTGTAGCATTTTGCGAAAGAAGGATAAAAAGAAAGCTGTGCTGTCCAGAAATGTAAGTAAATTCTTCATCTCTACTCATCATAGCTGATCGTTGTAGGTAATTTCAAAAAAGCGCACACCCTAAAAATGAAAGGTTCAATAATCATTGCGGAAAAAAATATACTTGCAGAATCAGATACTAAATCATGGATTGAAATCAGTAAAAAGATGGAGCAAGCAAATGTAGAAGCAACTTCAAATATAAAAGACACAATTAAACTAATTCAATCACGATTTCCTGAAATACCTAATAAAATGGTTTGGGGAAATTACCTGATATTTGAAGAACATGAAGATTTTGCTGTTATCGACATAGATTACGACAATATAGAAAAGTTGAAGAATGAGGTTTTAAACATTGCTTTAAACAACAGTTTAGCAGTTCTAATTGGAAAAGAAAATAAAATTTACAGAGATATTTCTGAAATTAAATAATTAAGAAAATGGGATTTAACATTGCAGGAATACTTATTAAAAGCGAAACAGTTGAAACAAAGATTGAAAACATTTTAGACAACAAACTTATTTTTTTTAGAGAAATAAACTTTGAAGAAGCTACTAGCAGTTATCGGGACGAAAACACGGTTGACATTTTACAAACTCAAACAGGAACTCTTATAATTACAGAATTGGGACAAATTTATGACATCTCAAATTTTGATGGCGAAATTATACAATTTATGATTTCAGACGTTTCTGACACTTATTACTTTGAAAAATACATCAACGGAAATCTTGAACGAAAATATATTAATTCACAAGGTGAAATTGCCGAAAACGAGGGAAATGGAATTATCAAAGAAAATGATGATATGATGGACTTAGTTTGGGAATTAACTGATGATTATCTTCAAAATAATTTTTTAGAAAATATGTTCAAAATAAAATTTAAACGATACAAGCTCTAAAAAAACTGTCTACAACACGGTATAAAAAACATAGGGCATTTGTGCTAAATCGAAAGGTCTGTGAATATCAAAAAAGTCCGCTAAATATAGAATTTGGCGTTTATAGTAAAAAAGATAAAAGCAAAATATTTA
The DNA here is from genome assembly GCA_937958005.1 of uncultured Cyclobacteriaceae bacterium. Classification (GTDB taxonomy): domain Bacteria; phylum Bacteroidota; class Bacteroidia; order Cytophagales; family Cyclobacteriaceae; genus JANSWY01. The sequence goes on from CALGOB010000066.1 coordinate 7,954, forward strand.
TATTTAGTTAAGTGATAAACTGAAACGAAAGCGCTTTTTAATAGCTCTACGTTTCTTATGCTAGACGTTGTAGCACATTAAAACTAAGCGAATAAATGACAGAAAAATTAATTGAGTTACAAAGCAAAATTTATAATTATCATAATTCACCTGAATATGAATATAACTTAGAATATTCTCCAAAGGTTAGTTTTTCAAAAATAGGCGAGTTTTATGAAGTTCTATTTTATGGAGAAGGTTATGATGATGATTTTACTATTCACTCTTCTAAATTTGAACCCGAAGAATTTAATTATGGATTTTGTGCTTTTCAAGACTTCTTAATTGAAAATAACAATCAGATAATCTCATTAATCTTTGCGGGTCCAGACGCTGGAGCAAATGGAACAAGAAATTGGAATTTTAATAGATTAATTAATTCTGACATAGTTTTTGAAAATTTAGAGTCATTTAAAGTACCATTGACAGAGGTTGGAGACCATAATCAAAGTGTAATTGGAGAATATGACGAAGAAAATGGAATGATTGCAAAATTGGCAGCAAAAATGCCTAAATTAAAATCATTAGAATTACCGTCTGCACCAAATGAAGATTTTTTTAATTTACCAAAATTGAATATCAATCACCTTTCAATTCAAGCAGGTTATGACCATCAAAATTTTATAGAAAATTTATCAAAATCAAAAAACTTAGTAATGTTAAAAAGTTTGGATTATACAGAACCTTTTGACCACTTTGGAGATATGGATGATGATGAGTTTACATCATTCGAGCATTTTAGCAAATTATTCGAATCAGACTTGTTTTCATATCAACATTTTCATTTTAAATTAAGAGAAAATAGACTTACTAAAGAACAATTAGAGAAACTTCAGAAAATTAGGAATATTCAACTACTTCATATTAAAACTGAAACAGGAAAGTATATACGAATATAAAAAAACGTGCTACAAAAATGGTTATAATTAATACGGGTTTTGGTGTTTAACCCAAAGTTTAGGGTGTTTTTATAAAGTCCGCCAAATCTTTTTATTTGGCTTTAAAAA
>CALGOB010000067.1 GCA_937958005.1 uncultured Cyclobacteriaceae bacterium
CCATCTATACGATAGTTGTCGAAACAATTAAATAAATGATAATCAATACGTTACAAATAATCATGCATAAACAACAATTTCAAAAAAAATGGAACTCATCTAGCTAAGTCTTTAAAGGTAGTTTTTAGAGATGCCCTTAAAATAATTTATTGTGATAAGACCTATTCATTAACCTCAAAAGAATTAGATAGATCTATCACCAAACTCATAGATTAATGAACATGACATTTTTAAGCGAAAGCAAAAAAGATCAACCAAATGATTACCAGCATCGGGACTAATATAGGGATCGAGAAACGAATCACATATCCAAAGAAAGAAGGCATCTTAATCCCTACCTGTTCAGCAATGGATTTTACCATAAAGTTTGGGCCATTACCAATGTAAGTCATTGCGCCAAAAAATACTGCCGCTACAGAAATAGCTTTTAAATTAAGGATAGATCCTGGATAGGCACCTTCCGAATAGTTGACTACTTCCGCACTATTGCTTATTTCAGTGCCAGCAGAAGCCATGGCCGCAGTCAGAAAATTTATATAGGTTGGCGCATTATCTAAAAAACCTGATAAAGCCCCTGTTCCCCAATAAAGCGTATTATGACTGATTAATTTAGCTCCTTCTGGAGATTTGGCATATTCCCCAACAATTTCTAATGCAGGCATCATGGTTCCGAAAATACCAACAAAAATGAATGCTACCTCCCTGATAGGTTCAAAACTGAAGTCATTTCCTGTAAGCGCCTTTTTATCCGCCAACCTAAAGGATAAATAAGCACAGGCTAACATGATAATTTCTCTTAGAAATGATATCTTTTGTCCATCGTACTGGATAGATGGAACCCAGTTGAAAACATTTGGATCTAAGAACACAGCGCCTACCACTAAAGCAAGCCAAAAGAAATTACGACTTCCTGTTAAAGTAATATTATCTGTAGGGTCAGGAATTTTCTCACCGAAACTCCAATCAGCCTTATTATTCTTATCAAAGACGAAAAATACGCCAGTCAATAATAATACACCAGTAACCCATGGCAAAAAGTTATTTGTGATAGTCCAGAAAAATGGAATCCCTTTTAAAAACCCTAGGAATAATGGGGGATCACCAATGGGTGTTAAACTACCGCCAATATTGCTCACTATAAAAATGAAAAATATGATATGGTAAGGTTTTATTCTGTTTTTATTTAATCGAATAAAAGGTCTTATCAAAAGCATGGAAGCACCTGTGGTGCCTATGATATTAGCAATCACTGCGCCTATCAGCAAAATAGAAACATTAGTAAGTGGTTTTGCATCCTTGTCTACTTCTATCATAATTCCACCACTCGCAATATACAAGCCAGCAAGTAGGGCGATAAATTGAACATACTCAGCTAAAGCATGCACAGGGCCATGATGGTTATGTAGGCCAAAGATGTAGTAGAGTACAATAATAGAAGCTAACAGTACGGCAATTACTGGATAACTCTTATGCCAGAAATGCTCATAGAATAATGGGCCAGTAGCAATCATTATCAATAGTAAAGCAAATGGAATAATTGTCCAACCCGCTGGCATCTCACTATGGTGGTCGCCTTCATCACCCGTGCCGTTCAGTGAGTGAGAGTCATTTCCATCTTCATGATGTTGGTCTATTAGCGATTCATTCTCAACATCTACAGCTATGTTTGCATATGCCTCATTTGGAATGGCAATGGTAAAAACCGTTGCAATTAGAAAAAAAACAGGCAATAGAATTCTCATTAAATGCATTAAGTGTTTAATAAGTTTAAGATTAACAATTCAATTCTTTTTATACAAGTTTAAGAGATGATGATTTCATCAACTATCAAATTAACAATATACATTTCAAGACGAGTTTTGTCTCTTCACAAGATTAAATACTCTCTTTAAACCAGCTAGTTTCAGAGTAAATTAAATAATTATTAACAACATAGTTAATAACCATTCACCTTGAACCTTTTGGCTATTTATCCAAAAAAAGGCAATAGCCGTTTATTTAGCGATAAACTTTAATAGTTTAAAATTTCTTCATTGTTGAGGAAATGCCAGTTCCAAACTAAAATAATTGTAAATGTAACGTTATACTTTAACACTTAGTTACCTAGAGCCTTTTTTTACTTCAGCTCAACCGATTCATTTCCTATAAATTATTTTTTTTGTATAAAGAATAACAAATCCATACAAATAGCTTGTGGTGTAAAATAATTTAAGAATCCATCTATTTCTATAACCTTCAACTATAGTACCCCAATGAATTAAATAAACATGATTTATCTAAATACTATTTTCGTTTAATTTTTAAAGGATATTAATTCCCTTGGTCGAGCATTCCGACTCCTCCACGGGTGCTGAAGCTTCTTAGCGGAGGTGCTGAGTAGATCTTAAATGATTCCCATAGATACCCCGCACCCTTCTGCGAGCGCGGTAGCTTTCTCAGCAGAGGCACTGGGTTGGGGTTGGTTTATTAAAGAAATGGAATCATTCATGTTGACATCCTTAGAAACTAGCTTTAAATTGCAAAATGATAAAAATCTAGTCTCTTGAAAAACATTCTTGTTGATATTGGCAATACCTTAATGAAATCTGCACTCGCAGATGGGAATGAAATAAGCTCGCACAAGAATTGGGATGATCTATCAAGTTTACGAGACTATATAATAGAAAAATCACCTCAAATTGTATTTATAAGTTCAGTCACAAAGCGTCACCATGATCTTATAAAGGAACTACCAGCAAATCAAAAAATAAAAATTTTCGATAAGCAAACACCTTTACCCATAAAAGTACATTATACAACAAAGGATACTTTGGGTTTAGACAGAGTTGCGGCTGTAATGGGAGCATATGCTTTATATCCTAAGGCTAATAATCTAGTGATTGATATAGGGACATGTATCACGTATGATTTTCTTGACGATCAAGGTGTTTATCATGGAGGAGCAATTTCTCCAGGTATAAATATTCGGCTAAAATCATTGAATAATTATACAAGCAAACTCCCACTTGTAGATATTTCTCATTTGAGTATGCTGCCGGAGTTAACAGGAAATAGTTCTGTTAATTCAATCTTAAGTGGGGTATTAAATGGTATTTTATTTGAAATTGAGGGATTTATTTCGACTTACAACAGACAATACAAATCAATTAACACAATAATCACTGGCGGAGACTGTTTTCGTTTTGAATCTACAATAAAAGCGCACATCTTTGTAGCCCCAAAATTGATCCTAATTGGTTTAAATAGGATTTTACTTGATAATGAACAAAATTAAAATATTTCTTATCCTGGTAGTATTATTTGCTGCCCATTTAGTGAAAGGACAATCAGTAACTTCACCATATTCAATTTTAGGAATCGGAGACTTCTCTTTTGATGGATTAGTCCAAAATCAGGCAATGGGGGAAATAGGGGTTGGCTATTCTACCATATGGCATATTAACCATAGAAACCCCGCTTGGTTATACAGAAATCAATTCAGTACTTTTCAAATTGGGCTAGAAGGTGAAAATAGAACCTTTGCAACTGAAAACGTCACAGAAAGGAATGGAACTGGTGGATTAAGGTATCTTTCAATTTCTTTACCAGTCATGAGAGGGAAATGGACTTCCAACTTTGGGATTCTGCCTTACACCACTGTTAATTATAATATTAGCAGTAACCAAGCCGTGACTGGTTCCACTATTAATGCAAGAACAAATTTAAGAGGTGAAGGCGGATTAAGTCAAGTTTTCTTTAACAACGGATTTAAACTCTTCAAAAATTTTGGAATAGGTGCTTCCGCAAGATACATTTTTGGAAGGATAGAAAATTCAAACAATGTTAACCTAAATGATCCGTCTTTAGCCGATAGTTTTCAATCTACCTTTTTGCAAGCAACTTCTTATAGTGACCTAAGTCTAACTGGCGCTTTAAGTTTTAGACAGGCTTTAGGGGATGATAAATTTATAAATTATGGAGTGACTTATGAATTACCTGTTGGTTTAGATGGGAAAAGAGAAGAAACAATAGAAAGAAGAGATCTTTTTGATAGGGTAATTCAATCTGATGAATTAGTAGAAGAAACGGATGTCGTATTCAATATTCCTTCTACTTTAAATTTAGGGATATCTTACGAAAAGCTTAATTTTTTAGCCCTAGCACTAGATGTTAGCTATAGAGGGTGGGAAGAAAATTCTGGGTTTGAAAGCGGATTTGAAACATTCAGAAATACCTTTAAGGTCTCCTTAGGAGGTGAGATAATACCTTCATACAATGATGTGAAAAGTTATACAAAAAGGATTACTTATAGGTCAGGAATTAGCTATGAACAGTCTCCTTATTTAGTAAATAATAGGAAAATAAATGATTTTGGTATTAATTTTGGTGCATCTCTACCATTAGCGGGTATATCCAGTTTGGATCTTGCCTTCAAAATAGGTCAGAGAGGTACCACAGAAGACAACTTAATAAGGGAAACGTATTTTAGGTTTGTTTTTGGTCTTACCATTAATGATCGTTCATGGTTTAGAAGAAGAAAATACGATTAAAAATAGGATTATGAAAAAGCAATTATTTACCAATTTGTTCGCTTTTATCACCATATTGTTTTCAACAGTTGCTACGGCGCAACCAGGATGGAATTGGTGTGAACCTGTGGATAAATCAAAAGAAAGATACGCACTTTTCTCAGATAATGTAAAAGCAGCAGAATATGAAAAAGCTAAAACTGCTTTAGATGAGTTATTAAACGAGTGTGAAAAATTACATGTATCACTTTATCAAAATGGAGTTAAAGTTTACAAAGGCCTTGTTGATGTAACCACAGATGCTACCTTAAAAAAGCAATATCAAGAAAAAGCACTTGAGTTATATGATAAACGTATTGAGCACTTCGGTAATGAAGATAAAGTGCTTAATAGAAAAGCTTTTGATGCATATAAATACCAGAAAGGTGATCAGTCTAAGTATGGTGAGTTATTAAAAACATTTGACAGGACTTTTGAGCTTAATGGAAATAAAGTTTTTGATAATAATATCGTTGCATATTTCGACGTGGTCAGAAGATATCAGCTTGTTAACAAAGATTTGACTGAAAAAGAAATCTTGGAAAGATATGCCACAATAACTGAAATCATTGATGAGAAGTCTAAAACTGCAAATGATTCTAAAAAAGGCAGATTAAATAGAAACCTTGATACAATCGACAAAATGTTGATTAAGCTAGTAGATTTAAATTGTGATAAAGTTACAGAAATCTACGGTGAAAAGCTTAGAGAAACCAAAGATCTAAAATTGGCTAAAAATATCTTTAAATTAATGCTTAATGGGAAATGTACTTCTAACCCACTTGCATTAGAAGCAGCTTCTATTATTGGCGAGCATGAACCGAATCCAGCTCTATATAAGTTTATGGCTCAAAAAGCTGCTGGAGAAAAAGATTATACAAAGTCAGTTGAGTTATATGAAAAAGCTGCTGAAATATCAGAAGACAACTTGAAGAAGAGCGAGATATTCCTCAGCATCGCTAAAATCAAAGCAAATCTTGGCCAGAAAAGATCTTCAAGAGATTATGCTAGAAAAGCATTAAGCAGTGATCCTTCAAATTCTGAAAGCTATAAATTGATTGGTGATTTATACATGAACAGTTTTGACGATTGTAAAAAAGGAGTTAGTAAAGTAGAGGACAGAGCTATTTTCATAGCTGCTTACAATATGTATGCTAAAGCAGGTTCCAGCACTGGAAAAATAAATGCGAAAGCTCAATTTCCTTCAATAGATGAGATATTTAGTGAAGGATATAAAGAGGGACAAACTTTATCTACAGGATGTTGGATAGGAGAATCAGTTAAGTTAGAAAGAAGACCTTCTAACTAATCGTATTTTTAAAATATTGATCAAGCGGTCATCGTTGTAATTACGATGACCGTTTTTTAGTTTTAAGCCAATGATAAAAACTTTTTATTTCATTTTATTATCCTTTGCTTTAATAGCATGTGGCGGCGATAAATCCATTCTAGATGAAGAAATATATGAAGGGCCTATTATTTCTTTGTTCAACACGTACACTAAGCATTCTGATGATGGCATTGTCAAAATAATAATTAAGGCACCCAAACAAGAGCAGTATGACAATGGAAATGACTACTGGCCAGAAGGGATGCTACTAGAATTATACAATGTCGAAACAGGGGATTTAACCACCACCTTAGTAGCTGATAGTGTTTCTTATTCCAAAGAAGCTGGGGTATATAAAGGGGTTGGTAATGTGATCGTTAATAATCTGGATACAAAGGAACAACTTACTACAGAGGAGTTGTTTTGGAACCCAGAGGAGAAATCGTTTTATACAGAGCGATTTGTAACCATTATTGATGAGGAAGGGCTGCCTACATATGGTGAAGGGCTAAATGCGAATCAAGATTTTACGGAGTACCGCATCATTAAGCCATTAGGGGAAACTAATATTGGACAAGACATTAGATAAGACAGAAGTTGATAGTCATCGTTTAACCTGTTATTTTTGACAAATGAAGTTGCTGGATGTTCTTTTATTGGTTACTGGTTTTTGTTTACTTGCCATGGGGCTACACCAATCAATTTATGTTGGTTTCGCAAATTCTTATTGGATATTCATGTTTGGCATAGGTTGTGTTTTTTGGTACGGCTACAGAAAGAAAGCAGCAGATGAAAAAAAAGATGACCAATCATCCTCTAAAAACAAGACAAAGCAATCATGATCGGATTAGGTTGGCTTATTGCAATATGTATAATCTTCTCAGCCTTTTTCTCAGGCATGGAGATTGCCTTCATTTCTAGCAGTAGTCTCTTTGTAGAGCTACAAAAAAACAAAGGAGGGTTGACGGGTAAAATTATCTCTTTGTTTTACAACAGAAGACCTTATTTTTTAGCAACTACCCTAGTAGGAAACAATGCCGCCCTTGTACTTTACGGTATTTTTATGGCACAATGGCTGGATCCCATGCTAGAAACTTTTTGGCTTTGGTCTCTACCTGACCTAATTATCAAAGAAAATACCATAGCCATTCTAGTTTTGATCTCGCAGACTATTGCCTCCACAGTCATTGTACTGATCACAGCAGAGTTTATTCCTAAGAGTATCTTTATGCTAAACCCAAATGTGATGATCAAAGTATTCGCTTGGCCTATGGCTTTCATTGGCATATTTTTATCTATCCCAGCTATTTTGACAGTCTTATTTTCCCAATTTTTAATCTCTAATGTATTTGGTCTTGAATACTCTGACAATAAGCCTGTATTTGGTTTGACTGATCTCAATAATTATTTGAAAAGTACGCTGATTAAGGATTCCGAGAACAAGTCACAGGAAGTTGATGCAAAAATATTGAGTAACGCGGTAGAATTTAAGACCATCAAGGTTAGAGAATGCATGATTCCTCGTACTGAGATAGTGGGTTTAGATATCAATGACCCTATTGCAGAGTTAAAAGCGCTACTAGTTTCCTCTGGCTTTTCAAAAATCATCATCTATAAGGATAGCATAGATGATGTAATTGGGTACTGTCATTCACTAGAGTTATTTAAAAAGCCTAAAGACATTAAATCTATTTTGAACCCAATTATCATAGTGCCAGAAACAATGAGTGCTAATGAGTTAATGATTCAATTTATTACGGAGAGGAAAAGTATCGCATTAGTCGTGGATGAGTATGGCGGAACTTCAGGGATTGTAACAATAGAAGATATTATTGAGGAAATCTTTGGGGAAATTCAAGATGAACATGATGATGAATACCTTACTGAAGACGAAATTGATGAATACAATTATGTCTTGAGTGCCCGCCACGAAATAGATTATCTAAATGACAAATATAGCTGGGGGCTACCTGAAGGAGACTATGACACATTAGGAGGCCTGATTTTAGAGGTAAACGAAAATATTCCGGCTAAAAATGAAATAATTGAAATAGATCAATTTGTATTTACCATTCTTACATTAGAGGATAATAGGATAGACCAAGTGAGGATGAATATTCTAGAAAATGACGAACATCGGACGGAATAAGCGATGGTTTTTTGAATTAAGTATTTATGTCGCTATTTTTGCGTCCTTCAAATAAGTTTAAACATGGCTTTAATAAATAAAATAAGAGAGAAAACAGGTTTAGCAGTAGGTGTTATAGCCTTTGGATTAATCCTTTTTCTAGTTGGTGGGGATATATTAGGCCCTAACTCGGTGCTACTTGGTAGAAACGACAATTCAGTTGGTGAAATTGCAGGTCAGAGTGTAGGAATCGAGGACTTTAACAATAAGATTTCTCAATTGCCTCCGGGAATCCCTCCGGGACAACTTCCCTTTTATAGAGATCAGATCTGGGAACAGATGGTAAGAGAGATTTCTTACGGTGAAAAGATAGAAGACTTAGGAATAGGGTTACCTGACAATGAATTAGAAGAAATAATTCGAGGTAACTATGTGAGTCCTATCATTCGTCAGAACTTTAGTGACCCTCAAACTAGGCAGTTTGATGTGGAAAATGTTAACAATTTTTTAAGAAATTATGACAATTTCGCCCCTGAACAAAGAAATGCTTGGAATACCTTACAAGGTCAAGTTGCTTCTGGAAGACAGATAGAGAAGTATCAAAATATGATTTTGAAAACTAACTATGTAAGTAACGCAGAGGCTAAACTTGATTTCAAAGCTAAAAATGGAACTGCATCTGTTAGCTATGTATATATACCTTATCTCTCAACGCCTGATACAGAAGTTTCTGTTTCTGATAGTGAAATAAGTGCATATATCAACAGTCATGCTGACGAATTTAAAGTAGATGCTTCTAGGAACATCAGTTATATTGTATATGAAGTAAAACCAAGTGCTGCTGATTCTGCAACTGCTAAAAAAGAGATCACTGATTTATTAACAGGATTACAGTCTACTACTAATGATTCATTATATGCCTTAAGAAACTCTGATGCTTTAACGCCATTTAGAACTGTAGGTAGAGAGGATATGCCCGAAGAAATAAAGGCATCAGAAGAAATAGTAATTGGTCAAACTTTTGGCCCTTATTTAAAAGGAAATAAATATGTCCTTTACAAAGTAGCACAGCTAAGTGATAAATTTTCTGCAAGAGCAAGCCATATCTTAATAAAGCCGGATGATGATACAGACGAAGCTAAAGCCGCTGCTAAAAGTAAAGCAAGTAAGATCTTAAGAGACATTAGAAATGGAGCTGATTTTGCTGAGCAGGCTAGTATTCACGGTACAGATGGTACAAAATCGAAAGGTGGAGACTTAGGATGGTTTTCTGAAGGAGCCATGGTTCCAGAGTTCAATGATGCAGTTATGGGCGCTTCTAAAACAGGTTTAATAAGAAACCCTGTTGAATCACAGTTCGGTTACCATATTGTAGATGTGACTGAAACAAAAATTAGAAATTCTTACAAAATAGCACAGATAGAAAAAGAAATTTATGCCTCTGATGAGACGATTAATCAGTTTTACAGAAAGTCTGAGAATTTTGCCGCTAAAGCCACTAATTTTGACAGTTTCAAGGAAAACGCTGAAGAAGAAGGCTTAACAATTAAAGAAAAGAAGCAACTAGGTCAAAATGAAAGCAGGATAGATAACCTAAATAATGCAAGGGCGTTAGTCGCTTGGGCATTTAGAGATGCCTCAGTAGGTGATGTTTCTACAGTATTTGATATTGATGATAAATATGTAGTTGCAGTAGTAAATTCAGCTCAGGAAAAGGGGGTCGCAAAACCTGAAACTGTTAGAACAGAAGTTGAAAGAAAATTAATTAACAAGAAGAAGGCAGAGTTTATCAAAGGTAAATTACAAGGAGCTTCAGGTTCTTTAGAAGATATTGCCAGTGGATATGGTGAAGGAGCTAAGGTATTGTCTATGGATGGTTTAAAGCTTTCGGCTAACTCTCTAAATAGTGTAGGTGCTGCACCAGATGTCATTGGGTTGGCATTTGCCTTAAATGAAGGTGAAAAGACAACACCTATTGCTTCTGACAATGGTGTAGTGATTATTCAATTAGATAGTAAAACTGAAGCTGTTTTACCTTCCGATTTAACTTTTTCAAAAGATCAAATTTTGCAAAGTAGGTCTGTAAGACTTCCTGGTATGGTTGATAATACTGTGAAAGAATTAGCAAACGTATCAGATAAGAGATATAAGTTCTTTTAAGAGCAGACAAAAAGAAAGCCTAAAAAAGCCCAGATAAGAAACTCTTATCTGGGCTTTTTTAATCCCTAGGTAATTGAGTTATATATGCTTCAATCAAAAAAAGGCTAAAAAAATTATAACATTATGCAACTTTTCTCTTTGAAAATCATCTTTATTATTAGAAGCAAGTAACTGACATGATTTTATCAAAACAAATACTCATGCTTCGTTGTTAATAAATGCTTTTATGCACTAAATAAAAATCGTATTTTAACGTAATTAAAATGTTATTTTACTATTTACACTTTTAAGAAAACACAGATCATGTTAAAAAAAGCAGTTGTTACTTGCTTATTGATTTGCATAGGCTACCTAGCCTACGCACAACAGTTTACCATTAGCGGTTACATTAAGGATGGCACCAATGGAGAGGTTTTAATAGGTTCCACTGTATTTGTAAAGGAAATTTCTGGAGGCAGTGTCTCTAATGTCTATGGGTTTTATTCTATCACCTTACCAGCAGGGACTTATAATTTAGATTTTAGTTACATTGGTTTTAAAACTACTTCAAAAGAGTTTGAGTTGAATCAGGACATCCGATTTGATGTAGAGTTGGGAACTGCCGATGAGCAATTGGAAGAAGTAGTTATTTCTGCAGAAGCACTGGATGAAAATGTATCATCTCTCGAGAGCAGTGTTTCTGAACTGGATATTCAATCCATCAAAAAGGTCCCTGTATTTGCTGGGGAGGTAGATATCATCAGAAGCATCCAATTTTTACCTGGTGTAAGTACAGTAGGTGAAGGAGCATCAGGTTTTAATGTAAGGGGTGGCAGTGTAGGCCAAAATTTAGTCTTACTTGATGAAGCTCCAGTCTATCAATCTTCTCACCTCTTTGGGCTTTTTTCAGTCTTTAATCCAGATGCTGTAAAAGATGTCAAATTGTATAAAGGGGGTATCCCCCCTAAGTATGGAGGAAGAATCTCTTCCATCTTAGATATCAGGATGAAGGAAGGGAATAATAAAGAATATGATGTGAATGGGGGTATTGGAACTGTTTTCAGTAGAATAGCAGTGGAAGGCCCTATCAAAAAAGACAAATCTTCCTTTATAGTAGCAGCAAGGCGCTCCTATATAGATGTACTGGCAAAAACCTTTACTGATGCACTAGACGATGGAGCTGGACTTCATTTTTTTGATGTGACTGCTAAGACTAATTTTAATGTTAATGAAAAGAATCGATTTTTTATTTCGGGTTACATTGGTAGGGATGTATTCAAATTTGATGAAAGACAAGGTTTCGATTGGGGAAATCAAACAGCTACTTTAAGGTGGAATCATCTCTTTAATAGTAAACTGTTTTCCAACTATACCTTATTATATAGTAACTACGATTATGGGTTTTCCTTTGGTGAAAACGACTTAGATAAATTTGACTGGAATAGTAGAATTATCACGTATGATTTTAAGCCTGAGTTCACTTATTTCTTAAATAATAGAAATGAAATTAATTTTGGCGGTGAAGCGGTCTTATATCGATTCAGACCAGCAAATGCAATAGCAGTGAGTAATGGAGAAGAAACTAACATCAGTTTAGATGAGAGAAAGTCAGTAGAGTCCTCCATCTACATTAGCAATGACCACAAAGTGAGTGATAAATTATCCTTATTATATGGTTTACGTGTTTCTAGCTTTGTTTATTTAGGAGATGGAGAGGTATTTACCTTTGGAGATGCCTTAGCTGGGGAAAGAAGACCTGTAATTGACAGTAGACAATCTGATAATTGGGAAGCCATTGAGACATTTTCTAATATTGAACCTCGCTTCTCTTTTAAATATCAACTATCACCTACTAGCTCTATTAAAGGAAGTTATAATAGAACCAATCAATATATTCACTTGATTTCCAATACAGTGGCAGCTACTCCTATTGATATCTGGCAGCCTAGTACCAATAACATAGACCCACAGCGTGGCGATCAGGTAGCATTAGGCTATTTTAGAAATTTTAAAGATAATCTGTTTGAAACCTCGGCAGAAGTTTATTACCGAAAAACGGATAATCAAATTGACTACATTGATGATGCAGATATTTTATTAAATGAGTTGTTAGAAGGAGATGTTTTAAGTGGGGTTGGCCGTGCTTACGGACTAGAATTATATGTTGCCAAAAAGAAAGGAAAGCTAAATGGCTGGATAAGTTATACGCTTGGAAAAACAGAGTTAAAAGTTGATGGGATCAATTTTAGAGAAGATGTTGAGAATAGAGTAGGTCAGTATTACCCAACTCGATATGATCAACGTCATAATTTAAAAATAACTACTAATTATGACTTCAATGAAAGGAATTCCTTCTCTGTTAATTTTAGTTACATTTCTGGAACCCCAACCACTTTCCCAACTAGTAGAGTCACTATTCAAGATTTTGTAGTCCCTCATAATGCTGAAAACTCAAGAAACAATTTCCGCATCCCTGCTTATCACCGTTTAGATATTTCTTATACAGTAAAGAATGTATTTTTAGGGAAGAGAAATAAGAAAAACGAAGATTATTTTGTGTTATCAGTTTACAACTTATACAATAGGAAAAACCCATTTGCAACCTTTTTCTCTCAAGGGACTGATAGGCAATCAACTATTGAACCTATTCAAACAAATGCTTTCCAAATTTCTATTTTGGGCAGCGTAATTCCTGCATTCAGCTACAATTTTAAATTTTAAGTGATCATGAAAAATATTTTATATACAATCTCAATTGTATTAGTTTTTATCAGCTGTGATGATGTAGTGAACCCTACTTTACCAGAAGCAGATCCTATTTTAGTAGTAGATGCCTTCATTACGAATCAAAATGAACCACAAAGTATATTCGTCACTAGGACACAACCATTTTTTGAAGGCCAGTTTCCTGACAAAGTGAGCAATGCCACTGTGTTTATTGAAGATAATGAAGGAAATCGATTTGATTTTATAGAGAACGATTCGGCTTATACATGGACGCCTACCAGTGGCGTTTTTGGTACAGTAGGAAATGAGTATGACCTCACAGTCATAGTAGGTAGTGAAACTTTTGTGTCCAGTACAAGGATGAACAGGGTTCCCGAAATTGATTCCATCACTTTTGTTTTCAATGAATCGGACTTGATTGTTGATGAGGATTATTTTAATGGCGAATTTACCGCTACAGACTTTGTGGGTGTAGGAGATACTTATTGGATCAAAGCTTTCAAAAATGGTGAATTCCTCAACAAACCCAGTGAAATTAATATTGCTTACGATGCCGCCTTCAGTAGAAACAGTGTAGATGGTGTGGTCTTTATTCAACCCATACAAGAAGGAGTAAATCCATTTGATGAGGACCCTGAAGATGATAATCGGTTACTTCCTCCATACGAAATTGGTGATGATTTACGTGTGGAAATTCACTCAATCAGTGAACAAACTTTTGATTTTCTCAATGAAGTAAGAATTCAAACTGATAGGCCTGGTGGCTTCGCAGCTTTATTTGATGTGCCTTTAGCCAATGTAAGCTCAAACATTTTAAATGCAGATGAAGATTCTGACGCTATGGCCTTAGGTTTTTTTAATGTAGCTGCAGTAACTAGCCTCAGTGGAACACTAACTGAAGATGTAGCCCGTTTAGCAGAAGAAATGGCTCAGTAGTCAATTAGGTAACAAAAAAGCCAGTTCTTCTATTTCAAAACGTTGTAATAGAAGAACTGGCCATATTTTTTTTTGAGTATTGAGTTTTCTCCCTTGGGATTCTGATAGATCAGAATTTAGAACTTTCAGATACCTTCATTTTTTAGCTGTCTTGGTTAGCTCTCTTCACTATAAAGTAATAGATCAAGAACCCGACACTGACACAGATCCCTAATATTCCAATAGGCATCGTCGTATTGTCATTGTTTTCGATCATAGGATCAATAATTGCAAGTCCTATTCCTCCAAAAAGGATGATCAAACCCCATTTTAAAGAAGCAAACTTGTTTGAGGAAGTTTGCTCTGCTGACAATAGTTTACCAGCATCTTCCCCTACCAACCCTCTGTCTATCATTCTTTTTCGTAAATAATAATTAGTAAGTGTTTTGGTCATGTAGTAAATGGTTACTCCTATTGAAGACAACACACTGACAGGTATTAAAAAGTCTAAATCCATAATTGTATATTTTTGTTTGATACATATGACAATAGGTTATAGGGTAAATGTTGCAGTAGCTTTCAAAAAAAATTAATCTTTTTTAAAAAGACTACACTGAAAGCTGCTTAAGAGGAGATTTTTTATTTATTTCTCTTAAATCCCTTTCTAATAAAAAGGTAATGAATCCCTCACGATCCTTTAAGTGATCGTCCATTAATTTAAGGGTTATTGGAATTATTTTCGTAAATTTCTATAAGCAGCTGCAACATCTAGTTAAATGTCGCTGTCTTATGGGTATGAATGGAAGACAAAGATCTAGTAAGTAAAGTACTGGCAGGTAACCAAATGGCCTCTAGGCTACTGATTGACCAATACAAACGATTGGTTGGGCATGTAGTTGCTAGGCTAGTGGATGATAATTTAGATCGAGAAGAAGTTTGCCAAGATGTATTTGTCAAAGTATTCAAAAACTTAAACGGCTTTCATTTTGATGCAAAGCTTTCTACTTGGATCGCCACCATTGCTTACCGACTTTCTATAAATTTTTTACAAAAAAAGAAACGCAGGTTTAGAGAAGACGATTTAGAAAAAGTTAGTTTTGAAATAGGAATAATTGATTCGGAGTTGGAAGACTCTGACTATGCTCATTTTATCCATCAGTTGATCATGCAGATGCCAGATACTTATAAAACGGTATTGACGTTGTTTCATTTAGATGGGTTTTCATACCCAGAAATAGTAGAAATTACAGGCATGCCAGAGGGTACGGTTAAAAATTATTTATTCAGGGCAAGAAAGAAACTAAAAGAATTGTCAGCGCCTTATGTAGGGAAAGAGATTCATTTTATTTAATTGAGAGAAGAACACTCATGGAAAATATAGATAAGAAATTAGACAAAGCACTCAACCAGGAATTTGACTTCCAGTTGCCAGCTGATTTTACAAATCAAGTGCTCATTAAAGTGAAGGAAAAGGAAGCCAAAACTGATAAAAATATGTTTTGGTGGATTACAGGACTGAGTATCCTACTACTCGCTTCAGCAGCTGGTATTCTTATTTACTATGGGAATTTATCTGCTTTCAAACCTTTGCTAAGTTATGTTCCATGGTTATTTATTGGTGCCGGACTAGTTACGGTGATACAGATTTTGGATCAAAAGCTAGTGAAAGAAAAACTGAATGTATCGTAGGTGATCTCTTGCAATCAGGTTATACCAAATTAGCTTTAAAAATTAGTCTATCTTCCTGTTTATTTCTTATTCTCATGCGTTAAAAAGCCTTTGAATAGCACTGCTATTCCTTCATTTTTTGCCTTTGAAAATAAAAAATATGCTAAGAAATCTTATCCGAACTTTTAAAGATAAATTGGTATTATTCATGAAATTTAAGGCCGCTCAAGGCTTTGCTTACTTTTCTTCTTTCTCCATAAACTATAATCCCAACCAAGGTTTGACTTTCATCCGAGAATTTTCCAATTTCTATCTGGTTTTCTCTCTCATTTTTAGTAGCAAAAAGAGCTTCTGTATAAATCCCAATTGCTAGTTCCCTTTCTTTAGCTCTTATGAATGCTCTATTTATTAGATTCTGATCATCTGCCTTATAAATAAGAATGGGGTGTTTTATAAATGGTAAATATTCTGATTTCGATGCATTGATAAACGGTTTCCTATGAGTTTCAGGAAATTTAATCCCTAAGGGATATTAATTCCCCTGGCCGGGCGCCCCGACTCTTGAGTCGATCATTAAATTATTGCCCATAGATACCCCGTACCCTTGGGTCGGGGTTGGTTCATTTGCGATTGAACTTGCCAAAAAAGAGGTTACATTAAGTTTCTGCCAGTTCAAAAGATCGTTTTTTATCACAACAGCAATTTTCTTCTCCGTTTCCATTCTACTTACTTTAAGTGAATTTCCATTTGGATATTACATCGCTCATAAGGAGTATCATGACCAACTACCTTACGAAATCCAAGTTTTTCATAAAGTGAGATCGCTGGTTTTAGAATTGTATTACTTTCTAAATACAGCCTAGAAGCATTTAATGACTTTGCTTTTTCTATAATAGATGTGCCCAACAAGTAACCAATTCCTTTACCCTGAGCTTTAGGTGAAACAGCCATTTTGGCCAATTCATAGTCATAGTGATCATCTTCCATTTTTAATAAGGCACAGACGCCCAGAACTTCATGATCTAGAACAGCTACCAGTATTTTGCCACCCTTGTCCAAAATAAACCCTTGCGGGTCATTCAATACCTTGCTATCTGCCTCTTCCAATTTAAAATATTTAGTTATCCATTCCTCGTTCAATTTTTTAAATGCAGAATGGTAATCTGGTGAATATTCATAAACTTCAATCGACGAGGATTCTCTCTTTTTCTTTTGTTCTAACACCCTATCGAAAAGCGATTTTTCATTTAACAGGTACTCAAACTCCTGAATTGCCAACCATATATTATGCCTTGTTTGATTTAGTGCATTCTTAATTGCATTTTCTACATCTATATATTGTGCTTGTATTTTTTGAGAAATATCTTGTCCTTTTTGTGTGAGTACAATGTTGTTTTTCCTTCCATCCTGTTCATCTTTTTGCTCAAGCACTAAGCCAGTATTATACATTTCTTTTACTATTTTAATAACAGAAGGATGTGTCTGCTCAATTTCCTTAGCAATAGAAGTGATGGAAACTCCTTTCGCTTGATTAGACAAAAAATAGAAAACTGGAAACCATTTAGGCTTTAAATCTATCTTATAAAGTTCATATATTAGGGCAGAATCATCAGTAACCAGGTCACTCAAAGCCCTTAACCTACTGCCTATTGCCATTTCTCCAATTTCATCAAAATCCATAAAATGTTTTTAAATACGTAACTAGTTACTAATATATTAAATTATATTTATAAACTGGCAATTTCATCTACTAGTATCCTAGTAAATAATTTAATGTGTTTCCTACCCGAAACTTCTACTTTTAGATCTTCATGCAGGAGGGTTGGCCTGTCAAAAACCCCTGCAGAGGGTTGTTTTTGACTAGATTTTTTTGGTTCTGTTTTTTCATCATGGAAAAAATGAACAAAGCCTCTAATTTTAGGAATACTCAATTGTAGGGGGTGTTTTTCAGGATAAGGAAAAATCCTTATTTAAATTGACTCAGGAGACATTTTTCTTAAATTTGAAATTTA
>CALGOB010000068.1 GCA_937958005.1 uncultured Cyclobacteriaceae bacterium
AAGGGTGGTGTGACAAACACGAGCCAAATGGAGGGTTGCCCTTTCTTTTACTAACAGATTACTTATATGGGAAAGAATAGCACAGTCCCGGTCAGGGACACTATTGAAATGTAAGTAAATGAAAATCAAATACTTAAAAAATAGGTTGACGGCTATGCCGTGGAACGGTGTTTTTCAGGATCAGAAAAAAATCTTCTTTGTTTGATCTATAAGTGTCTTTTTGTTCATTTTCAGATTTAATTGGATACCAGTATTTAAATATTTGCTTTTTGAGAATATTCTGAAGGAAGTTTACCAAATCGTTCACGGTAAATTTTGGCGAAATAATCGCTGCGTCTAAACCCTACGGCATACATAACCTCAGCTATGGTCTCTTTTTCATGGGCTTCAAGTAATGATTTTGCTTTCTGTAAACGAACCTCTCTTATATATTGTAAAGGTGAAAGCCCAATAGTTGATTTAACCTTTCTATATAAGGTCCTTTCACTCAAATTCATTTCTTCAGCTAAGCTAGTTACTGAGTAGTCAGCATCTGTAAGAGCCATCAGAACAATCTTACTTAGTTGATTCAAAAACACTCTGTTAGTAGAAATTATGGTTTTATCTTCTTCTTTAACTCCTAAGGTAAATTCCTTCCGTTTATTCTGCTTGATCAGTGTATGTTTTATTCTGACTAGAAGTTCCTCTTCATTAAATGGTTTAATAATGTATTCATCCACGCCTAAAGTTAGTGCATTGATTTTGTCTTCATGGCCAGCTAATGCAGTAAGCATAATGAATGGAATATCTTGCCATTGATCATTGGATTTCACAGTATTGAGTAGCTCAAAACCACTCACTTTAGGCATCATCACATCAGTAAGGATTAAATCAGGAACGAAGCAGTCAAGCAGTTCCAATGCTTCACTACCATCTTGAGCTTCTATGATTTCCCATTGATTGGGCATCATATTATGGATGCATAGTCGCATATCTGCATTGTCTTCCACTATTAAAATAACTGGAATCTCTGCCGTTTTTGCTGCTAAAAGTTCTAAATTTCTAGGAGTCGATGATTTTCTTATGGAATATGTGTTTACTAATTCCTCAGATTGTACTGAAACAGTAGATACGATAAGGGCTTTAGGTAGAGTAAGTGTAAATGTGCTCCCTTCATTGATTTTGCTTTCCACAAACAAATTACCATCATGTAACTTCGCTAATTCTTTTGATAAAGCCAGCCCAATTCCAGCACTTTCAGATTCTTCTATAGGGTCTACGGATGTATAAAAATGTCTTTCAAAAACTTTTGGCAAATCTATAGTCGAAATACCTTTTCCTGAATCTATGATTTTGATATTGACATCATCACCTGAAACAGTCCTAGTTACATCCACTTTCACACTCCCCCCTTTATCAGTAAATTTTAATGCATTTGAAATAAGGTTGATTAAGATACTTTGAATTCTTCTTTTGTCAATATTTAAGATAAGATCACTATGAATTTCATAACTTAATTCAATTCCTTTTTGTTCTGCTGTGGTTTTGAAATACGAAACAGTTTCGATTATCAAAAGAGAAATTCTATATTCATGTTTTTCTACCTTGATTCTACCTGCTGATTGTAATTTTGAAATATCAAGTAAGTCATTCACCAAACTTAATAACCTAGTACCATTGGCTTCAGCTAATTTTATTGAACTAATATCTACACTTACATTGTTTTGATAGTCTCTGATGTGCTTGTTTATGGGTAATAGCATAAGGGTAAGTGGAGTTCTCAATTCGTGTGCAATATTTGTAAACCATTTGGACTGCAGTTGATTCAATTTTTCTATGGTTTCCTTTTGATTCATTGTCTTTTCTTGTAGTTTCTCAATGGTTTGGTAGGTAATACCTATTCGTTTGGCAATAACAAGTGACATTAGAAAAAATGAGAGCAGAAGTAGTATGTTATTAAAGTATTGAACACCTGGTGTCCAATGTAAATAAATAAGTCCAGACCAAATTAATCCACTGAAGATGAATAATAGACCAAGCATCAATATGAAACTACCCTTTCCTTTGCTTGACAACATTCTTATAGCTATGTATATACCATATATTAAGACAGTTATCCCAACATATATATAAGGCGTGATTAATCTTGAATAGATAGATAACGGTAAAATTAGAGTAGCTATAATTACCAAAAACGAACAGGTAAGAAATATCTTTCTAAGATAATGTGTATATTCTTCTGGAATCAGAATACTCACAAAAAGAAACAAGAAATGAAAAGTAAGATAGAAAGAGAGGTATTCTATCTTAACGGCAACTAGTCCGGGTATTGAATCAAGTATTCTGGCAAGAGGGTAGAGTCCAGAAAATGCAATTCTAGTTGCGAAACACAGCGTATATAAAGCATAGTAAAACAACACAATATCACGCTTCCAAAACAAGTACATGCCTAACATAAAAACTCCAATTAAGACAAGTCCTCCTATCTCTGTCATGAATAACATCATCCTATTTTCCCTCTTATTTAAAAGGTATTCAAGTTCACCTAATTGCACTACATCAAAAAAACCTCCTTTACTATGATAGTGATTAGAGATTTCGATAGTCAATTTATTCAATCCTTTATGAAGATTGATAGGTTTAGTTTGTGGT
The DNA here is from genome assembly GCA_937958005.1 of uncultured Cyclobacteriaceae bacterium. Lineage (GTDB taxonomy): Bacteria > Bacteroidota > Bacteroidia > Cytophagales > Cyclobacteriaceae > JANSWY01. Next base: position 2,632 of record CALGOB010000068.1, read on the forward strand.
CGTTGTTCGATTTCTTCAGTTTTCGCGTCTTTGCCTATCTTGCCATTTTTTGCAATTAGCTCATCATTAAGATATAAACTGTAGGCACTATAAAAACAAGGAATTTCTATACCAGCATTTTTATAGGAATTATCACTGAGGATATCAATACTATAGGTTGCATACCCATAGGAATCAAGAGATTGATCATCTAATTCAATGTTGTTCCAGATTCCAGGATTGGCTATTTGTTTATAACTGTTTGGTGATTGTTCGGTTTGTTCACTTTTTATAAAAACCTGCCAGAAAAATTTCCAATTTCCTTTTACTGTGATTTCTTTTTCACCCTTGTAATAAACTAAACTCTTATCTTTATCTAATGGAACCTGTCCAAAAGCTCTATTACCTAGGAGGCATAATACGCTGATAAAAAGAAATTTAACCATAAAAGTTATTGATCATGTTTATTAGAATAACTAAATGGTTGTTGAAATTGCAAATTCAGTTTATCTACAAAAAAAGTGCAATTACAACTATTCATTCATATTACTCACTTTACAAAAAAATCAATAGCCGGTTTCTTATTTCACGAAACTGAATACAAACCGTTATGGACTATTATATGGTCAATTAATTTTAAAATGAATGATATAAAATGCGTCCAACTTCCGTAGAGCACCTTTGTCTAATATATTTTAAACCCGAATGATGCAATAGAAATTTGATGCAAACCATAACTAACAGTCATTTAGCCACTTAAATCCTAATTTCCTACTCACCATAATGGAGACTATGTCTGCGTTGCAAATCAGAATTTAAGCAGCTATCTAACAGC
>CALGOB010000069.1 GCA_937958005.1 uncultured Cyclobacteriaceae bacterium
TAGCTTAAGTATTGTGTTGATTCTTACTGCATTATTGAATGTTAAGACTTATCAGGAAATCTCCGTTTCAGAGGAGTTGGCACTAGAGAATTCTTTGAAACGAACTGAAATTAGGTCTAAATACTTATCAGAATATTTTGAGGAGGCAGAATTATCGCTCAGCAGCATAAGAAGCATTCTATTAAATCTGACTAAAGCAGGTAAATTTGATAGGCAGTTGATGAATGAAATGCTATTGTCAAATTTAAGTTTAAAACAAAACATAAGAGGTCTTTGGGTTTATCTAGAACCAAATGCGTTTGATCAAGATAGTGAGCACTTAAATGTTACTGGTAGTACAGAAGAAGGTAGGTATGCCCCATGGTTTTACTTTAACAATGAGAATTCCTCCATTATTCAAACTGCCTGTGGGTCCGATCAATATATATATTATGAAGCCCCTAAAAAATTAATGAGAGAGGTATTGTTAGAGCCCTATCAGACTCAAAATGGTGGAGACACTTTTTTTATTACCCTGACACAACCTATTATCCAAAACCGTTTTAGAGGGGCTATAGGAATAGATTGGTTTTGGGAAGATTTCAACAAAATACTCTCAGAAAGACCTCTCTCAAAAAAATCATATAGTTATCTTATTTCAGAGAATGGAAAAATTTTATCACATGAAAATAATGAATTGCTAGGAACAAGGATAGATGCCCGGTTAATGAATCAATTGGAAAAAGTGATCAATGGTGAGAAATTGGTAGAACATTATGAGGCTAAAAACTGCTATGTTGTGATTACAAATTTCAAGATTCCTTATACTGAAACAAACTGGTATATTATCAATGAAATTCCAGATAGTAATGATTTCTATAGTGTCATTAAACAAAATAAAATAAGTTGGAGAATAGGCGCTTTTCTTTTGATACTATTTGTTATTTGCCTTTATGCTATTTTCCACTTGATCAATTTTGTCATAAAGGATAGGAAAAGACTCAAACAAGAATTTGTAGGAGCTATGGATTCTAATTACGAAGGAATATGTGTCATTGATAGGGATTACCGTTATAGCCAATTCAATAATTATTTTCAGATCTCTATGAGATTTCTATTGGGATTAGAGTTACAGGAGGGGGATCATGCATTAGATGGATTGCCTAGTCGTCTTAGATTAATCAATAAAGAGAATTATGATAAGGCTTTGCAAGGGAGTTATTTTATAGATGAGCAAATTCATCAAGATAGACGGTACAGATATTACTATAACCCAATATTTACTGAGGAAAGTGAAATCGATAGTTTTACTGTTAGAATAGTAGATGTAACGGATGAAATAAAAAATGAAGAAGAGTTAGAAGGGTATCGAAAGAATTTGCAAAAGGTTATTAAAAATAAAACTGCTGATTTACAAGCAATGGTAAAGGCCATTAAAGATACACGTTTAAAACTTGTTGAAAGTGAGAAGGTTGCTACTTTAGGATTGTTATCATCTGGTTTGGCCAATGAGTTATCCAACCCATTAAACTTTGTTGTGGGTAATATTACACCTTTGAGAAAAGATTTAGAAGAGATCATGGTTTTGGTAGAAATTATCAGTAATAAAAGGCAACTGCCAGATCAGGAAGTATTGGCTTTATTAAATGAAAGAATGCTAAGGTTAGACGTTTCTATCCTTTTGCCAGAGATAGAGACATTGATAGATGGCATAGAAAATGGCGCAAATAGAGTTAAAGAAATAGTAATGAATTTCAACGACCTAGTCAGACCTGACAGACAAGCTAAATTTGAAAATATAAATAGAGGAGTAGAATTAGCAGTTGATTTCATTAAACCACAAATATCAGCAGCCATATCCTTGTCTGTGGATTTTGAAAATGATTTACCTTCTACTTATTGTGAAGTAGGTAAATTGAATGATGCTTTCTTGACTTTAATAGATTATCAGACTAAAATGATTCGTCATGGGAAAGTACATATTTGTACGTTGCTAAACGCACAAGGGGTAATAGAAATTCACATTTCTAACAATCAAAGAAAGCTTTCGGATGACGAGATTGCAAGTATTTTCGATCCATTTAAATGTATTAAAGGAGGCGCCACGGAATCAGGGGTTCGCTTGGCACTTTGTAATGAGGTGATTGAAGCACATGGAGGAAATATGCAAATAAAGAATGATACAGATGGAAAGGGATCAGTATTTATAATCCAATTACCAGTTTTGATAAAATCAATGTAATTGAAACTTCCGTAATTCCAATTACATTAATTCTCCCAGAGTACTTTTTAGGAAAAGTTATTTAACTGTAAAACTTCCTTTGCCAAGGAGATAGTCATCCCCATAAACTTCTACTTGATAAACCCCTTTTTCGTAATCACTTCCTTTATCATAAATAAAAGTGATCTCTTTTTTACTCCTATCATAAAGAACTTCCTGCTTTGCAGTGAAAAACTGTTCCCTTCCTTCAAATAAAAATGTGCCAGAACCTTTCGCTACATCAAATAGAACATTACCGTCTAAGCCAATCACCCGAATGATAATATTTTTTCCCTCAATAGGAGCTACTTTATTTTCGGCTAGGGAAAATTGTATTTTTAACTCTTTAATCTGTCTGTTTCTAAAAGCATTTTTATACTCTTTTCCTCTTTTATTTATGGCATATACCACAAACTCTTCCATTTTTAGCTGGGAGGCTGCTGCTACTTTTTGCTGAAGTTCTGTCTTCTCCGTATTAAGAGTGCTGAGTGTCTTGTTTAATTTATTCTTTTCCTCTTTGAGTTCGTTATTTTCAGCCACAAGTACTGTGTTGAACTTTTGTAGTTCTTCTATTTCTTTATCCTTAGCCAGTAAAAGCTCCTTATATCCACCTACTCGTGACTTGAGGGCATTTATCTGCTTCCCTTGATTAATCTCCCTTCTCCTTAACTTAGCTTTCTCTTCTTCCAGTTCTGCCTTTACAGCTACTAGGGAATCCACTTCTCCACCAAGTTGGCTAATCATAAGTATTTTCTGGTCTAAGGAGGTGCCTATAGAATCTAAGTCATAATATGCCTGTTGTAGCTGTGTCTCTGTTGCGGCTTTTTCTTCTGCCAGTTTTTTGCTATTCAAAAAATAATAGACACCCGCTGCAGCTAAGGCTAAAAGTAATATGGCCAGTATAACTATTAAACCTTTTTTTCCATTAGGTTGAGAAGGAGAGAAAGATTCTGAAGCAGCACTGTTATTAGCAGATTTCAATTGGCTGTTACTTTTCTGAGGCACGGTATTTTTTCCTTTGTTTTCAGACTTGTTTTCCATAATATAATATAGCTTATATGCATAACTCTACTGCAAATTTATCATATTGTTTGCAATCTCATAATTTCACAGGATTGTTTGAATCCCTAAGGGATATTAATTCCCCTGGCCGGGCGCCCCGACTCTTGAGTCGATCATTAAATTATTGCCAATACCCCGTACCCTTGGGTCGGGGTTGGTTCATTTAAGAAATTAACGAGACATTAAGCAGAAAATTGAGTTTTACCATATGTTAGTCAACACTCGTATCACAGAATCGCCTATATTGAAGAAGGAGGACTTTAGATTTTTATCACAATTAAGTGATTGTTATAGAGGACATGGCTAGAAAAAACAGAACAATTAGGGATGGGTTTATTTTTCATTCTGATAGGGGTGTTCAATATGCTTCCAGTAAAATGAACTCTCTGTTTTCTTCCAACAAGAAAATAACTCAAAGTATGAGTAGGAAAGCTAATTGTTGGGATAATGCTGTAGCTGAAAGTTTTTTCAAAACAATTAAATATGAATGGTTATATCGGTTGAAATTCACCTCATATAGCCAATTATCAGAAAGTCTAAAGGATTATATTAATTGGTACAATAACAAAAGATTACATTCTTCTTTAGGATGCATATCCTCTTTAGATATGGAGTTAAAATTAAGAAAGTCAGCGGCTTAGAAAATTAGTCCGAAATTTACTAGGTAGTCCACCAGCTAAAAAGATAAGATATAATTTTGTTTCTGTAGCCCTTCTTGAAAAAAGAGTATGCCAGCATCAAAAATATCAATACTCATTCTTACCTTGGGGTGATCGATTATTTCTTTCCAAGCCCTTTTCATTCCTGGAGACCAGTAAATATCATCTATAAATACAATGCTTTTGGAATGAAGCCTAGGGAGTAACCATTCAAAATACCGAATTGTTGCCTCATAAGTATGATTGGCATCCATATAAACTAGATCTATCTTAGTCAAGTCTTTTAAAAGCCCAGGCAAGATGTGATCTATGTTTCCCTCATGTAAGGAGATATTTTGTGCGTTAGCTTGCTTAAAACTTGATTTAGCTACATTAGCAATTTCAGGACTTCCTTCTATCGTATGAATATGTGTCTCCTGACAGGATGCCATATATAAAGTATTAATTCCGAAAGAAGTCCCTAATTCTAAAATACACTTAAAATCAAAGTAACTAATGGTGTTTTTTAGCAGGATTGAGAACTTTAATTGACTTGTACTTGACCTAGCAATATCTTTAATATTTCTTATATCTTGTTGTATTACCAGAGAACCAGCACCTGGATCAATTAAATTTACCTTGCCATCACTTTTAAGAAGAGAGGTTCTTACCTTTTCTATCCGATCTATTTTAGAAGTATGATCACTACGAATTACTTCAGTATAGAATTTGAATATGAACGGGGCTTGAAGAGAATGTCTATCAACAGCATTTAACCAATAACTGAACCACTCTTTTGCTAAGAATGCAAGAGACTTTAGTGAAAGCAATAGAGACTTAATTTAATCGATAAGGAACTACCATGTTAAACTCTGGAATGTTTACTTCAAATTGACTACCATCTATTACTTTCTCCATTAAGTAATTCCCAGTCATTCTTCCAAGACCTGATTTAAGATTACAACCAGATACATACTGATGAGATTGGCCAGGTTCTATGATTGGTTGCTTGCCAACAACTCCTTCACCGTCTACTTCTCTTTTAGGGTGAGTCGCATCATGAATATCCCAATGCCTCCTCAATAATTGGATGGTATATTCAGATCTATTTTCAATTGTAATTCTATAGGTAAAGACAAAATGGAACTGTGACGGGCTGGAATATTCCTGCATGTATTCAGTAACAACACTTATTTTTATCCCTTTGGTAGTATCGGTCGTCAAATCCTTTTACCTCTTTAGTTTTTATAATGACTCAATATATGATATTTTGGTTGTAAATTCCTAATGATTTAATAAACTTTTTGTTAAGTAGTAGATGAATGTAAAGATAGAAGAGGGGTGGAAACAGCACCTTCAGATTGAGTTTAGCAAGCCATATTTTCATGAACTTACTGAATTTGTGAAAGAAGAATATAAGTCAGCAAACGTTTTTCCTCCCGGCAAGGAGATATTCAATGCGTTCACTCATTGTCCTTTTCAGGAAACTAAAGTAGTGATTTTAGGACAAGATCCTTACCATGGAGTAGGGCAGGCTCATGGACTATGTTTTTCCGTAAATGAAGGAGTAAGAACCCCTCCATCATTAGTTAATATCTTTAAAGAGATAAAATCTGATTTAGGGCATGAGATACCTGGTCACGGAAGCCTTGTCAAGTGGGCTAAACAAGGAGTTCTTTTGCTTAATGCTACTTTAACTGTTAGACAGGCTTCGCCTGGTTCCCATCAAGGGAAAGGTTGGGAACAATTTACAGATGCAGTTGTTAAGACTTTATCAGAAGAAAAGGAGAACTTGGTCTTTTTGTTATGGGGGGCTTATGCGCAAAAAAAAGGAGCTGTAATAGACCAAAAGAAGCATTTAGTATTAGCTTCAGCCCACCCGTCTCCCTTTGCTGCTCATAGAGGGTTTTTCGGGAATAAGCATTTTAGTCAAACAAATGATTATTTAAATAAAAAAGGGTTACCAGTAATTGACTGGTAACCCTTAAAATATTTTCAGAAATAAGGTTTAGTTAATACCACTAAAAAATCTGCCCCATCTTGGACGAGGTAAGAAACCTAAGAAGCTTTTGTCATAGTCTAGTGACATCCATATAAAAGACGCTTCACCTACTACATGATTTGCTGGAACAAAACCCCAATAACGAGAATCCAAAGAGTTATGCCTGTTGTCTCCCATCATGAAATAGTAATTGTTTTTAAAGGTATATTCCTTCATGACTTCACCATTGAGTTTCAATACGTTTCCTTCTTGTTTTATTTCGCCTTTTTCAAAGCCTTCATAATCTATAATGGTAGAGGCATACTTAGCAACATTGGCAGAATCTAGCAGAAAAGAGATTCCTTCACCTGGAATTTTTAATGGCCCATAATAATCCCTGTTCCAGGTAACTCCATTTGATTGGGGGAAAACATTTGGTTCTATATAACCTGGAGGTAATTCATTCCTGACTACCTTTTCTACAAAATCGAAATTTCTAAATTTTTCTGCTTTTTTAGGGCTCATGTAAGCACCATAACCTACATTGTTTCTTCCATATTCAGATACACCTACGTCATCAAAAATACGGTCTCTAATAGATTGTTTTGTGAATATAGAATAACTGAACTGCATTAAATCAGGATTTTCTCCTTCTTGTCCATTGACATATACTTGGTTATTCTTGACTTCAAGAATATCCCCAGGTACAGCGACACATCTTTTAATGTAATGTGTCTTTAAATCTGCAGGGTGATCTTCCTTTGGGTAATTAAAAACCACCACATCATTTCTTTCTACGAAACCAAAACCAGGTAATCTGTACTGGGGTAATTGAATCCAATCTAAATATGATGGTGTATTTTGCGTTCCCCAAAGTTTCTGATGGGTCAGAGGCAGCTGCAGGGGTGTTTTTGGTGTCCTAGGACCATAATTTATTTTACTTACAAAGAGAAAATCGCCTACTAACAGTGAGTTTTCCATAGAAGAAGTAGGTATGGTAAAAGCCTCCATAAAAGCCCAGCGTATCAGGGTGGCGGCTATTACTGCAAATGTGATTGCATCTACCCATTCCCTAGTAGCAGACTTTTTCTTCTTTTGTTCTTTCTTTTTAAATAAATTAAATGCCATTCCTAAATAATTTTTTGCAATTTATGTTTTTTAATGGTTAATCTGTATAAAATCTTCAATAGAAAGAAATCCAGATTTATTTTGAATCCATTCACCCACTAAAATAGCCCCCAAAGCAAAACTATCACGGGTGTGTGCTGTGTGCTTAATTTCTATTTCGTCCATTGGAGATTTGTAAGTCACAGAATGTGTTCCAGGTACAGACCCTATTCTTTTGGATAAAATGGAAAGATCTTCTTCTTTATCTGAACTTTCATTGACCCATTTATTTTTAAGGGAATGATTTTCAATCAAACCTTCAGCTAAAGTAATAGCAGTACCACTAGGAGCATCTAGTTTTTGGGTATGGTGTATTTCCTCCATTTCAGGTTTGTACTGGTCATGAGGGTTCATTAGTTGGGCGAGAAATTTATTAATTGTAAAAAATAAATTTACACCAAGACTGAAATTGGAGGCATATAAGAAAGTACCATTTTTCTTTTCTACTATCTCTTTGATTTCTTCGTATTGATCTAGCCAGCCAGTAGTTCCACTGATTATCTTAATACCTCTTTCTAAACAAGTTTTGATATTTTCATAGGCTGCATTAGGGCTGGAAAACTCTATGGCGACATCTATAGAAGAAACATCAATTGTTTTTAACAGATCTTGATTTTCATCATTTATACGGCCTACAATTTCATGACCCCTTTCTAAAGAAAGTCTTTCAATAGCTTTCCCCATTTTGCCATACCCAATCAGTAATATCTTCATCTTTATTTAAATCTTAAAACTAATGCTATCCCTACATTCTTTGTACCAAAGGCAGTGTTGTTATAGGAAGGCTCAAAACTTAATTGCAACTCATCATTGATAGCAAATTCTTCTAAATGGGCAGATATTTGAGCATCTATGATGTTTAATAGATATACACCTACTCCAACAATGATCAAAAAATCCCTGTCTCTTCTAAATTGCTCAACTCTGGTAGATAGAGCTGTACTGCTTAAGTTAGGGAAGGGGCTCATCGCTTGGTCGTTTCCAGCATTTAGAAATGACAAGGCATTTCTAGTTTCTTGGAAGTATTCATTGTTGAAATTGATAAAATAACCCACGGCGAATAATCCACCATAAATGAAGGGAAGTTTCCACGGCTGTTTATTATAAATTTGACCCAGACCAGGAACTATTGCACTATAAAGTACCGCTTTCTTTGGGTTCAATTTAGACTTTTCTGTAAACAACTCAGCTCCTTCGTTTAATTCATTTTCCGTTTCCTGTGCATGAAGTCCATGTTTCCCAATAATAAAAAGGAAAAGTGCAAGAAGAAAAAAAGAGCTTATTTTCATTATTAAGCGTTAATTATATCTAAAATTCTGTTCAAGTCATCCGTCGAAAGGAAAGGGATTTTTATTTCTCCTTTATTATTAACGTCAGAACTTACTTTTATTTTAGTGCCAAAATGAGACGAGAGCCTGTTTTGCAATTGCATAACTTCGTAAGTAGGTCCTGGTTTCTCTTCCGTTTCTTTCTCCACTAAGTCCATTTGTTGAGACTTTCTAACAAGCTCTTCGACCTTTCTTACAGATAGATCATTCGCTATGATCTGTTGAGTAATTTGTAACTGAAGTTCTAGGTTGTCAATTCCTATAATGGCCCTAGCATGACCCATGGAGATTTTACCATCCCTAAGTGCTATTTGTACATCAGGAGGCAATTTTAATAGCCTAAGATAGTTATTGACCGTAGCTCTTTTTTTACCCACTCGATCTCCCAGTTGTTCTTGTTTTAAGTTACACTCTACCAATAACCGCTGATAACTTAAAGCAACTTCTATTGCGTTTAGATCCTCTCTTTGGATATTCTCAATAAGAGCCATCTCTAGCATTTGCTGATCATCAGCTTTTCGGACATAAGCAGGGATTTTTTCTAAACCTGCCAACTTAGAAGCTTGTAACCTTCTTTCACCTGATATAAGTTGGAAACTGGTACTGCTTAGCTGCCTTACGGTAATAGGTTGAATAATGCCTTGGATTTTTATAGACTCCGAAAGCTCTTCTAAAGCTTCTTTTTTAAAATCTGTCCTTGGTTGGAATGGATTAACTTCAATTTGACTAATTAAAATTTCGTTAATACCTTCCTTTTCCTTAGGAGTATCGACCTTTCTAGGAGTAGCGACTGCCTTTTTGCTTGCGCTATCATCAGGTGTGTCATTTAGCAAAGCACCGAGCCCACGACCTAATCCACTTTTTTTCTTTGCCATAAAAGTATTAATTAACTGCTAGTTCATTTCTTTTTAGCATTTCTTTGGCGAGGTTTAAATAACTGACCGCACCTTTACTATCTGCATCATGTGCGATAGCTGGCATACCAAAACTAGGAGATTCACTAAGCTTGATATTTCTTGGAATCAATGTTTCAAATACCATTGATTTAAAATGAGTTGTAATTTCTTCTACAACCTGATTAGAAAGATTTAATCTAGTGTCATACATGGTCAGTAAAATACCTTCTATTTCAAGCTCAGGATTAAGTCTTTTTTGAATAATCGTAATAGTATTTAACAGCTTACCTAGTCCTTCCATTGCAAAGTATTCGCATTGTACGGGAATAATGATTGAATTGGAAGCAGTAAGGGCATTCACAGTAATTAAACCAAGTGATGGTGAGCAATCAATTAAAATGAAATCATAAACCTCAGTAAGGGGCTGAAGTACATCACGCATTTTTTCTTCACGATTTTCTATACTGACCATTTCTACTTCAGCACCTACTAAATTGATGTGCGAAGGAATTAGGTCTAAGAATTGTAGATTTGAATTAACAATGCAGTCATTAGGATCCACACCATCTACCATACACTCATAAATACTATTTTCTACTTCTTTGGGATTTAACCCTAATCCTGAAGTTGCATTAGCCTGAGGATCGGCATCTACTACAAGTGTTTTGTATTCCAAAGCTGCTAAACTTGCAGACAAGTTAATTGCGGTGGTTGTTTTACCAACACCTCCCTTTTGATTGGCAATTGAAATAATTTTACCCATACTGTATCAAACTGTTTATGACTGATTTCTCATTTGAAGACCACAAATATATGTTTTTTAAACAGACAATTGACACATCATACAGCTTTACCGCTCGAATGTTTAAAAATTGTGTACAAGCTTAACAAATTGTTAAATTAGCAAGGCACTTAATATCAGATTATTAAGTGCCTTGATTGAAGTTTCAGTTCAAGTAATGTGTATAACTATTTGATCTTTTTCTTTTGTCTTCTTGATTCTTCACTTGCTTTCATGGCGCTTTCTAACCTATTGGCAAATTTAGATTTCTTTTTGTTGACATTTTTCTTCTTGTTCTCTTCCATTACCGCTTTTATTTTGTCTTCGTTTACCAGCTTTTTAAATAGTGCAATTTGACTAAATGAGAAGATGTTCGAGACGAAATAGTAGAATGTCAAACCAGCGGAATAACTGTTTAAGAAGAATAAGAACATAATTGGCATTACATACTGTACGGTTTTCATAGGACCCGTTACAGAGGATACCTGACTGTTTGACCAGGTGTATAATATAGTGGAAGCGGTCATCAGTAAGGTAAAAAGACTCATATGATCCCCATAAAATGGTATTTCAAACCCAAAATCCCAGATGCTATCATATACGGATAAATCATCCGCCCATAAGAAGGATTTTTGTCTAAGGTCTATGGCTCTTGGAAAGAAATAGAACATCGAGAATAGAATTGGCATTTGTAATACCATAGGTATACAACCACTAATCGGATTAATTCCAGCCTTCTTGTAGAGCTCCATTTGTTCTGGCTGGGATTTTTGCATATCACCGTCATGTTTCTCTTTAATAGCATCCAATTCGGGTTTGAGTATCCTCATTTTGGCCATAGACATGTGAGACTTATAAGTTAAGGGCGATAGGATTAACCTGATAATGATTACCATAATCAAAATAATTACCCCAAAACTCCCAATAAATCCTTTCAAGAAATTAAATACGGTTCGAGTAAAGAATTTATTAATCCATGCGAGTGGGCCATATCCAAAGTCAATGTTCTCATCAAAATTGGGTGTTACTTGTGTGAGAATATCATATTCCTTCGGCCCAAAATAGTATTTAAGATCATATCCTTCACTTAAAAACTCACTAACTGGAATATTAAAATTGGCACTCATATATTTAACTACGTCTGTGCTTTCTTCATTCCCTTCTTGTACTAATTGCACACTTCCTGTAGTTTTAGAAGGAATGACAGATGAAATAAAGAACTTGTTGGTAAATGCTGCCCAATCAAGATTTTCTTCAAAATTTTCCTCTTCTCTAGATAAATCTCTGATACCAAGATCTGAAGTGCTTTTATTAGCAGAATAATTGAGTACCGATCGTGTTCTTTCTTCTTTTAGATCTTTCTCCAGTTGATAAAGGCTTGCTTGCCAAGAAAAGCTTAAATTTTCATTGTCAATAATCCCTGATAACCCACTAGATCCTAATTTGCGATCAATTACATATGAATCACCCTTAAAAGTATATGTTTGGTATATCTCTTGACCATTAGCAATGGAAGCAACAAGTTTAATAGTCAACGAATCACCTGATTGTATAGTTTGATTACTTGTACTTGCGGTGAAATTCAAATCATCTAACTTAATGTTCTTTCCTGCTGAGCTAAAACTGATATGCTGTTCACTGTTGTTTTCATCAATCAAAGTCAATGGCTGTCCACCATAAGTTTTATAATCTTTTAAAGTAACTTTTTTAATAGACCCTCCTTTGGCAGAAATGATGACATCAAAAACTTCATTGCTGATATGTAAATCACTGCCACTATTGTCTTGTGCGAGATTGGCAAATGCGCCAAAATTACTTTGTGCTATCTGCGCCTTGATTGAGTCGGGTAATTCAGGAGCTTGTTGAAAAGCAGCCTGCTGACCGTTATCACTACTTGGGGTATTTAATGGTGCTTGTTCCTTTTGAACAGGCGGCTCTACTGGTTCAGGAGCAAACCAATAGTAATAGGAGGCAAATAATACCACCATTAGTAAAATACCAATAATTTGATTTCTATCCATTAGTTAAAATAATTACTCTGCTATTTTTTCTCTTTTATGTTTCAATGCCGCTTTCACAAATTTTGTAAATAAAGGGTGCGGGTTTAATACAGTACTTTTAAGTTCAGGGTGATATTGAGTCCCAACAAACCACGGATGGTCTTTTAATTCAATTACCTCAACCAAGTTTGTGTCAGGGTTTTTGCCGGTGGCAATCATCCCATTCTTTTGAAATAGATCTAAATACTCGTTATTGAATTCATATCGATGTCTATGTCTTTCTGTGATCTTGGCTTGACCGTATGCACTATATGCTTTAGATCCTTTAGCTAATTCACAGGTGTAAGCGCCCAATCTCATAGTTCCACCCATTGCAGTAATGTTTTTCTGATCTTCCATCAAAGCGATAATAGGGTGGGGTGTATCAAGGTTTACTTCCTTGGAGGAGGCCCCTTCTAAGCCCAAGACATTTTGTGCAAATTCTATGCTTGCACACTGCATGCCTAGACAAATCCCGAAAAATGGAACTTTGTTTTCCCGGGCAAATTGTACTGCTTTAATTTTTCCTTCGATTCCTCTTTCTCCAAAACCGGGAGCAACTAAAATACCATGTAATTCTCCCAATGATTTTTCGAGACTTGAACTATCAATGAGTTTTTCTGAATGAATCCATTTTACATGTACTTTACACTCATTACTGCTGCCTGCGTGAATAAAAGATTCTGCTATGGACTTGTAAGCATCTTTTAGTTCAACATACTTACCTACTAACCCTATTTTTACTTCATCAGTAGGGTTCTTGAGTTTTCCTAAAAAGTCTTTCCAATGATCAATGATGGGTTCCTTTTTGTGAGGGATCTTCATTTTAGACAATACTCTTTCGTCCAATTTCTCTTTTCTCATCAATAATGGAACATCATATATGGTATCAGCATCTCTTGCTTCAATGACCGATGTTACAGGGACATTGCAAAATAGAGCTAATTTTTTCCTGATTTCAGAAGGCAATGGCATTTCTGCTCTGCAAACTAAAATGTCTGGTTGGATGCCAGCCTCTAACAATTGCTTTACAGAATGCTGCGTGGGCTTTGTCTTTAATTCTCCAGCTGCTTGTAAGTAAGGGACTAATGTTAAATGTATAGAAACGAAGTGGTTGGATCCAAGTTCAAACCTAGCTTGCCTGACTGCTTCTATAAATGGTAGTGACTCTATATCTCCGACACAACCACCTATTTCAGTGATGACAAAATCATATTTGCCCGTATTGCCTAATTTGTAAAAACTACTTTTAATCTCATCAGTTACATGAGGAACTACCTGTACAGTTTTTCCAAGGAATTCACCTTGTCGTTCTTTGGTGATTACGTTATAGTAAATTCGGCCTGTGGTTACATTGTTTGCTTGAGAAGTAGGCTCATTAAGAAATCTTTCGTAATGGCCAAGGTCCAAATCAGTTTCTGCTCCATCATCAGTTACATAACATTCACCGTGTTCATACGGATTCAATGTTCCTGGGTCTATATTTATATAAGGGTCAAATTTTTGAATGGTAACTGTGTAGCCCCTAGCTTGCAGAAGTTTACCTAAAGAGGCAGAGATAATCCCTTTACCTAGCGAAGATGTAACACCGCCCGTTACAAAGATGTATTTTGTTGAAGTCATTAAATGAGGAAAAATTCTTTATATACGGGATGCAAATTTAGAGAGATAAAATTAATTCACTAGTAGTTTGACGTTTTTATCTTCTGAATATTTTAACTAATGATGGTCTTCTTTACTAACTATTCCAAGTAAATTATTAGAAAGGATAGTTCTTTATGACAAACAATTTTAACCCAAGTTATGCATTAGACTTCTTAGAGAAAATAATAAATAGCTCTTAGATAGTCTTAAATTCTCATTTGCAACGTAGGCATAGTCTCTATTGTTATGAGTGAAGAATTAGTATTTAAGTGTGACTTGACGGCTGTTAGTAATGTTCTGTATCAATTTTCTAATGAATAGTGAAGGTTAAGAAAGAAGTTCTTTTTTCTAATCGATCTGTTGGTTTTTTGACACATCTGACGAAAAATTAAAGAAAATAATAATAGACTGCCTTTGAATCCTCTATCTTTGTGAAATGTTTATACCAGTAAAAAATCAAGCTATAAAAACTATTTTGACAGTTTGTATAGCTTTAAGCATCGCCCAAAGCAGTTTTGCTCAACTATCTATCCCGACAGTAGATACTAATTTTACTGTTGACTTTGAAAATACTGTTACAGGTATTAATAATGGGGTTTTTACAGCAGGGGGATTTGCTCCTAATGCAGGAGTTGGTCAGTTGGACTCAGATGGAATAGTCGTAAATGGGTTTTCAGATGGAGATATTTTGTTTGGAGAAACCAGTACTTCCAACACAGATTTTGATAGAGGGAGCAGTGAAGGAGGAGTAGGTCCAGGTGGTGTTTATGCTTTTGATAGAGGAGGCGGTAATGTTATTTTAGGTGTACAGCCTACTGGTTCAGATTTCAATTCTGGGCAAATAGTTATGAGGATACAGAATAATACAGGTGGAACTATTACTGGTTTATCTGTAAGTTATAATATTGCTTATCTAAATAATGGTTCTAATGATAGATCTAATAGTCTTGATTTTTCCTATTCTACAGGTTTGGTATCAGGGGATACGATTGGGGTTGATGCATTAGATTTTTCTACACCCGGCGCATCTGATATTTTGGATTGGCAGACAGAATCAAGGTCAACAAATATTGATGGATTAGCATTGGCTAATGGTGACTTCTTTCTTTTGATATGGGAAGGAGATGATGTAAGTGGTACAGGCTCTAGAGATGAGTACGGTATAGATGATATTGTAGTTAGTGCTACTAACGCAGCTACCGATTTAATTATTACAGAAATTATGTACGACCCAAATAGTAATGATAATTTATGGGAATGGGTAGAAGTATTCAATAATGGAAGTACAGTCATAGATATGTCAGGCTTTGTTTTTGATGATGATGATGGAACAGTTCTTGGTGCACCTAATATTTCTTCAGGTAGTATTGCTCCGGGAACCTCCGCTATTTTGTATGATTTGGGTAATTCGCCGATGCTTTCTATTACTGAGTTTGAAGCAGCGTGGGGAAGTGGATTAAATTTGATAGCCGTGGAAAATAATTGGCCTACAATGGCCAATGGAGGTGATAGAATAGGTCTTTGGAATTTTGTTGCTTATAATGGAAGGGATTTTTCCGGAAGTATAGATGAAGTTACCTATGATGATGGCCCTGTTTTTCCAGATAATAATAATGCTGCTTCCATCTATTTAACAGATTTGACATTGGATAATGGGCTAGCAACTAGTTGGGCATTAAGTGTTGATGGAGCTATTACCCCCGTAGGAAGTGCAATCGTTAGTTCAGCAACTACTGCGGGAAGTAATAATTCAGGAGGAGATATAGGATCCCCAATGGCTAATATACCTTTGCCAGTTGAGTTAATTTCTTTTAAAGGATTTAACGATGAAGGACATGTATTACTAACTTGGCAAACAGCTCAAGAAATAGATAATGATCGATTTGAAATCGAGAGAAGATCTGAAGATGGTTCTTACGAGGTAGTTGGTACATTGAAAGGCGTTGGGAATTCAATAAATGTTGAGAATTATAGTTTTACTGATGCAATCCCGTTTTATGGAAGTAATTTTTATCGATTGAAGCAAGTGGATTTTGATGGTCAATTTGAATTTTCTGATGCAATCTTTGTCCATGTGCCAGATGACGGAACTTTACAGGTTTTTCCTAACCCTTTTTCTAAAACGATAAACATAAAATTAGGAGATCAGGAAGAATTGCTTGGCATGTTATTGTATGATGTTTCAGGGAAGGTGATTGTAGTTACTAATAACCTTGATAATGAACTGTCAGAAGCTACCTTATCAATTTATGATGAAATAGAGGAAGGGATATATTTCCTTAAAATTTTTACGAATAGAAGAGAGGTTATGCAAAGAATGATTAAAAGGTAAGATGGTCATTTTGTTGGTAGGTTTTTTTCATTGATTAAATAATGAGTGTACTTTCATCGGTTGATTTGATCAATCCCGAGCTGAACAGATTCCATTTTTAAAATCTCCTTTTTTCTGGAATTTTTCTAAGCAGATGATCTAACTAATACTATTGCTTAACAGTTACTGATTCAGATGAGTTTTACGGTAAGAACACAAATGAAAGTGTTTTATATGTACTGACTATACTTGATAGTATATAGATGAGATATTCCTTATTTTATCTATTTCATACCAAAGAGAAAATTAGATTAAGACTTAGTCTTGACGTGCTGATTAATTTTAATTCATATTATTATTAATAAAATGCGAACCGAATACATTTGTGTGTTGTTACATTTAATGTAAGTGGACATTAAGAGAATGGGATTAGAACAAGATATCAAACAATCAAAGTTTAAAAATGAGTTTTCCAAAGTTGTTGTAAACTTGATTTTTACTAATAACTGGATGAATGAAACTCAAAGCAAAATGTTTAAGAAAAATGGATTGACTTCTCCCCAATTTAATGTGCTTAGAATTTTGAGGGGGCAATATCCTAAACCGGTAACTATTAACTTAATAATAGACCGAATGTTAGATAGGATGTCCAATGCTTCCAGAATTGTAGATAAATTAGAGAAAAAAGGATTAGTTGTAAGAAAACAATGCGCAAGCGATAGACGTGCTGTAGATGTAATTATATCTGAAGACGGGTTAAATCTTTTAGAAGATCTTGATAATGAAATGAGGAGATGGGAAGAAAATTTCCAATCTCTTAGTGAGAACGAGTGTATAGAACTTAATCGGTTACTTGATAAGTTAAGAGCTTAATGATTATAATTCTTTGAGGTAATCAATAAAACCAGCATTTTTACCTTTTGGTCTCATGATGATTAAAGGAAAACTTTCATCTATTTGAATTAATTTTTCAGCCCTACTTCCAATAAAAATTGCAGTAGCAGCAGTTCTTCCTTTTGCCCCTATAATTACACTGTCCACTTTGAGTATTTTAGCTGTTTGATAAACATCCTCCATAATGTGGTCATCATCAGATTGTGTATAAACCTGTTCTAAATCAACTCCTTCAAAATCTATATCTCGAGTTAATTTATCAAAATCCTCTTTGGCATTTTTTTCCATTACTTTTGCAAACTCTTCTTTGGTTTTACCCGAGTAATGGTATCCTACAGGAACTTGATAGACATTTTGAGTGATTATTTTGGCATTATTCTTTTTCCCAAAAGCTGCTGCTATTTGTAAGGCCATGATAGAGTTTTCTGAAAAGTCTATAGGAATTAGTATTTTTTCCACTTTTCTGACAGTTCCATTTGGAATGATCATCAGTGAACAATTAGCCCTTCTTGCTAACCGACTATTTAGAATGCCACCGCCCTTTCTTTCGTTTTTCCTACCTACAATGATCAGGTCGGATTTAATTTGAGAACTATAGCTTAAAATTTCTTTTAAGATGTTTCCTTTTACTACATTGATTTTAACTTGGGTGTTGCCATCTTCTGGAAAGATACGGTTCACCTTTTGAGCAATCTGGTCTTTCCTTTCTTTTAACGCACCTTCAATAATATTAGGGAATTGCCTTAATAAATTGCCCGGAGTTTCAAAATCTTTAATGATATTAATGAAATGAATTTCTCTTCCTTCATTCAGGTCACTGATGAGTTTTGCAGATTCCATTAATTCCTCGTCCATTGGACTGTTATCTAGAGCAATAAGGATTTTATTGAATTGATTCATGCCTTTCGGTACTTTATATATTCTACAAAAGTAATAACCCTTTTGTTATATGAATAGATCAACGGGTTAAATTTTAGTTGATTGGTAAATATTCTTTTACAGCAACTTCAAAAAAGGATATAAGCAAGGAAGGAACTTTTGGTTTTGGGGACACTGTTTGAGCAGTTACCCTTCTGGCTGTTTATGTTTATTAACAGCCAGAAGGGTTCAAAGCCATGATTCTTAAGGTTTTGTTTACTAAGAAACAGGAATTTTAGGCATGCTCATATATTGATGATTTATCAACTGAAATTTCATATTGCCTGTCACAGGGTTTTTAGTGTATCTACTAATAATTCGGTTTGTTCTTTGGAATGCGTAGGGAAATTGGCTATTCTGATATGAGATTCTTTAAATGAACCGTAACCACTTCCTAATACAAACTTCTTTTCTTTCATTTTTGAGATTACATCAGAGGAAGAAATGCCTTTTAATTCTCCAACAGCCACCGTTCTGGATCTATACTTACTTTGTTTGATAAAAGGGTCTACCCAATCCATTTCTTCAAATGCTTGATGGATTATGGTGGATTTATATAGGGTATCATTTTGTATTTGCTTAGCGCCTCTATATAGCATGTCTTGAGCTACTTTGCCAAGTAAATAGATGGCTAGGACATTTGGGGTTTCTGGCGTTTGATGTTTATCTGCAAATTTCTTGAGGGTTGGCAGGCTGTGATATGAGCCAATTGAATGACCTAAAGATTGTTTTTGGATCGCTTTTTCATGGCATTTCTCATTGACTAACCAAACGCCTAGTCCAGCTGGTAAACCAAACCCTTTCTGAACTGAGAAATAAGCAGTATCTATGAGGTTAAAATCTAAGTTTACAGAAGGCGTACAGCTTACAGCATCTACAGCAAGCAGTGTATGATCATTTTTGCATTCAAAAATGCTTGAAATTTCATTTTCAGGAAAGTTGAAACCTATACTAGTTTCATTTTGTGTGAGGGCTATTAATTCCGTTTCAATTGGTATTGAAAGTGAAAATGGATTACCTAAGCTTACTTCTTCAATGGTAGAATCAAGTTGGTAAGCTTTTGCTATATCATAGAATTTTTTTGAAAAGGAACCATTAACCAAATGATGGCTGCTATTAATTATTAGATTCTGGGCAATCCTTTCCCAAATTTCATTTGCTGATCCCGTGAAATAAATATTGAATTGCTCTGGAATGTTTAGTAGTTCTTTAAGTTTCTCGGTTGTGAATTGAAATATCTTTTGAAACTCAATACTTCTATGAGAAATAGAAGGTACGTCTTCCCTCAAGGCATTTTTTAGATGCTGTTCAAATGAATAAAATGTCTGTGCTGGACCTGGAGTGAAATATATTTGATTACTCATGTTATTTTTTTAGCTATTTCGAAATGATCGCTTTAGTTTTGCGTCGTCGGATGCAATTTTCGATAAAAAAACTGAAAATATACCCACGGATTATAGATAGAGTTTTTAAACCTAACAATTTACTAATGCCGAGTGTAGCCGACCAGCTAAACAAGGCCTCATACTGACAGTTTTGTCAGTACCTCATTCTCTTAGGAGTTTAGGATAAC
Source organism: uncultured Cyclobacteriaceae bacterium (assembly GCA_937958005.1). Lineage (GTDB taxonomy): Bacteria > Bacteroidota > Bacteroidia > Cytophagales > Cyclobacteriaceae > JANSWY01. Next base: position 19,472 of record CALGOB010000069.1, read on the forward strand.
AGTGGACTGTTGAATTGGCACGGTAGCTCAAATCTTTATAGTATAGAGGTTTAATAAACCAGGTCTTCCGTGGGTTATTTTATTCATTTTCCTGACAAATTAAGGAGTCAATAAAAGAGAGTATTTATTACTAGAAATTTAAATCTCCTTGGTTTTATGCTTTTGGTATAGATCTTTTTCATGTGGAAGCCTATAGGTCAAATAATCATATCCTATTATAATTGATGGAATAGTATTGATTTCTATATTTGTTCAAGCTGAAATTGAAACTCACTCTAATCTCAGAATATGTCAATTTCAATAGTTAATTGGATTAATTTTTTATAAATTCTTTTTTCAGATGGATTGTTTTGTGGAAATTATCAATTGATATTTAATTAGTTATAGAATACTGACAAGTATTTTAAGTTCCTTTTTTCTCATCTGTGAGTTATTTAACAAAATTGTTTTAAATTTTTCAATAAAAATTTATTTTTTTTTCAACTTCCCGAAAATTTTCATTTGAGAATAAACAAGAAAGCAAATGAGTGATTGTCTAATAGCTGTTGGATAAAATAAATGATGTTATTATGTGTGTTTTCTTGAAAAAATCATATTTAGAATTAACTGATCATTTTAATTGAAATAACGAAATTAATTTTGGTTTTAAGTACTATTGAAAAATAAAAATTAACTTGTTAATCTACTCTTAGTGATTTGTAAGATTTATATCCTTCGGAATTGATCTTCTTTTAATCTTATATAATATTTGGTAAAAAATTAATTTTTGATATTTATCTTTTGATAATAATTGAGCAAATAAAATAAAAAGGAATGATTGTTTTTATTTTGTGAAATATTTGTTTTCAAATAATAATCTATATCTTGGTGTTGAGTTTATAAACTAAGGGTATGCCGAAAACCTTTTGATAGAGTAGGCTTTTAATCATTAAATTTTAATTTATTATGTTAACTACAGAAAACGTACAATTGGAAAATGCTCAAAATCTTGAAATAGTTGAATTAGAAGAGAGACTAGAAATGGTTCAGCTTTCAACTTTAGATTCTGATGCTGATAGCTTAAGGTGTGATATCTTATCAGCTGATTAAATAATTTAGAGGGGGGCTTTTTTTAGTCCCTCTTTTAAAATTATGATCTTAATATTAGAAGATAATACTTACGATGAAAGCTTTGATCATGTAGTAGATTGGTTAATTCATTTAAAAAGTAGATTCTACAGATTAAATATTAACGATATCATATCAGGGAAAATACCTTTAGAATTAGATAATGTTGAAAACAAACTAATAATAGACGGTATAGATTTTCAATCTGAGGTAAATGTTGTATGGTATAGAAGGTTTTACCCCCAGCATGCTATTGAAAACCTGACCATTCAGATGAGAGCTGATTTACGGGGTGAAGTAAATCATTTAATTGAATGTATATTTTCCGTACTCAGAAATAAAAAGTGGTACCCTGATTTTAGCAATATTACTGTCAATAAAATTTTAATTTTAGAGAAAGCTGCGAGTTTTGGTTTGACTGTTCCAAAATCTTATGTGGTAAATAATATCACAACTTTAAACGAGGTGAGGACAAGGATTGGTGATTTGATTATGAAACCAATTAATTTTTGCGGATATCATTCTGATGGTGATAAGGTTAGTACAGCCTATACCATAAAGCTTGATGATCATAAAATTAAGGAATTAGAAAAGTCTTTTTTCCCTACGCTGGTTCAGCAACAAATTAAAGCAAAGTTTGAAATCAGGTCATTTTATATAGATGAGGCTTTTTATTCCACTGCAATTGTATGCAGTGAAAGACAGCACAGTGATATTAAATTAGATGTTAATAGCGGGAATGCTAACTCAGTACCATTTGAATTACCAAGTTTAATAAAGGAAAAATTGATAGAATTTATGAACGATATTGATCTTAATACAGGTTCAATAGACCTTATTGTAGATCAAAATGATCAGTTTTTCTTTTTAGAGGTAAATCCGATTGGACAATTTATAGCTCCTTCTAACAGATGTAATTTTGATATTGATATGAAAATCGCTCAATTATTGACCTACCAAGATGAGAAACAATATGAGAGAGTTATTTGATGAGGAAGAAATTAATAGACTCCCTGTTTTTTATAGGTACATGGTTGAGTTTAAAAAAGAAAATGTCAAAGAACTCAGAACAGACTCAAAATTTAGCGAAAGTAAAAGTCATCAGACTGATCAGTATTTAGTAAAAGATAGTATCAAATCACTTTTGGACTTACGATAATTAATGCGGTATTTTAAAATATATGCTAATAAGGTTTTTGTAAAAGGAGAAGGTAAAAGTGCTATTTATAATTTTCCGAGTAAGAATATTTTGTTTGTTCCAAATCCGCTAACGGATTTTGCAAATAAGATTGATGGGATGAATGAATCTGAAATTGTTTCCTCGTACAGTGAGTTGAGTAATAGTACTGTTAACTCCTATATAAATTTTCTACTCAAGGAAAATATTGGCTTTTATACTTCAATGCCTCAAAATTTCTCAAAGATTGATTTGGGATTCAATAAACCATTTGAGATTTTTAAATCAAGTATAGAAATTACTGAAGATTCACATTTCAATGTCTTTTCTTTATTGGATGAACTAGATGAGTTGGGATGTAGGCATTTAGAATTAAGGATTCTTTACAAGAGAGGTTCGTATAATTTACTTTGTGAGATTTTAGATAAATGCTCAAATAGTAAACTTAGGTCGATAACAATTATCTCTAAATATCCAGATTTAACAAAGAAATTAACAAGTGACTTTATTGAAAGGTATCCTAAAGTGACAAAAGTTATTGCTTACAATGCAGACAAGCATTCTGTTTCGGACAATTTCGATTTTAGAATTGAAGATTATTCGGCTAAAAGAATTCATGAAACTCATGTGATTGATTTGGATTTTTTTGCTGAAGCTCAAAAATTCAACCCATATTATAATCAACGTATTTGTATATCTGATGTTGGGCAAATAAAGAATTGTTTGAATTTAGAAAAATCTTATGGTTTATATGGTGAAACTACACTGAAGTCAACTATTGAGCAAACAAACATTAAGCATCTTTGGAGTGTATCTCCTGATAAAATTCTTGACTTAAGATCATCAGAGTTAAGGTATGCTTATTATAGTAATAAAGAACTTGTTCAGGTGGAAGACAGTGTTTACAAATATAAAGCTAGTTGAAGGAGGGAATATTAGATATGGATTATGAGAGCAGACAATTAGAAGAATTGATGGCTAAAGTTAGTTGCGTCAAGGTAAAAGATAAATACATTTTAAGTTTTGAGCAGAGCCATTTTAAAATAGGACAAACAATATTTGATATCATAGAGACCCTTTCATGCGAGAAAAACTCTTTTCAAGAGCGGTTGCAACTAGTGAAGAATAAATGGGGGTATCAATCCAGTGAATTACTTTCCTTACTTTCTTTTGATAAAAAAATCAAAGAATCTTCGTCAACAGCTAATTCTAGGAAAAATTATATTTATTTAAAGGTTACAATTCTTAAAGGCTCTTTTTTATTATTTTTACAAAATACTTTTGAATGGTTATTTAATCCAATAGTCTTTAAAATATTATTAGCTTTATCACTAATAAGTACTGCTACTTTTTTCTTAATAGGAGAAGACTTTTTTAGGATTTCAGATATCAATGGAGCGAAAGACTTTTGGATTGTTTATGGTTCAATTCTTTCTATTCTATTATTTCATGAAGTGGGGCATGCCAGTTGTGCCAAATACCATCAAATAAAAAGCTCTAATATCGGCTTTGGTATTTATATGATTTTCCCTGTATTCTATTCAGATGTTAGTGCTGCTTGGCAATTGGAGCCAAGGAAAAGGATCCAGATCGATTTTGGAGGAATCTATTTTCAACTCATTCTTAATTTAATTCTAATAAGCATTTACTTTTTGAATGGACGATCACAAGCCTTGAATGCGATAGTAGTTACAAATACAATTATTGGCCTTTTTTGTTTTAATCCATTTTTAAGAAATGATGGTTATTGGATGTTCGCTGATTTGTTTGACATTACAAACCTCCTAGAAAAATCATTTAATTTTCCTATAAGATTATATAAACTAGGCAAACTAGATGAAATGATAACTACTATTAAATCTAATAAACCACTAGCTTTATATTCTATATGTAATTATGTATTTTTTGTCTTCTTCGGTTATTATGCAATAGTTGACTTTTTGCCTTCTATTACTTCTCAATTCTTTAACTTTTTATTAGCAGGTGATTTTTCGAATATACCTTTCATGCTAATTTTGAAATTTACAATAGCCTATTTTTTTATAACAAGAATAGCCATTAGGTATTTCAAGTATTTTAAAGTCAAAATTCTAAAATTAGGGTAATGGCAATAAAAGTATCTCCATTTATACATCTCTTTGAAGAGAAAGGTAAGTACCTGGCCAGGCATCTGTTAAGTGGAATTCTAAATGAGATATCTAAAGATATTTTTGATTTACTTGTTTCACTTGTTTCGCCTCCTTATAAGGAAGAAGACATAGTCAATGTATTAAAGGATAAATATGCTGAAAGTGATATATCTAAATTAATCAATCAACTTTTTAAGAAAGGTATATTCATAGATTTTGAGGGGCAAGATTATTATGTGATTCAGAAGAAACAGACATTATTCGGATTTAATTTATTTGATCCGCAAGTTAATAAGCGATGCTTGGTATTTATGGGAATCCCAGTGGGTAGTGGAAACGCAATTGACCCTGGATGTAAAGAATTTTCAGCTTCTTTTAGAAATTATACGAATAGCCAACATATTAAGTTTAAGCCAGACAATGTTGAACTTTTAGATTTTAGTACAATCGATCACCGGATTGATTTTGAAAATTTTAAAGCAGCAGTTAACGACAATAGAATGCTTGATTGGGGGGATCTATATATATCAAAAAGAGAGGTTTATAGTGAAATTTATAATAAGATTTTTCAATCTTCGAGTAAAATACATAATAGTGACAATATCCCGTTTCTAGTAGGGGGAGATCATTCAATCAGTCATGCATCTATAAAGGCGGCCGCTAAAAAATACAAGAAAATACAAGTGATACAGTTTGATGCACATCATGATACATATGATGGTATAATGGACATGGGAACAGAAGACCTTGAGATACATCATGGTAATTTTGTGAAAGACTTACTTTTGACTGAAGAAATAACGCAAATTACCCAAGTAGGTGTAAGAGGCTTGGTAAATTTTAAAAAGCCTAAAAATAAGAAACAAAAAATAATCTATGCCAGTCAGTGCAAGTTGGAAAAAACGAACGTACTGCCTGATCAAAAGACCCCAGTCTACATCACTTTTGATATTGATTTTCTAGATCCATCAGTTGCACCAGCTACTGCAACTCCAGTGCCTGGCGGCTTTGATTTCTATGAAGCAAGCAAAATTATCTACAGCCTGCTCGATAGCTGTCAAATTATAGGAGTGGATTTAGTAGAAGTAAACCCCAAAAAAGATGTAGATAAAATAACGACACAAGTTGCGCTTCAAATAATTCTACTTTTCGCTAATCTAATAAACTATGAATAATCAATATAAAAACTCGATCGAAAAATTAACAGAGAATTATGCAAAAGAAGTTTCAGTTGATGACTACTGGAACAGCATAAAATATCATATGTTCTGCGGGTTAAAATCATTACTTATTCCTGATTTGCCTATTGAAGACTTATCGCTTTTTAGAAAAGTCAATTATTATAAGGATAGGGCATATATAGATATAGATTACTTACTAGAATCCCTAGAAAATACGACCATAAAAGATTCCAATAATGTATTGGATTACCTAAAAGAACAAGCTGGGATTGTTTGTACATTTCATCTTGGTTCTTACCGGCTTTTAAATAGCTTAATGATGAATCATGGAATTGATTTTACATTAGTTGTTGATCAAGCAACTTTCGATAAACAAGAGGAGATATTCATTAAATGTCATGAAACAATTTGTGAAAGCACAAAAGTCAATACAGAATTTGAAATCATAGTTGC
>CALGOB010000070.1 GCA_937958005.1 uncultured Cyclobacteriaceae bacterium
GATACTCCGTACCCTTCTCAGCAGAGACTCTGTGCCCAGGTTGGTTTATTGGCAATGTTTACTTCTTTCAAGAATTAACTATTGAGAAAGCTTATAGTCTTGCCGTATTTAAGCCGGAATGATGCAATAGAAATTTGATGCAAACCATAACTAACAGTCATTTAGCCACTTAAATCCTAATTTCCTACTCACCATAATGGAGACTATGTCTGCGTTGCAAATCAGAATTTAAGCTGCTATCTAACAGCCATTTAAGATTTTCTCTTAAAAGTCTAATGCATCATTCGGGTTAAAAAATTGTCTCATGATTTTTTTTGGCTTTTACTTATCTCAACAAAGTATAATACCCATTTATGTTTATAGGGGCGTATAAGATATTTTGATAAGTTTGATTTTGACAAAGCGATTCCCAGCTGAGACAAAAAACGCAAGCATAGGATAGGATTATTGAAAATAAAGGATGTTGGGGGATATCCCATTTAAATCAATTCAATCAAATAAGAGTTGCTGAAATTATAGCAAAATGACATCTCATAATGCTAAAAATGAAAAAGAATCTCCTTTAGCAATAAAACAATCTACAGAAGAAACCTCTACATTATGCAGAAGTAATAAATCATTAACTAGCATGTGATCAAATGAATTTATCACAGAAGTAAAACTATAGCAAGCTGGAAAATTAGTTGAAAAGGAGGAACCTGATACTAATGAACCAACCCTGACCCAAGGGTACGGGGTATCTATAGGCAATAATTTAATGATCGACTCAAGAGTCGGGGTGCCCGACCAGGGGAATTAATATCCCTTAGGGATTAAACAACTTGCCGATGCAGTAGTCTTCAAAACACCTTTCTACTCTTAATATACACGAGAAACGCTTTGTTGCTATGCCAATAGCTGAACTGTAACTACTATAAGTCGCTTTATGCACTCCAAGAACTTTCCATATTAGGCTCTATAGCTTTAGTAATCCAAAGCCTACCTGCCGTCTCCCAGTCATTTGACTTTGAAGCATCTATATAGATTTTAGTTTGGTTCACACCTGTTTTTTTTCCAATACGTTTAAACTGCATATTCGTTATAACATTATCTACTATTGTTGCCGAGCGTTGTACCCTCTTAGCGAATAACTTCTGTACAGTTTCCATTGCCATCTGACTTTCGGCTGGTAAAGGTTTTAGTCTTCTCATATCTATAAGCATACCAAATGTATCTGGCATGTTTTCTAAAAGACCTACCATTTCTTTACTCCATTCTTGAATTTCTTCTGATTGAATAAAGCCTTCAAACGTTAATTTTAACCCGTAATTTTTCTTCTCTATCTTGTACATACTCCAAAATTATTGAGCATTACTCTTATCTGAGAATTACTTCGATGAAGTAAGTGAATTACCAGTTATAATAACGGTTTCATTAGAAGAAAAATGGATCTTTAACCTACATTATGCTTTTAAGAGAAAATCATAAATGACTGTTAGTTATGGTTTGCATCAAATTTCTATTGCATCATTCGGGTTTAACTGACTAGATGACTGTTAGCTATGGTTTGTGTCAAATTCCGAGAAGGATAATAGTATGATTATATTAAGTGGAATAAATGAAACCTACGTAGTAACATTTAGTTTGTGTGCTAGGCTTTCAAAAACTTCTAATTTCTCCGTTATAGCTAAAAAGAGTTTTGAAATTAAGGCATCAGTTAAACTTTATTCCCTAAAGGGTATCAATTCCCTAGTCGTGCAACACGACTTTTACGCAAGCACAGAAGCTTCTTTGCGGAGGTGCTAAGTTGATTAATGAACCAACCCCGACCCAAGGGTACGGGGTATCTATGGGCAATAATTTAATGATCGACTCAAGAGTCGGGGAATTAATATCCCTTAGGGATTAAAGTATAGCCTACAGATACTCTTGGATTAGGTTCATTATCAACAACAAACTCAACTAAATACTAAGCACTCCAAGAACTATTTATATTAGGCTCCATACCCTTTTTGATCCAAAGCCTTCCTGCAGTTTCCCAGTCATTTACTTTTGATGAATCTATATAAATCTTTGTCTGATTTACTCCAGTTCTTTTACCCATTTTTTTAAATTGTCTATTAGTAGCCTCGTTATCTACAATAGTCGCAGAACGATATACTCTTTTAGCAAATAACTTTTGCATTTTTTCTATGATCATCTGACAGTCTTTTGAGAGAGGCTCTAGCTGCCTCATATCAATTAGCATACCAAATACACGAGGCATTTTATCTAAAAAACCAATAATTTCTTGACTCCAAGCTTGAATCTCCTCAAGCTCCATATTGCCCCCAAATGTAAGCTTCAACCCATAATTTTTCTTCTCTATTTTGTACATTACACCCTCAAAATATAAATTATAAGTATTAATTAATAAATATTTCGATGAACTAAGCAATCTGCATGTTACAACAAGAAATGTACTAGAAGAAAGAGATACAATATGCTACTTATTAACACAATTATCTCAAAAACCAAGTAAGCGCTTATGTAGTTTGATCAATAAAAAAAGAGGATATAAAAATTGGTTTATTGATAATCAAAGTTTTCCTGAGGGTTATTCCTAGTCAACCTCATGCTTTTAATCTTTCCTTCCCTTTTGACATGAACTAAGTTCATCTGATCTTCAAAACGATCTGTAAGGATTGTATTTCTAATAGAAATACTTTTCAGTTTTTTAGTTTTAGGTATTTCCATGTAACACCAGATTGCATCTTCCTCAATTTGGCTTCCTAGAAAAGTATAACCAGTTGATTTACCGTTGGCAATTACCTCAAAGTTTTTAAGCAGGTAGTCTTTCACTAATTGATCATTTACAACCTTCCGACTTTTAGCTACTAAATCAACGTTCTGATGACCAAGTCCTCTCAAAACCTCTTCGAAGTCGTCTATAAATATTTTCTGAGCAATCTCTATAGATTTTGTATCTTGATCAAACTCAATATCAGTTACGCTAATATGAAACGGATGTAAATTAAAGAGTAATAAACTGAAAATAATCTTGACCATAATACTGGGCTTAAAAAGTTATTAGAGCAAATCTAGCGAACAAGTGACACAAATAATGCCAAAATAGTAGGAATTGGTCTAGAAGCAGCCAATTTTACATCATCGGGTTCATTTTTAAAAAAGGATATTCTTTTTTTGCAGATAATTGGACTTTATCAAAAAAGATGACACAATTTGAACTGTACCTAGGAATAGGCTTTTATCATATACTAGATGTTTTAGGCTATGATCACATATTATTCGTAATTGTTTTATGCGCCGCTTATACACTTAATGCTTGGAAGAAAATCCTGTGGATGATTACCTCATTTACATTAGGACATAGTATCACCTTATTTTTGGCATCTACAGGTTGGGTAAAAGTAGACCCGGCATTCACAGAGTTAATGATTGCCCTTACCATTCTTTTTGCAGCCCTTTCTAACTTATTTGTACAATCTGAGAATTACTTAAAACCTAAGAAACTCTCCTTAAACTACCTCTTTGCAGGGTCTGCAGGGTTAATACACGGTCTAGGTTTCTCAGGACAAATCAGTGCAGTACTGCGCAAAGATGAATCCGTTGTACCAGTGCTTTTTGCCTTTAATATAGGATTAGAACTGGGACAAATAATTATTGTTTCAGTTTACGTCTTAATTACTTTTATTACAATATCATTGATAGGTGTGCGAAATCGTGATTGGAGGTTTTTTTTATCTTCATTAATAGCCGGTATTGCACTGACACTTATTTTTGATAGAATATGATCGTTGAATTTATTTTGAAACTACATTTTATATGAAAAAAGTCTTATTAATCGCATTGTTCATAGGCGGTTATTTCTCTGCAAATGCACAGAAATGGGATAGCAAATTTGAGCAACTAGGGACACAACTCCCAACTCCCAATAGTTACAGAACTGCAGGTGGTGCACCTGGACCAGAATACTGGCAGCAGCAAGCCGATTATGATATCACTGTAGAATTAGATGATGCTAAACAAACCATAAGTGGTGAAGAAACTATCACTTATACAAACAATTCACCTAATACCTTAGAATACCTTTGGGTACAGCTTGAGCAGAACATGAGAGCTGAAGACTCTAATACTACTAAAGTCACTACCAATAAAATGAATAATGAGCCCATTCCTGGTAAACTTTTACAGCGAGTAGCCAATGCCTATGATTATGAAGGTGGGTTCAAAATTGCTTGGGTAACTGATGTAGCTGGTAAGCCCCTTAAGTATACGATTAACAAAACAATGATGAGGATAGATCCAGGTCAGTCCTTAAAATCAGGAGGCAGTTATAAATTTAAGGTAAAGTGGTCCTACAATATTAATGACAGAATGTTAGTAGGTGGTAGATCCGGTCATGAGTATTTCCCTAAAGATGGCAATTACCTTTATACGATTGCACAGTGGTTCCCGAGAATGGCTGTTTACGATGATATAGAAGGATGGCAAAATAAGCAATTCTTAGGGAGAGGAGAGTTTGCCCTTCCCTTTGGAGATTATAAAGTAGACATTACAGTTCCTTCAGACTTTGTCATTGGTGCAACAGGAGTATTGCAAAACCCAAAAGATGTATTGACTTCTAAACAAGTTAAAAGATTTGAAAAAGCAAAAAAGTCGTTTGATGAGCCAGTCATCATTGTGACTCAAGAAGAGGCTATAGCTCGTGAAAAAAAGCCTTCTACTAAGAAGAGCACTTGGAGGTTTGAAGCAGAAAACGTAAGAGATTTTGCCTTTGCTGGTTCAAGAAAATTCATCTGGGATGCTATGGCTGTAGATATCAATGGCAAGAAACCTTTAGCAATGTCTTATTATCCTAAAGAAGGAAATCCTTTATGGGAAGATTATTCTACTAAAGTGGTGGCTCAGACTTTGAAAACCTATTCAAGAGTAACCATTGACTACCCATATCCGGTAGCTATTTCTGTACATGCCGCATCTATTGGCATGGAATACCCAATGATCTGTTTCAATTTCGGGAGACCAGATGAAGATGGAAAATATACTGACCGTGTAAAACACGGAATGATGAGCGTAATTATCCATGAGGTAGGTCACAACTTCTTCCCAATGATCATTAATTCTGATGAGAGACAATGGACATGGATGGATGAAGGACTAAACACTTTTGTTCAATACCTAACAGAGAAAGACTGGGACCCAAATTACCCTTCAAGAAGAGGTCCAGCTAAAAACATAGTAGATTATATGAAAGGAGATAAAGCATTTATCCGTCCTATCATGACCAACTCTGAGCAGATTGTGCAGTTCGGGAACAATGCCTATGCAAAACCGGCTACTGCCTTAAATATTTTAAGAGAAACTGTAATGGGGCCTGAGTTATTTGACTATGCTTTCAAAACATATGCAACAAGGTGGGCATTTAAACACCCAAGCCCAGCAGATTTCTTCCGTACTATGGAAGATGCTTCTGCAGTAGATTTAGATTGGTTTTGGAAAGGATGGTTTTATACCAATGACAATGTAGATATGTCCATTTCCAATGTGAAGTGGTTAAAAATGGCAAAGGATCAGCAGAGTTATGAAAACAGAGTAAAGGAGAACAATAAGATTATCGCTGGTAAAAAAGAGGATAAAATGCTTTCATTTACTAATAACCCCGTACCGTTTGTGATGACAGATACAGATACAAGATTCTATGGTGAATACAAAAACAGAGTAAATGATGACGAGATAAAAGCAAAGTTGCAAAACAAAAACTTCTACGAAGTAACTTTCCAAAATAAGGGTGGGCTAGTGATGCCTGTAATTGTAGAATGGACTTACGAAGATGGGAGTAAGGAAATAGAGAAAATACCAGCTGAAATCTGGAAAATCAATGAACTAGAAGTTACTAAGGTTTTTGTAAAAGACAAGAAAGTTGTCAATATAGTATTAGATCCTAACTTGGAAACTGCTGATACTAATGTAGAAGACAATATTTTCCCGAGAAAAAAGGTAGATTCTAAATTTGACACATTCAAAAAGTCAAAATAGAAAGACCGAATTAATTAATATAATAGAGACCCTGGCATCTTTTAGATGGTCAGGGTTTTTCTATTTAAGAGCTTTTAAAAAAGAAGGAGGAGCAATAACCTTTCCTTTCCTTGTAGACCTGTACCTGCTATCCACTATAGTCCTCACTACGCTCCGGGCTGCCGCTCCTATCAGGGCTAATGAGGGACGCTTTCCATTCTCAAAAACTAACAAGCTAAAATTCCCTGAAAATTACTGATCCATGTAGGTTTGCCATCTCACCAGTAAGTATTTGGGCTGATCATTTTCTTTCATGGAAAAGAATCCAAATTCATAACAAAACAGATATACATGTCCCCGTCCATTCTTCCAGTAATGAGTAAAGTATTTCGGATTAAAACCATCTTCCAATAACAGCTCTCTCCTAACAGTAGCTTTTCCAGCTTTATTATAGTTTTTCATTATTCGCCTATTCAATTTCAGCTGTTTATCTACCCTTTTATAAAAGGATTCTTCTTTTTCTTTATTAATCTGATAATGATAAGCAGATCTACAGTATTCAGAACAAAACATCTTATCTATTCTACCAGTTAAGACTTCCTTACAAAATTTACATTTTCTTTTTAAATGGTTCATATCCGTTGATTTATACGGATAATAAACGGATAAATCTATGATTAAAGTTGCAAGCAGATAGCAAATCCTTTTGATTTAGCTATGCAAAAACTAAAACAAGTCACTTTAAGGCATCTCGTCATTCAAGAAAGAAAAATGATTGGCCTACAGTTCTTTACTGACAAAGTGGTACAAGCATTAGTAAAAACTTTACCTGAGATTGGCTGGAGTAGACAACATGCCATGGTATGCCTACCCAATACTAGACAAAATTTAGATCGTATTTACCAAACATTCAAAGGAACAGCGTGGGTCAATGGGAAGTATTTTTTTAACAATAGGCCTATTCATACGGGGAATGAAAAACCAACTATAAATCACTATAGAATAAGGAATCTACCCATAACATACCGTGCTGTACCAGAGGAGTTTTTACGAAAATTAGAAGTAAAAAGATACTCCCTGAACACGGCAAAAACATATATCATGATGTTTGAAAAATTCCTCAATCATTATTCTAAAGTCAAAAATCCAGACTGTCTAGGTGAAAATGAAATCAATCAATTCTTATTATTTTTAGCTACAAGTAATAAATCAGATTCATACATCAACCAGGCCATAAATGCCATCAAATTCTACTACGAACAAGTATTAGGAATGGCTAGCAGATTTTATTATCTTGAAAGACCCACAAAAGCAAGCAAATTACCCGATGTCATTAGCAAAGATGATGTTAAATTAATGCTTAAGGCAACTAAAAACATCAAACATCAATGCATCATTGCGTTACTATACTCTGCTGGCCTACGCAGAAGTGAATTGATCAACCTAAAGTTGAGAGATATTGATAGCAAGCGAATGATCATCAAAGTAAATAACGGAAAAGGTAAAAAAGATCGCATCACTTTATTAAGTAATGTTCTTCTAAACAATCTAAGAACATACTATAAAACCTATAGGCCAAAAAACTTTTTATTTGAAGGGTCAAATGGAGAATCGTACAGCGGAAGTAGTGTATTAAGTATCATTAGGAGGTCTTCTCAAAAAGCTGGAATATATAAGAAAGTCACTCCACATATGCTAAGGCATAGTTTTGCCACACATTTACTGGAAGCAGGAACGGATTTACGTACAATACAATCATTACTTGGCCATCACTCCATCAAAACAACGGAAATCTATACACATATCGCTACCAAAAATTTTCATTTAATTAAAAACCCATTAGATTAGTTTGAATAAAAGGTAAATATGCGCGCATATGGCACGTTTATTGAATTGTTAGCACACATGGACATACTAAATGCCTAATTTATTCCTGAACAAATTCGAATCTAAATCCAATGACGAACTTGAACATATAGCTCAAGATGAAGATCAGACGTATGTTTATGAAGCAAGACAAGCAGCTGCGGAAATTCTAAAAAGAAGGGATCTCGATACAAACGCGATTGAACAAGTTCATAGTGAACAGCTAAAAAGAGAAAAGAACAAAAAAGAACAAGCTGTTAAATCAATATTCAACACTTCGAACCTAATCAAGAATCTTAACCGGATACCAATTCGAGGCTCGATAGAACGTAGGCTTAAAAATGGAAATAAACTCCATGTCAAACGGCTTAACAAGCATAAATATATAGTAAAAATTGAAGCTTTTAGAAGTGAACTTGCCCCTATTTTAATTTGCAAGATTGTCGACGACTCTAGAATTCTCACATACCCATTCATAAATTTCAAAGGATTAATTGGAGTTGGATTCGGCGGAACAATTCTTATTCTAATTTTGTCGTTTTTCAACCAGCTCAATTTTTCATGGGAGCTTAGTTTTATGTCTTTCCCCGTTGCTCTTGGATTTCAGATTCTATTGTCGCCTCTATATTTTGTCATCTTAAAGTTCTTGAAGGAAACTCTTGGAAAATAAAATACGTGTGCTAACAAACTGTGATGAAATCATGCTTGGTTAGTGCATGACGAAAGTTTTCTACATTCTGGATGCCCCGCCAATTCTGCGAATTGGCCTATTGAGAAATTAAAAAAGTAATAGCCCATTTCGCAGAGTTGGCTATTTAGTAGACGAAACATTATCTTCACCAAAACGCACGATTCATACAGAGTCGTTATATTCAATTATCATAAATCGAAAACTCATGGTAACTAAAAGAATAAAGAAGAATACAGTTGCTCTAGTCTTAT
>CALGOB010000071.1 GCA_937958005.1 uncultured Cyclobacteriaceae bacterium
TATGTTGGTGGTCAGCTATTTAGCTTTTCTAATAATGACCTCCTCCCTGGTCGAGTATTCCGAATTATTCGGGTTAAGGTAAGTAAGGAATTAGGATTTAAGTGACTACATGACTCTTAGTTACGGTTTGTGCCAAATTTCTAATTTATAATACGGATTAGATGGTGTAAGTAAATGATTTTTCCATAGATACCTCTTGCCCTTGGAACGAGGTTGGTTCATTAAGAAAAACTATCGTTAGATCCATACCTTTGTAGCTACTATTGTGGCCTGTTTTTACTGATAATCTAAGTTGTGCGGAAAATAAATCATGATAATCTCTTCGGATAATAGGTTTAAATCATTTAAATATATCATTCCAAAGCTATAGAACGGAGCGATATGAATGATAAATTAATTTTCTGTTATTATTGTAGCCATACAATTCAAAAATAATTCTAATTTTAAACATGGATAGAAATGTGGGGCAATTATTAGGGGTGAAATTTGTATTGTGGCACTGTCTTATTTTGTTAAATTTCAATATAAGTGCCCAGAGCTTAAGCTCTATAGAACTTGAATTATCCAAGGAAATGGATAAACGAGGACAATATGATAAGAAGAAGCACCTGAGAATTGAAGCTAAAAAGGAAATCGCTGAGAGCAATACTATTACAGAAGAAGATAGGTTTCAGTATTACCTTAATATAGCAAGTGAGTTTGATAAGTTTAGTTTTGACTCTACACTTTTATACATTGAAAAATCTTTTGAGATTGCCAATCGCCTAAAAAACAAAACACTTTTAGATAGATCAAGACTTTATCTCTCTAGAACTCTTGGAAATGTAGGAAGAAGTAAGGAGGCGGAAGATATTTTGATGCAGGTTTCAACCAAAAACTTGACAGAAGCACTTTATGTAGATTATTGTAGTATCGCTAAAAAACTATACGAAGACCTTAGTTTTTATGCAATAGCTGATGAGAATTCAAAAAAATACTTAAACCTTTATAATTACTACAAAGACACGTTATTAAGTATTGTCCCAAAGGATTCTGAGATCTATTATTCGATTATAGAAAAAGATTTGTTAGATCAGAGAAAATTAGAAGAGTGTTTAAATATTAATTCTAAAAGGCTTGAAAAAACAGCCATTGGTACCACACAGTATTCATTAATCGCTTTTCAAAGATCATTGATTTACGAGCTTAAAAAGGATGTGCAATCACAAAAGAAATATTTACTACTTTCAGCTATTTCTGATATGAAAGCATCTATTAAGGATAATGCGTCAATGGCAATTTTAGCAGTCATCATTTTTAATGAAGACGAGATTGAAAAAGCATATCGTTACATAGCCTATGCTTTTGAAGATGCAGTTCAATATAATTCTAGACTTAGGTTTTTTGAGATTTCTAAAACCATGGCGCTAATAACAGATGCTTATCAAAAAATATCTATTAAACAAAAGGATTCCTTGAAAATGAATTTAGTCATTATTAGTACTCTAGGAATTATCCTTCTAATTACCGCGGTCTATATTTTTATGCAGTTTCGGAAATTGTCAACAGCACGTACTCAACTCAATGTGACAGTTCAGAAATTAAATGATGCAAATAAAAAACTAATTAATTTCAATCAAGAGTTAGAAAAGCTAAACTTAGATCTTTCTGAAGCCAATCATATCAAGGAACAATATATTGCTAATTTTTTGAACATCCATTCTGACTACATAGAGAAAATAGACAAACACCAGAAACTGGTAAAGAAAATGCTAAATGGGAGGCAGTTTGATAAGCTAATGACTCTTGTTAGTTCCCAAGATTATATTGACTTAGAAATACAAGAATTCTATAATACATTTGATAATGCATTTATTAGTATATATCCTGACTTTATCAAACAAATAAACAAACTGCTCAAAACGGAGCAGCAGATTCTGGTGAAGGATGATGAAATTCTAAATACGGAATTAAGAATATTTGCACTCATTAGGCTTGGAATCAAAGACAGTTCTCATATTGCTAGGTTATTAAGGTATTCAGTTAATACGATATATAACTATCGAGTAAAAATTAAAAATCGTGCAATTGTTCCGCGTGACGATTTTGAAGAATTAATAAGAAATATAGGTGCGTTCAATGAAAAGCGTTGACTTAGAGATCTATCCTAACTCATTCTAGTCCACTTTTTTGCTCAACTCTACATGTAGTAAGTAACTGATATTTAATTATTTGAATAATTAGAGGGTCTATATTTATCCACTTTTTCACTACTTATAAGAAATAGCTCGCCATATCTCTGATATATTGCAAATTATGAATTTGTCAATAAGTAGTTCACTTATGAAGTATTTATTTCGATTAATTCAATAAAGATCAGTTTTTATAAAGATAAATATAAAATGCGAGCAAAAATCAGACATTATAAATTTTGCACAGGACTTATATTGGGTTTAATTCTTTTTCTCAACTCAAATCTTATTGCACAGTCAAGGCAAATAAAGGGTGTGGTAAAAGACTTAGATGGCCAAGGATTACCTGGGGTTAACGTACTTATAAAGAATACAAGTACAGGTACTATAACAGATGTAAATGGAGAATTCATCTTAAAGGAAATCAAATATAATGATGTCATAATATTCAGCTTCACGGGAATGATATCCCAAGAAGTAAACGTATGGAATAGGACAGCATTAGAAATTACTATGGAGGAAGATGTTGTAGCTCTTTCAGAAGTAGTTGTAGTGGGATACGGAAGTCAAGACAAAGAGGATGTGACCGGATCTGTTACGGTAATAGATGATGAAGCTTTAAAACTTAGGCCTAATACACAATTTGGTTCTTTAATACAGGGGAAAGCTGCAGGTGTTCAGGTTTTATCAAGTTCAGGAAAACCTTCACAAGGCCTTAACATTAGGATCAGGGGAACAAGTTCTATTAATGCTGGAAGTGAGCCATTGTATGTGATTGATGGTGTGCCAACAGTTGATACTAGGTCTATTAACCCTGCAGATGTAGAAAGCATAACAGTCCTAAAAGATGCTGCATCAAGTGCAATCTATGGTTCACAAGCCGCTAATGGAGTCGTGCTTATTACCACTAAAACGGGTAAGACAGATAAAACACTAGTGACATTTGACTCTTATTTAGGTTATTCCGAGGTCTGGAATACAATAGATGTGTTAAATGCTAGGGATTACCGCATTTTATTAACTGAGTTTGGTCAAAATACGGATTGGAACTTGTTTCAAGAAGATACGGACTGGCAAGATGAGATATTTGAGAAAGGTTTTTCTCAAAATTATCAATTATCCGTCTCAGGTAAGAATGAAAAGACATCCTATTATATTTCTGGTGGATGGGTAGAGCAGCAAGGTGCGGTAAGATCTTCTCAAATGGATCGCTTTAATTTTAAAATAAATTTAGATCATAAAGTTTCCGACTGGTTGAAGTTAGGAAGTAGAGTTGCTTATACTGTTTATTCCGATGTAGATGTAACAGATAATCAAAGTGTGAATACTGGAGGAGTTCTTTTAGGGGCCTTAGCAACTCCTCCGAATATAGGCATTTTTAATGCTGATGGTACTTTTACTTCTAACCCGTTCCAAAATTGGGAAAACCCAATTGCAAGTACAGATGGGATCATTAGAGGCTTTGAAAGCCGTAGGCTAGTAGGAAACACATACGCTGAATTAACCTTGGTTAAAAATCTAACCTTTAAATCTAATATCGGTGTAGATTTTAGTGATGGTATATTTGACTCCTTTTTGGATCCTTTTCTCACAAGTTTTGGAAGGGCACTAAGTGGTAGGGCGGTAAGTAATGTAGACAAAACCTCTTATTTGATATTTGATAATACACTAAATTACAAAACTCAATTTGGCAAAAGTAGGTTAGAGGCACTTGCAGGTGTTGTGTTTCAAAAATGGGATTGGGAAAGTAATGGAATTACTACTCAGAATTTTTCAGGCAATGGAATCATTACGGCCAATGCAGGTTCTGACATAATCAGTGCTACTGCATCTAAAAATCAAAAAGCCAACCAGTCTTTTTTAGGCAGAATAAATTATGATTATGACAATAGGCTTCTCTTTACACTAAACTTGCGAGCAGATGGTTCTAGTGTGTTTGGCCCGGATAACAGATGGGGAGTTTTTCCATCATTTTCTACCGGTTGGAGAATATCAGAAGAAGCATTTTTTAGAGGAGTTAGTACTGTAAGTGATTTGAAGTTGAGAGCTGGTTGGGGAATCGTGGGGAATGATCAAATAGGAAACAATTTCGCTTTTCTTGGCTTAGTAGGTGGTGGGGCAAACTACCCAATTGGTGGCGTAGTACAACCAGGGACTTTTCCAGCCTCCATCAGTAATAACTCTATTAGGTGGGAAGAAACGACACAGTCTAATATAGGATTTGATATAGGTATTCTTAAAAGTAGAATAGGTGTTACTATAGATGCCTATATTAAAACTACAAATGACCTATTGTTAAATGCCCCGTTGCCACGTACTACTGGGTTTGATAATGCTGTTCAGAATATTGGCTCACTAGAAAATAGAGGGATAGAGGCTGCCGTAAATGCGGTCATTATAGATAAAGCAGTCAATTGGACAGCTAATGTAAACTTTTCCAAAAACAGGAATAGAGTACTAGATCTAGTTGGACAGGAGTTGTTTTTAGGAGGTATTGCGGGTCGTGGTGAAGCAGCACTTGTAAGAGAGGGTTTACCCTTAGGTACATTATTTGGTTATATTTTTGGAGGTGTAGATCCAGAAACTGGAGATGCTTTCTACATTAACCAAGAAGGCGAAAGCACTTTTTCTCCTACACCAGATGACAGAACAATTATTGGTGATGCAAATCCTGACTTTTTATTTGGTTTTACTAATCAGCTGAGTTATAAAAACTTTAACCTGACTTTATTCTTTCAAGGATCATATGGAAATGATATACTCAATGCGACACGAATTGAATTGGAAGGGTTGATAGATCCTAAAAATCAATCCGTTGCAGTCCTTGACCGTTGGAGAGAACCTGGGGACATTACAAACATCCCAAGAGCCACTTGGGGAATCACAGACAACTCAAGAATCTCCACTAGGTTTATTGAAGATGCTTCATACTTGAGGTTAAAAACACTCACTATTGGATACACAATCCCTTCCAAGATCATTTCGAAAATAGGACTGGGAGGGTTACAAACCTATGTGACAGGGGAGAACCTGCTCACTTTTACAAAATATACAGGATTTGATCCTGAAGTTAATGCGTTTGGGGCAAGTAATACAGTTCAAGGCATCGACTTTGGAACATTTCCGCAGACTAGAAATATCATTTTCGGAATCAAAGCAAATTTCTAAAAACATCAAAAATGAAAATTTATAGAATATTACTATTACTCTTTGCTTTTTCAGCAGCAAGTTGTAATGACTTTCTGGACTTATCTCCTATCTCAGAGGAAACAGAAGATGTTGCCTATGAAAAAGCAAGCCAAATAGAGGCGGCCCTCACTGGAGTTTACGAATCCTTTCAAGCGGAATATTATGTGTGGGACAATGTGTTGTTCCAAGATGTAAGATCTGACAATCATTATGCGGGTGGAGATAACCCGGAGATTTTTCAAATAGACTTGTTAAATATAAGCTCTACTAACTCTAGGTTATTTACAAATTGGTCTAATATATACAATGCGATCGCAAAGGCTAATGTTGTATTGGAACAAGCGCCACAGGTTCCAGACCCTGCTTTGACAGAAGAAAGAAGACAACAGATTATAGGAGAAGCACATTTCTTAAGAGCTTTTCACTACTATACACTAGTGAACATGTGGGGTGAAGTGCCGCTTATACTTGAATTTACTTCATCCGCAGACCCTGAAGCTACTGATGTACCGAAGTCTAGTATAGAAGCTGTTTATGCACAAATCATGGAGGATTTGGGAGTGGCAATAGACTTACTGCCTGATACCTATGGATCCGATGCATCTGTAAATAAAGCAAGAGCAACAGCGGGAGCTGCAAACGCATTGGCTGCTAAAGCCTCCTTACAAAGACCTAATCCAGATTTTAATGCCGCTCTTGAATTTATAAGCAGTGTTGAAAATAGTGCAGCTGGCTATAGACTGATCAGTTACCCTGACTTGTTTGATGGAAATCATTATAACAATGATGAGTCAATAATAGAAGCACAATATTTAGGAGGAAATGAAGGAAACTTTGGTCCGCAGTTAGTACTGCCTCCTTCTATTTCAGGAGATACTTGGAGAAAATTTGTGACACCATCTCAAGACTTAGTAAATACTTTTTTAGCAGAAAATGATCAGATTAGGTTAGGAGCTTCTGTACTCTTTGAAAATGTAAATTGGGTAGATGAATATTGGGGAAATGCTGTAGGCAGTAGTATTCCTTTTACTTTTAAATGGAAAAGTGCCAATGCTTGGGCAAGTACTAACAGGCCCTACTTTTTAAGACTAGGAGACATAATCCTCCTGAAAGCAGAAGCTTTGGCTCAATTGAACAGATTGTCTGAAGCGGGAGTTGAGGTGAATAGAATACGTTCACGTGTAAACCTTCCGGATTTGGGAGCATCTGCTTTTATAAATCAGCAAAATATGATGGATGCTATTCTGAAAGAGAGGAGACTAGAGCTAGCTCAGGAATCTCAAAGATGGGATGATTTGGTAAGACATGGACGTGTGGTGAGTGTCATGAACAGTTTAATCGAAATTGACCTTAGGACTCGTCAACCTACTGAATACAACATGGATGAAAGTAAGATCTATTTACCTATTCCTCAGGAAGAGTTAGATAGGAACCCTCAGCTAGACCCTAATTAGTGCCTGTCCATAACATACCTTGCCAGCCTGAGTTTGTGTTTTCTCAAATAGTTTATCCTAGTGAATGATAAAACGATTGTGAAGACATAAAAGAGGGTGGAAGATTTACTTTATAGACAGGCCCTAATTAAAACTAGATATTAACAAATTAAATACTAAAATATTATGAACAAATTATTGAAAAACTCATTTTCTGTATTCCTTTTATTATTTGCAATCCTATTCATATCTTCCTGCGGTGAAGACGATGAACCTGATGAGGTAGTTCTTCCATTTGCAGGTTTCACCTTAGAAGTTGGCGCAGAAAACACATTGACAGTATCGTTTACCAATACATCATTAGATGGAGAAAGCTTTGCATGGGATTTTGGAGATAACATAGGCACATCAACTGAAGAAAACCCAACTTATACCTATACGGCATCAGGTACTTATACCATTACATTAACCGTCACCAACAGCGATGGTGATGACAGTACTACCGAAGACGTTACCGTGTCAGGATTTGGCCCTAACCTAGTGGTGAATGGTGATATGAGTGATGCATCAGCAGGGTGGACGTCAGTACCACTATGGGTCAATGATGATAACGGAACTGAACATAGAATTACTGAAGGGGTTTTTAGGTTTCAAAATGCAGAAGATGGTGAAGGGGGAAGGTTTCAATGGTCTAACCATTTTATTCAGCAAGAGATACCACTAGAGGCTGGAAGTACTTACCAATTCAGTGCAGATGTAAGTAGTACAAGTGGCACATTAGCTACTTGGTTTGAAGTTTATTTGGTAAATGCTGCACCGATAGATGAAAGCACTATTGGTGGAGATGCTACGCAAATTGCAATCAAAAGCTTTGGAGAAGGAGAAGATTGTACTGCAACGGAATTTAGCGGTGACATCATAGAAATAGCTGCTAATTGCTCTGCTATCAACAACTTCGTTAATTTAATTGGTAATGATGGTCAGTTTACGGTGTCTGCTGAAGACTTATCAGCTGATGGGACTATTTTTCTTGTGTTCAAAGCAGGTTCTGGTTTTGCTCCAGAAGGGGAGATTGCTGGGTTTAGAGAAGGGATTGATTTAGATAATGTAGTGATTCAAAAAGTTCTTTAAAAACAAAATATTTAATTCAAATAGGGAGCTATTATAGCTCCCTAAATTTTTAATTACATGGCTCTATTGAGAATATTTAGAATTGTTATTTTATTAACGTTTCCTTTCATACTAATCCATTGTGGCAGTGAACCTGAGGAGGACTTTAGTCCGCCTGTTATAGACCCTCCTCCCATGGTTAGCCTACCTGAAGTAAGGAGTTACCTTACTACACCTTCTCGTACATCGGAATATGCTTTACAAAGTAATGCCATTAATACTTTTGATCAGAACCTAGAAAATACAATTGGGATAACTCCTAACAATACCTTTCAGGAAATAGATGGTTTTGGGTTTGCCCTCACTGGTGGCAGTGCCTTACACCTGAATAATATGGATCCAAATGAAAGGGAGAATACCCTTAATGAGCTTTTTGGGGATGGAGAAGGTGAGTTAGGTCTAAGTTTTATCAGAATTAGCTTAGGTGCATCTGATTTAGATTCGTTTGTGTTTTCATATAATGAGAATGCTTCAGATTTGACCCATGAAGAATTTTCACTTGGTCAGGACTTTGATAACCTAATCCCTATCTTAAAAGAAATTCTCGTGATTAATCCAGACTTGAAAATACTTGCTTCTCCTTGGTCAGCGCCGCAGTGGATGAAGGACAATGGATCTTCAGTGGGAGGCTCTCTTTTGCCCGAGTTCTATAATAGTTATGCCATTTATTTGAGAAAATATATTGAAAGCATGGACGATGAAGGTATTGAAATAAGTCATTTGACGGTTCAAAATGAACCCCTCAATGGATTTAATAACCCAAGTATGCTGATGTCAGCAGAGCAACAAACTGAATTTATAAAAGACCATTTAGGTCCTATGTTTTCAAGTGCAGGTATTCAGACAAAGCTAATTGCCTATGACCATAATCCTGACGTAGTCGATTACCCTATCACTGTTTTGGCTGATGCAGACGCATCACAATATATAGATGGGTCTTCTTTCCATTTATATGCGGGGGATATTCAATCACTATCATCAGTGCGTAATAGGCATCCTGATAAGAATATTTATTTCACAGAACAATGGTATTCTGCCTCAGGTAATTTTGGGGATGATCTTAAATGGCACATCCGTGAAGTTGTGATAGGATCACTAAGAAACTGGAGTAGATCTGTAATTGAATGGAATTTATCTTCTGACTCTAATTTTGATCCACATACGATAGGGGGCTGCGAGGATTGTTTAGGGAGTGTTACTATTAACGGTAATACAGTTACGCGGAACACTGGATACTATGTGATAAGTCATGTCTCGCAATTAGTGAAACCGGGATCTGTGAGAGTAGAATCAAACTTCATCAATACACTTCCAAATGTAGCTTTTATCACTGCTGATAACCAAGTTATATTATTGGTGCTTAATGACTCTGATTCCAGACAAAGATTTAATGTTAATGAAGGGGAAACAAGTTTTTCCACAGCTCTTGATGCAGGAGCAGTTGCAACTTATACTTGGGAAATTAACGAATAATATTTCATGAAAAATATACAAATTGGCTGTTTAAGCCTACTCTTTTTCGTAATGTCTTGTAATGTAAAAGAAGTTGAACCCGTAAACATAGACGAAAAGAAAGAACCTAAGAAGGTAACTCAAGCAGTTGTTTATACGACTGCCAAAGACAGAAAGCTTAGGCTAACTCCTACAGGAACTTTGTCCTTTAAGCAAGGTGACCAACCACTAGAAACTGAATTGTCTATTTTTGTTAATCCAAATAAAGAATTTCAGACTCTTAAAGGAATTGGTGGTGCTATTACTGATGCTTCTGCAGAGGTTTTTGACCAACTGTCAGCTGAAAAGAAAAAAGAATTTATGGATGCTTACTATGGGCCTTCGGGAATTTCTTATACCTTGTTGAGAACCACTATCCATAGTTGTGATTTTAGTTCTGAGTCATATACTTATGTATCAGGTGAAGATAAGGAACTCACTACTTTCAATATAGACCATGACTTATCTCTTAGAATTCCCATGATCAAAAGGGCAATTCAAAATGCTGGTGGCTCATTACTTACTTATGTGAGCCCTTGGAGTCCTCCGGCGTTTATGAAGTCAAATAAGAATATGCTTCAAGGAGGATCTTTATTGCCCGAATATTATGGGTCTTGGGCATTGTATTATGCGAAATTTATTAAAGCATATGAAGAGCAAGGGATCCCTATCTGGGGCTTAACTATCCAAAATGAACCAATGGCTACTCAAAGATGGGAATCATGTATCTATACGGCACAGCAGGAACGTGACTTTTTAAAAAATCACTTGGGCCCCACTCTCAAAGCTGAAGGGTTAGGCGATAAAAAAATAATCGTTTGGGATCATAATAGAGACTTGATCACCAACAGGGCCAATACAATTCTGGGTGATCCGGAAGCTGCTAAATACGTTTGGGGAACAGGTTTTCACTGGTATGAAACTTGGACAGGTAGCAAGCCAAATTTTGAGAATTTGCGTCGTGTCAAGGAATCATTTCCTGATAAGGAACTTATTTTTACTGAAGGTTGCAATGAAGCATTTGACCCTAATAAATATCAATACTGGCCAAATGCAGAGAGGTATGCCAATTCCATGATCAATGATTTCAATAATGGTACGGCCGCATGGACTGACTGGAACATTTTATTAGATGAAACAGGAGGGCCTAATCATGTCAATAACCTATGTTTTGCCCCCATTCATGCAGATACTAAAACAGGTGAATTGATCTATACGCCTACTTACTACTACATCGGTCATTTCTCAAAATTCATCAGACCGGGTGCAAAGAGAGTTAGTACAGTGGCAAGTAGAAGCTTTTTACAAAGTACAACTTTCAAAAATGAAGATAACAGTTATGCAACAGTGGTTTTAAACCTGTTAGACGAAGAATTGGAATATACCTTCTTTTTTGAAGGAGAAGAGATTATACTGAAAATCCCTGCACGTGCTATGCAAACACTGGTCTATTAAACTAGAATTCCGCACAAAAGACACTTTTTCTACTTACGCACAAGTCAGTTAGAGATTAATACCCTTTGGGTATGGGTAGCAGGATTCTGCTACCCGAAATCAAGTTTTTTTTTAATCATAAATAACTAATCTATGACTCATTTTAATCAATTTAAAAAACGGTTTAAAATCATGGTTTTCATGGTTTTTACATGTTTCTCCCTACATGGAGTTTATGCACAGACAGTAACACCATGGTTAACCAGGGGTGATCAGAGTGCTTTACTCTCTCAGCAGTCAACCGTCTCATTCAGTAATCAAGGTGGGTCAAGCCCAAATACGATAACGATTAACGAATCATCAAATTTACAATCATTATCAGGATTTGGATTTGCTTTGACACAGGGTAGTGCAGAGGTAATCAGTAGCCTAAATAATTCTACTAGGAATAATTTATTGAATGAACTTTTTGACCCCAATAATGGCAATGCTATTTCTATAGTCAGAATTAGCATAGGAGCATCTGATCTAAGTAATTCAGTTTATTCTTATAATGAAACTGCTGGGGATGTCAATATGAATAATTTTAGTCTAGCTGGACCAGATCAAACTTATTTGATTCCCGTTTTAAAGGACATTCTTGCCATTAACCCTTCCATTAAAGTTTTGGCCACCCCTTGGACCGCCCCTACATGGATGAAAACAAACAATACATGGATTGGGGGAAGTTTGTCAACAAACTACTATGCGGCCTATGCAACTTATTTTGTAAGGTATTTAGAGGAAATGGAAGCTGAAGGAATAGATATTTGGGCTATTACCCCACAGAATGAGCCAGAAAATCCTTTCAATGAGCCTAGTATGTTGATGAATTCAACTGAACAAAGGAATTTTATCAATAACAACTTAGGGCCAGCCATTAGGGGTGCGGGTTATGATACAAAAATCATTGCATTTGATCATAATTGTGACAATACAGCATACCCTATTGATGTGCTGAATAATAGTTCTTTCGTTGATGGCGCTGCTTTTCATTTGTATGCAGGCGACATCTCTGCTATGTCTACTGTACAGAATTCAACAGGGAAAAATGTCTATTTCACAGAGCAGTTTACCAGTTCGAATGGAAATTTTGATGGTGATTTTGGATGGCATATGGAGAACATTGTGGTTGGCTCATTAAGAAACTGGTCTAAAGCCGTCATCGAATGGAACCTTGCTTCCGATGCGTCATTTGGCCCTAAAACGCCTGGAGGTTGTACAGAATGTTTGGGAGCTGTCACTGTCAACAGTAGTAATTCAATTACTAGGAATGTGTCTTATTATATTATAGCACAAGTTTCAAGGTACATAGAACCAGGTGCAGTTAGGATGAGTACTAATAGTGTGAATGGGATGTCAAATGTAGCATTTAGAAATACGGATGGTAGTAAAGTATTGTTGGTTTATAACAGCCAAAATCAAAATAGTTCAATCCGTGTGCAAACAGGGTCTGCCTCATTTAATTATACAGTGCCAGGTAGGTCTGCTATTACTTTTAAATGGTCTGGATCATCAACTTCTCCTCCGATACCATCAAATATTGATGCTTTTCAAAGAATCGAAGCTGAAAATTTCGATAGTTCCTCGGGTGTTCAGTTAGAAAGCACAAGTGATACTGGTGGAGGTCAAAATGTTGGGTTTATCGATGAGGGCGATTATTTACGTTTCAATAATGTGGATTTCGGCAATGGAGCTCAAAGTGTGGAAACAAGAATTGCTTCAAACGCTTCTTTTACAGGGCAAATTGAATTTAGGCTTAACGGTGTAAATGGAAACTTAATTGGCACTGCTAATGTAGGTAATACCGGAGGATGGCAAAACTGGATTACAAGAACATCTGAAGTTTCCAATGTATCTGGCATACAAGATTTATATTTAGTATTTAAAGGTGGAAATGGAATTGGTAATGTAAATTGGATCCAGTTCAGTGAAGGAGCTGAAGCACCGCAAGCACCTTCTAACCTTACCGCAGTAGCTACCTCTACTTCCACCATTAATCTAAACTGGTTAGATAATTCAGGAAATGAAAATAGCTTTAGGCTACAAAGATCAGCGAATGGGGTGAATGGTTGGGCCACTATTGCTAACCTCTCTTCTAATACGACCAGTTACTCTAATAATGGTTTAGATGAAGGGACTACTTATTTTTATAGAGTAAGATCTCAGAACAATGCTGGAAACTCTAATTGGTCTCCAGTAGCTAATGCAACAACAGAAATTACCCCTCCTGTAGGAAATGAGATTATATCAGGAGCGATCTATCAAATTTTAAATTCTGGTAGTGGAAAAGCGATGGATGTATCAGGAGTTTCTTTTGAAAATGGTGCGGGGATACAACAATGGACACCTGGTAGTGGTGACAATCAGAAATGGCTTGTAGAAATTATACAAAAAGATGAATACAGAATAACCGCGGTACACAGTAATAGGGTACTGGATGTTGTAGATGGGAGTAGTAATAACAACGCACGTATTCAACAATGGGAATTTTTTGGGAGTAATAACCAAAGATGGAAAATTGAAAGTACAAATAATGGGAATTATAAAATTGTGTCTGTTAACAGTAACAAAGTGCTTGATATTCTCGGAAATGGAAATAACAACGGGAATGCTGTGGTACAGCAGACTTCAAGTAACGACCCTTACCAAAGATGGAGTTTTAATTTAGTACCAAACGCTAGAGAAGAGGTTGGCTTTGACGATGATGTTGATGATCAATTGGTGATTTATCCAAATCCAGGTAAAGAGTTCATTACTTTAGAAGGAGGCAGTATAAAATCGTTTCAGTTACTTGACCAATCTGGAAGGCAACTATTATTTGTTGAAAAGACTGAAAAGCAACAAAAGATCGATATTTCAAAATTGAAAAATGGAATCTATTTAATTCGAGCAATTGAAATAGATGGAAATACTTTTTCTAGGTCATTTATAAAGCAATAAAAACATTTAAAATGTTTATTGAAACCCTTGATTTAGCTTATTGAAATAAGTTTTTCAAGGGTTTTATAATTTCT
>CALGOB010000072.1 GCA_937958005.1 uncultured Cyclobacteriaceae bacterium
CCTCAAGTGTTCATTAATGTCTTCGGCACAATCTCCACCGGTCAAATAAACTGACATTTGATTGATTAATATCTGGGAATAATCAAAGCCTGCATAAACTACCCGTTTGCCAAGATGTTGGTCAATGAGATTGGGGATGCCTTCCTTTTTTAAGAGGTCAATACAGAAATTGAGTCCCCCGAATGGATTGATCTTTGAATTAGATTGCTTAATTTTCATCTTTCACTTGATTTGTTTTTGGTCACTCAAATAAGTGAAATTTTAATGAGCTAAAAAAGGCTTTGATTCATTATATCAAGCCTTTTTTGCTCTTCTTTAAATAATACCTGCGGATTTAAGGTACTAATTCATAATTACTCATTTCTAATTATGCATTTCTAATTACTAATTATAAATGGCTTATTTCTCTGCAGTCACTATTCGGTCTTTATTGCTCAAATCCTTTATTAATTGAACTTCTCGATAGTCATATCCTTGTAACATTTCTTTAGTTTCTCTACCGAAATATTCATTTATCTCAAAATATAAAAAGCCGCCCTCCCTTAAATTGGACTTTCCCAGCTCCGCAATCCTTCTGTAAAATAACAGAGGATCCTCATCAGGTACAAAAAGAGCAATTTCAGGTTCAAAAGCCAGTACATTCTGGTGCATTTGCTTTTTCTCTTTTACTGTAATATAGGGAGGGTTGCTAACGATGATATCATACATTTCTGATAAGTCCTCATTCAAGATGTCTTTTTGTATGAATTGTACATTTGCCTTGTGTAAGAGGGCATTACTTTTTGCCATTGAAAGTGCGGACTCACTGATATCCATTGCACTCAGTTTGCTATTGAATAGTGCTTTTGCCAAAGTGATCGGGATACAACCTGTTCCTGTCCCTATGTCTAAAATATGAAAAGAATCAGTCGCATGGTTTTTAATCATAAGATCTACTAGCTCCTCAGTTTCTGGCCTAGGGATGAGTACATCTGGACTCACCTGATAATCTCTCCCATAAAAATGCGCTTGCCCAATGATATATTGTATCGGTTCATTCAAAATCAACCTTGAAATTGCCTGATCTAGCAATTGTAGTTGCTCTTCTGAAATGGTAAAATCATCGTTTATCATTAGTTTTGTACGATCTATTACAAGAAACTCTTGTAACAGTAACCTACTAAGTGACTGAGCTTCGCCCGCATCATAGTTTTCTTGAAGCGTTTGGCTATATTTTTTGAGTAACTGGGAAGGTTTTATGTTCATCGCAAAACAAAACTAATGATAGTAAATGATATCTACATGCAACGGGCTTTTGATCTAGCAGTTCTTGGGAAAGGGGATGTTAGCCCAAACCCATTAGTAGGGTGTGTGATCGTTCATAATGACCAGATTATAGGTGAAGGATACCATCAGAAGTATGGAGAGGCGCATGCAGAAGTAAATGCCGTAAATACTGTCAAAGATAAATCATTGTTAAAAGAAGCAGATGTTTACGTGACTCTTGAGCCTTGCTCGCATTTTGGAAAAACCCCTCCTTGTGCCGATTTATTAGCTAAACATCAAGTAAAACGGGTCATCATTGCTAATTTAGACCCTAACCCACTGGTTAGTGGTAATGGGGTCAGCAGAATGGAAGCTGATGGAATTATTGTTTCAAGTGGTCACATGGAAGAGATTGGCGAACAAGTCAACAAAAGATATTTCACCTTTATGCGTGAGAAACGGCCTTATATCATTCTAAAATGGGCTGAGACAAAAGATGGCTTTATCGCTCGCAAGGATTTCAGCTCTAAGTGGATCAGCAATGCCAACAGTAGGCAATTGGTTCACAAATGGCGAGCTGAGGAAGATGCCATTATGGTTGGAAAAAATACAGCAAAACATGATGACCCTAGCCTGAATGTCAGGGAATGGACTGGTCATGACCCCATAAGGCTGGTAATTGACAGGCAATTAACGCTACCCAACTCACTGAAACTATTTAGTGACGGCCAGCCTACTATTTGCTTTAATTCCCTTAAAAATGAGACGAATGATGCAGTTGAGTTTGTCAAACTCAAAGAAGAAGGCATCATAGAGCAAATCATTGCCTATTTACATCAGGTTAGGGTGCAATCTGTTATAATAGAAGGAGGTAGTCAATTACTGCAAGGTTTTATCGATAGTGGCTTCTGGGATGAGGCCAGAATATTTACCGGTCAATCGATTTTTGAGGATGGGATAGCCGCTCCTTTATTAAAAGGACAACTGGAAGATCAAATTAACGTACAAGGGGATACATTGGTAATCAAAAGAAATCAAAACTGAGATGGCAGAGGAATTAGTAGTGGTACAAAATGCCGACAAAGAAGAAAAATATAAAAGTTTAATCCCTCAGATAGAAGGACTGCTTTATGGAGAAGAAGACTTAGTGGCAAACTTGGCCAATATAGCAAGTGCTTTGAAGTATGGCATGGGCTTTTTCTGGGTTGGTTTCTACATTGTCAAACAAAACGAACTGGTACTGGGACCGTTTCAAGGGCCTATTGCCTGTACCAGAATTAAAAAAGGAAAGGGAGTCTGCGGTACTAGCTGGGAAAAAGGAGAAACCCTGATAGTCGCTAATGTAGAGGAGTTTCCAGGGCATATTGCCTGTAGTTCAGATTCTAAATCAGAAATTGTATTACCTGCTTTCAAAGATGGAGCCGTTCAATTGATTTTAGATGTAGATAGTGATCAACTTAATGATTTTGATCAAGTAGATCAACAATATCTAACTGATCTAATGAAGATAGTGGAAGGTAAGCTTTGATGGACTTGCTAAACTTAGTTAATTAGAAATTAGTAATTTTGACTTGCTAAACTTAGTTAATTAGAAATTAGAAATGAGTA
Source organism: uncultured Cyclobacteriaceae bacterium (assembly GCA_937958005.1). Taxonomy (GTDB): domain Bacteria; phylum Bacteroidota; class Bacteroidia; order Cytophagales; family Cyclobacteriaceae; genus JANSWY01. The sequence continues at coordinate 2,854 of CALGOB010000072.1, forward strand.
ATTCATAATTACTTGCTAAACGTATAGAATTAGTAATTAGAAGAAATTAGGAATTAGTAATTTTGACTTGCTAAACCGCATAGAATTAGGAATTTGACTTGCTAGGCGTAATTAATTAGGAATTGTCTGCATAATTCAATTACTAATTTCTAATTACGCATTTCTAATTTATTAAAGATTTCTAATTATGCATTTCTAATTAATTACACGTTTCTAATTATCCATTTCTAGTTACTCATTACGAATTAAAAACCTTCTTCTAACAAAGAAAAGAGAAGCTAGGGCCAGCAAAAACCCCAAGGCATAAAGATATAAAGGTCTGTTTTTATTTGCTTCTACTAATGGACTCACATCACCTAGTACCACAAAATTACTCCAGAAAAAGGGGTGTTGCTTGAGGTGGTAAACCTCTTCACTGGATATATAAGCTAGCTTGGCCTTTCTGAGTGCTTCATCTTTCCCTAGCCCATCCGCTAAAAACTTATAGAAATCCTTCATGATCAGACTGCCTGCTTTATCGTCTACACGCCAGTGGCTCATCACTACTGACTCTGTGCCTGCATAAGTAAAGGCGCGGGCCAAGCTCATCACCCCTTCTCCCCCTGCCAGTTCTCCATTTCCTGTATTACAGGCACTCAGCACGGCCATACGGGCAGGGATACTCATGTTGTACAGCTCAAAGTTGTGCAGGTAACTATCTGTTAACGTATCTCCCTTTGGGGTAAAGATCAGTTTGGAGTAATTGGGCTCTTCTGTATCCACAAAGGCATGCATGGCCAAGTGGATGATGTCATGGTTAGCTAGCTGTTCCATAAAAGCGGCTTTGGTGGCCTCTTGGTGTTTATAGACGGTGCCATCAAAATATTCTTTAATCCCATCTACCTCGTTCTTATTATACGACAGTTCTGTGAAGCTATCCCTAAATTTACCCAGGTTCCTCATGGCTGTAGTATCATTTAACAATGCCCCATAAGAGGGTGCGATGGCCAGTAATTGGCTATCCTTTTCCCTAGTCTTTTCTAAGGTCTCCCTAAACAAAATAGAAGCGGAGTAACCATAAGAGATAATATAATCTTTTAACAGGTAAGGTAAATCACCATAGGCCTCTATGTTGGTAGCTGGTAGTTCTTTGGTAAGCAAAGACTCAAAAGGCAGGAAATTCAACTCCCTATCTGGTATGATGTAGAGTTTCTGAATGTCTTTCCCAGCCAAATTGCTTAATGGTTTAGCCAAAAGTTTTTCATATAGCGAATAAGACTGAGCAAGGAACTTGCTGTGTGCACTGTCTATTTCTATCCCAAAATACTCCGGTTGCATGGTATGATTGTACTGACTCAGTTCACTGGCAGAGACATGTGGTAAGGTATTAAAAGTAGCGGTATCCTTGGCAATGGTAAAGGCATAGGTCTGCTCTTTGCCTACATAATATTCTATAAGCGCCTCGCCCTCTTTTAAATTAGCTTGCACATCAGCTACAGTAGCTGATTTTTGCCGGTAAGTTTGCTCATAATAGTTTGGATAGTTTTCTTCCAAGTGTTGCATGGTTTCTTGGAAGGCTACTTTGTTATTGGTAAGGGTAAAACGGTAATCCAGTAGCTTAGTTGAGTCTTGAGTAGTTAAATTAGCCTTACTTTCTAATTTGGCAATTTCTGCTTTGAGATACGTGGACTGTTGTTTTAAACTATTGATTTTTAATAAAAGAGTGTCTGGTATACTAGTTTGCCGAGTTGCATTGGAACGGTTGAGAGATTTTAAAAGAGCATTAGATTTTGCCTGTTCAATAAATGAAAAATTCCGATTTAGGTAACTAACATCACTTGATTCATTGTAAATCTCAAAAGAGATATCAATTATTTTGTGAAAAACACTTTCTTTCTTTTTTTGGAAAAGAATTTGATCATTAATACTTCTATACTTTTCATTTATAATCTTGGTAAATTCAATACATTTAAAAAAGTAATAATATGTTGAGTCTAAATAATTCCTGTTTTTATTCAATGAATATTTAGCCCTAAATACCTCTCCTTTCAATGAAAGAGTATTAATAATTTGGCTTGATTTTCTATTATTCACTTTAAGATGATTAGACAAAATGTGATTCTCCTTATGTGCTAAAATCTTATCCAATAGATTATTAGCACTATCCAGATAGTTTTTTTTAATTAAATATGAAGTGAAGTTATTGCAAAACTCCATTAGCACAGCATCGTTCAAATAAATTTCAAAATTCCTAAGTTGCATTAACTCTTCAACAATGTATTTGATATTTTTTGTGTCATCTAGTAAAAGCAAGACTTGCAGATAAGCATTATTAGCATGAATAAGCGCAGCATCATTTTTAGGAAATAAGGAAATATATTCTTTTTTGAAATCCAAAGCATCTATAGTTGCTCTTTCAAATTCCCTTTTTTTTATATATATCTTGATTCTCTCTTTTTTACTTAAAGTGCTATACTGCCTTGTTCTAAGAGGGGTTAAAGGATAATCTATAACTTTATTAAAATTAGATAAAGCTTTATCAAAATTATTCAATCTAAATTCATATAAGCCTGCATTAAACAAACCTCTTAAGGTACCTGAATGGTGTCCAATTTTCAAACTAATTTCTATTGCTTTTTTTGTATATTCATTTGATAAATCGTTCAAACCTAAATCATTGTAGATATTAGCCATAAAAAAATAAGTCTCAAAATATCTAATAAAATCATCCTTATGAAAATCGACAATTAATTCAAGGTACTTTTTATTGAAAGATAATGATTTTGAACTATTTCTTATATTTTTCAAAGGCCAACTACACATTCTATAGTATTCTGCCAGAGTATATTTAGCCCAATCTGATTTTTGTTTTTTTAATAACGGAAATAATTCTTTTTCATAAATATTAATTGACTTTTGATATTCCCCAACTCGATGCCAATAGAATCCTTTTTCTAATAACAAATCCCAATAACTATCTTCATAACGCTTAAATTCTTCTACTAATGAAAAAGCACGATCTAAATAAATTTTTGCCTGTGAATTATTTCTCTTCTCTATTAAAAAATCTATATATCTGATATAGAAATCTATTATGTCCGGGTTTTTAGTAGGTAAATATTTAATAGCCTTTATAAACATCCGATCAGATTTTTTTTCATCACTATACATACTAGTATAAGCATCAAAATAATCTGAGTAAGGCAAATATTGGACTAATGAGTTTTTATTTATTATCTCTTTAATAAAAGGTAACAGGTTTGCAACATCTTGAGGTTTAACTAATCTAATTGCTATCTTACACTTCCCTATGTAACTTTTAAGCTTTTCCTCTTCTGAGATGTGTTGATTTTCACTTCTCGACAATGCCATATTAAAATAATGTTGAGCACTATCAAATCGAAATTTATGGTAAAAACAACTAGCAATTATGTTAAGATCCCTTGGTAATGATTTTCTCTTAAATTGCTCTTTAGTACTTATTAAAGCTAAATCATATTTTCCTTGCTCAAGTAAAAGCTGCCCTTTAGAGTAAATGCTATACGTATTGTTGGTTTGAGTTAAAGCTTTACTGAATAGAAAAACCAATAAAAAAGAAGGACAAATCCTTAGTCTGTTTGTTTGTAACAAGATAAATATTGATGAAAATAATCCCATCTAAACTGACGATTAAATTTTAGGGTTTTGAAGCTGCTATTTCTAATGCTCTATCTAAAAGTTCATCCTTCCCTTCCCTAATTCCCTTTATAGTTCTTCTAGTAGGAATATCTGGAACTATACCAACACCATGAAATTGAGACCCATCATGGTTTATAACTTTCATTCCAGTCCATCTAATATTAATCCCTCCCAGCAAATTGAAGGGGTTAACATTCCCATTTGTACCTGCTGTTGTTTCTCCAAGTATCAATCCTAACTTATAGGCTTTTACATAACCTAAATAGCTCTCTGCATAACTTATTGCTCTTGCATCAGTAATAAAAATATTTTTCTTGTCGCCAAGATAAGGGGATTTGGCTTTTAAAGACCAATTAAAATCCTCATAACCACTAACATTCTCATTATCTGGGTAAATTATCCGAGGAACTTTTAGCCAAACTTTAGTAGTATCATCTTCTTTCAGAAAATATGATAAAAAATCAGTATTTCGATTAGGTCTTCCTCTCACATCACAAATAATTGCTTTCGTTTCTTTTAACTTTGGTAAAAGCTCTTCAATTTCACTCATTCCAAGTTTAGTTAAATTAATATAAAAAACATCTTTGGATATTTCCTTATATCTTGCTAGAGTGTCATTTTTATTAGGTATTTGATACTTAGCTCGATAAAGCTCATCCCTAATAAGTATAAAGTTTTTCTCAGCGACAGTTATCTTAATTTCACTATTTCTTTCTCCGTAAAGACTACTATATTCTGCCTGCTCTTCCAAATAACCTTTCGTGGCAGAAGAAATATTTTTATAAACTTTATTAAAATAATCTATTGTGCTTATTCCATTAACATGAGTAACAATGTCACCCCTTTTAAGTCCTTTTATTTTTCTAATTACCTTAGTAATCACCAATTTATTTTCAACCCATTCCCACAATATTGGCGGCCCATAATTACCATTATCACCAATTCTATAAACTTTAAAATGGCCATCATTCAGAGATGTTCCAAAAATTTTCAATGTAGCAATATGATCATCCATGTTTTGATCTTTAATAGATTTAGACAATGCTTGATTAAATGCTTTATCCCAATCAACATTTATCTCGTCAAAATAAGGATAAAAGTGTTGAAAAACATTATAAAAATTAATTACATTTCCAACTCTGAATGACTCATCAAAAACTGATGCTTTTTCATTACGGATCGCCTCATCTATTAGGTGATTTTTTAATGAATCAGGCTTTGGAAAAGTACCTAACTCAGGATGGATATACAAATTTAGGGGAATTTGACATTGAATACCTTGTCCAATATCCTTCCTTATTATTTCACCAAAAGATGGTTTAAAGCTAAAAATAGTATCACTATCTATAACTGTTTGATGTCCTGAATACTCAATTGTAGCAACCCGCTTTTTATTGTGGATTCCATGTTCAATTTTAAAATCATAACCTAATCCAGTACCATGTAAAATAGATTTATCAGCTGAAGCAAACGGTATATCTTTATCCAAATTAAACTTCTCTAAATCCATTGGAATCCATTTACCATTCTTTTCAATAAACAAAGAAAAACTGTTTATATATGCTTTACCTTTTCCATACAAATATGTCCCTATTCTTACAGTTTCAGCATGAACAGGTATTTTTTCAATTATTTCTATTTCTTGCCATTGAGGTATTTTATCAATCCTCAATCCATGGGATTTAGTTTTTAAGATTTTATTATTCTTTCCATAAAACCTAAGCCATGAAGTAACAGAAGGAGAAAGATTATAATCTGCTTTCACTAATGATTTAAATTTAATTTTTTCACCTAAAATATGCTCTACGTTTATTTCCATTAATAAATTTCCAACTGTAGCAGCATCATTTCTAAAGTGCCTTGCATTTACTCGAATACTATTATACATCTCTCTTGAATAGGAGTTCATGTTCAATGAAATTCCTTGATGCTGCCAGTAAGTTTCTTTGTAATCAGAAGTATCAACCGGAGTAATATCTTCCATTTTATAAGGGTGGATGTCCTCTTTTTTGTGATAAAATTTAATAGAAGGGGCAACGGGATGAAATAATTCTTCTAGCGTTGTAATTAGTTCTTTTTTTGTTTTACATCTCCTTACTTTTTTGGCTCCATAAACAGCAAATCTATCCCAATCAATCTGAGAAGCCTCATCAGATGGATGAAAATATTTCACATAGCCATAAGCTTTAGCAAAAGTCTTAAACTTTTCAATCTCGAATGATTTAAAATAAGTATCTCTTTCATCCTTGCAAGGGTCAATTTGGCAATACAAATGAGTTATATTAAAAACTGATATCAACATATATAAAAATATAAATCTTGTCATCTCAAAAATTAAAAACTTTAAATGTTTTACTTTCTCTCATTTAATAGTCAATTTCCTCAATGATTTATTAACAATATTCTTTATTTTTTTCAATCAAATATAGTGAAAACCTTATCTATTTGTATTTTTAACAAAACCCTCACCTTCGAGTATTCTAATTTTAAAAGCCTTCTTTATATACTATTCTATTTTTTATAAAGAAGATTGTCTTAAAATAAAAGGTTGCTGTCTTCTATCTTAAATAGATTTTTGCCTAAAAGGTAAACATGTTTTCTTAAGTTTTTTTTTAAACTTTTTCACTAGTTCCTTTTCATGAGAAATTCCATTCACGAACCAACTCAATTGCCTTCTCTGGCATCTCACCTTTTCCTGCCCTAACTTCTTCTATCGTTCTATTTACATAGATGTCTGGCAATATGCCAATGCCATAAAACTACGAACCTAAGAACCTAAGACAACCCCAGGGCAAAAGCGTGTTAAATGTTAAGTAATTTTTCTCTGTATTCATTATTGAGCAAAGCTTTGAGTCTCTTATTGTTTTTTGAAAGATTTTCCTTAGAGGTTTTCAAAAGGTTGAGTGCTATTTTGGAAAAGAGTGT
>CALGOB010000073.1 GCA_937958005.1 uncultured Cyclobacteriaceae bacterium
CTAAGTTCTTTTGCCTTCTTACCTGATTTTAGTAATTCTACTACCATCACCTTAAAATCATTCTCATACTTCTTTCCCATAATCTAATTTATACATTTATGGGCTTAAATTTTTCGTCACAACAATACTAGACAGTCCAATTAATGCTCTTAGGAAATGAACCAACCCCGACCTAAGGGTACGGGGTATCTATGGGCAATAATTTAATGATCGACTCAAGAGTCGGGGAACTAATATCCCTTAGGGATTAAAAAATCAACCAATCTGTGACAATTATTAAATTTAAGCTACTAACACCTTAAAGACCTTAGCTAAATTGAACATAAATAAGCAAAACTTTATGAAAGTAATAGACACTAACGAAGGTATTATAAAAAGCCTTTGTAAAGCCTATTATACCAGTCATGAGGATCAAAAAGATGCTTTTCAAGACATAATTTTACAGCTTTGGAAATCTTTTGAATCCTTCAAAGGAGATTCTGAAATAAGTACTTGGATTTATAGAGTCAGCCTTAATACCATTCTTTCAAAAATCAGAAAAGAAAAAAAGAAACTAACCACTAAGCCCATAGGCTCGTCAGAACTATCTATTTCTACAGCAATGGCAGATGGTGATCTTGAACTGCTAAATAAGGTTATGCAAACCTTAAAAGACTTGGACAAAGCAATCGTCATTCTTTACCTTGAGGGTTATAAGAACAAAGAAATATCTCAAATCTTAAACCTCTCCCCAACCAATGTAAGCACCCGGTTAAATAGAGTAAGAGGAGAACTAAAAGCCAAATTTAAAAATCAGCATTATGAATTTAAACAATCTTAAACCAGCCTGGCAACAGTTTCGGTTATTGAATTCCTTAGAATCAATAGACAAAGAAGAAATTCTATGTTTGATAGAGCTAGCCGAAGACATGACAGTTAATAAAACCCACAGGTTTTTAATGACCTCTGCTATGTTTATTTTCTTAACCTTCTGCTGCTACGGGGGATGATTAATTACTTTATTTGGGATATAGATCCAAGGATAATTAATGGTTTCGATTTTTTAAGGTGGTATGGTCTCTGCTGGGCAGTAGGTATATTGATCGCCTATCAAATCACTCTCAAAATTTTTAAGACAGAAGGTATTTCTGTCACAGAGCTTGACAAGTTGGCCACTTATGTAATCTTGGGGATGATCATTGGAGCAAGATTTGGACACATTCTATTTTATGATCCAATTTACTACCTAAACAACCCAATAGAAATTCTACCAATTCAAATTCAACCAAGTTTCCGATTCGTTGGGCTCACAGGTTTAGCAAGTCATGGCGGCATTCTGGGTGCTTTAATAGCTCTTTATCTTTACACAAGAAAATACAATAAGAATTATCTCTGGGTCTTAGATAGATTGGTGATCGGTGGGGCTTTAATGGGAAGCCTCATAAGGGTTGGGAATTTGTTAAACTCTGAAATAGTTGGAATCCAGACTACCATTCCGTGGGCTTTTATATTCACTAGAATTGATCTAATTCCTAGGCATCCTACACCATTTTATGAAGCTATCCTCTATTTGATAGTAAGTGTTTCTTTATTCTTTATTTGGAAATCAAGAAAATTCCAAAATAACAATGGGTTCGTTTTTGGGTTGGGAATGGTTTTTATTTTCGTACAAAGATTCTTAGTCGAGTATTTGAAAGAAAACCAAGTTCCTTTTGAGGAAAAGCTAACCTTAAATATGGGGCAAATCTTAAGCATCCCTTTAATTTTAGTTGGTCTTTTCTTGGTAATATGGAGCTTAAAAAGTGAATACCAAAAAGATAAAGTGAATACCACTTAGTGCTATTTGGGAAGTTTCACTATAATAGGTAATTTAAATTACTAAGAGGTAAATCTAGAGAATTCAAATTTTCAACAAACCTGAAAGTGCAGTAAAATTTTATAGCAAACATTAAAATGAAAATGGATTTAGTTCACTCCATCATAGGATCACTAATTTTCGGGTTTTCGGTTTAGTTACTCTTATCTATTGTATTTTAAAAAGTCAAACAGAAATTAGACGGGCAACCTTCAAACAAAAATTTATCACAAAGACCAACCCGATAAAGAAGTTGACCTGAAAGCCTGCAAGAACAAACTTTAGCGTTTAAACATCCAACAACTGGAACTGGATGTACTATTGGGGAGTAAAAAAAAGGTTGCTGCCCGTTTAATTGTCTCCCTTGTAGACCAGGCCTCCTATGATACAAGAATGAGGGGTTTCAAAAAAGGCAGAAGGGGAAATACCTCTAAAGAATTCCAGACTAGGTGTAGCCTCAATCTTTTTGTTCCCAATACAATCGGTGAGGACCTGCCAGCCCAGAGAATTAAACCGGCCTATGGCCTACATTGGCAAATTGTACTCATCTTTAAAGTGTGGAAATCACAGGCTAAAATTAATAAGATCAAAGAAGTCAACATTCATCGGTTTGAATGTCAACTACTTGGAAAGTTGATCTATCTCACATTGCATTGGAAGTTATTCAAATGGTTAGACCACCGGCATAGGAATGAAAACACTGAAAATACCTTAAGCTTTTGGAAGTATTATAAACTTGCTGATCAACTTATTGCACAGCTTAGAAAGGCATCCATCACCAAAAGTAAAACCAATAGCCTACTCAAAATACTGATGGAAACCCCCTTTAAAAAGCTCAAACTTGAACAAAAAAAGAAAAAACCAAATAACTATCAGGCATTTATGACTAGTTAGACTGACGGCTATGCCGCGGACCGCTGTTGCTGTAGGAGCCCATCTGGCTTGAAGGCGGAATCACCATGGCAAAATCTATAAATAAGAATTGAAAAATGGAAGAAATTATTAATCCAACTCGGGTTATTAACAAATCTATCTTGATAAGACCTTATAAAAATATCAACCAACAAGCTCATCCTCACTGAATCTTCTTCCAAAAACCACTCTCTTTCCAACGCTTTTCAGCTCGGTACAACATTGATTTATGTTTTAAATATTCATCAAATATCTGTGAGATATTTTGATCATAAGTTTTAAATGAAGTGAGGGCATTACCTTCTAAGTGAGCACTAATGGCTTTTGATGCTGCGTTTGCACAATAAACGGCATTGGATATGCCATGCGATGAAAGTGGATCAAATGAAATGGCAGCATCTCCTATGGCCAGCCAATTATCTCCAGCTACCTTTACTGATTTAGCAGAATTTGCATCCCAACCCATCACTTTACAATCAGTACCTGAACTTAGCAAGCCTTTTAAGATGCTAGTTTCTGAAAGGACAGACTTCCAGTTTTGATAATCTTTTAATTCACGAAGAACTGCATTGTTTTTATTAGTAAAAATAGAAATTACATTGGTTTGTTCATTTAATGAAGAAACTATCCCCCATCCTTCTTTGAATGATTCTACAATTACTTTGTGCTTTATTTTTGAGTGTTTAACTACTGGCACGTGACAAATAGAAGCAATTAATTGATCATAGGCTTTGACAGAGATCCCTAATTTTTTCAGTACTGCACGATTTCTTCCAGTGGCATCTACGATCACTTTCCCGTTAACCGTTAATGTTTCATTTTCGTTTAAAATTTCAACGATTATACCATGCTCCTTCTGCTCAAGTTTAGAAAGGAAATTAAAATCGATTATTTTATCTGAAACTTTTTCAGCAAGCCTATTCATAAGTCTTTTCTTGTCGATCTTCAGTCCATATTTATATGGGTGATGAAAGAAGAAATTATTATCTGTTATTCTATCAGTTCCCCAAATAGAGTGATAACCAAAAGACTTACTGGCATTTTCTTCAAATAATGCCAGTAAGTTTAAAGATGCCAACAGGGGTAAGGTAGATGGTGGCAGAGTTTCAGATAACGCAAAATCTTTGCGATTGTCATTTCGTGAAAGAATCACGTGGTCAATTCCTTTTTTTGCTAAAAGACTTGAAAGAATCAACCCTGAAATTCCTTTCCCAACTATTATTACCTCTGTATTCAATCTGCTATGAATTAGTTGAAAACTAAGTAAAATCCACTGGCACTTTCTGAGCCTCCGCACTTATCTGAATAGGTGATTTCTATAGTGATAAATTTTCCCTTAAAATCAGAAAAAGCACTTGTCAAATCAACCGGGGATAATGGGGCTATTCTTCCTGAACATCCATTGCTAAAATCATGCTCATATACTTTTTGACCATTGATGGACAATTGTACCACATCATCAACAAAGACACTTCCTTTTCCATTTTGAGAGGAAGATAGTAAGATTGCTTTGTCAGCAGGAAGGTAAACGTCTTCTCTACTGTTTCGGTAGAAGGTCAGTCCTGTATTTTCTTTTACCGCTCTTGGTTTAATTTCCTCTCCTAAGAAGACAAATGGCTTATCTTTCACATTATGAGCATCTACGGATACATATACCGTTTCTGGTATCTGTCCATAACCCACTCGTGACAATCTTCCAGTCACCACCCCTACATCTTTCCATTTATAAACCATATTGATGAGTCCATTCATGTAACCTCCTTCTGCATGATATCCCACATAACCTGTATCAGCTGTATGTAACCATGCAGTACGGTTGGCATAAATGTACTCTTTGGTAGCATCTAATATTGACTCATCCTGCATCTTATCAAGGCTGTCCTGTGTCAATACAGTAACCGGTAAATTAGCTGCCCACCAGGCTGGTATTGGGTATTGGCTATCTGTAAATACTTGCTGACAACTACCTGCATCAGACTGCCAAGGAATTCCCATCCATTTAGTCAAATCCCCAGGGGTAACATCCCACAACCAACTTTTTGGGTTACCAGGTGAAATTGAGTCTGCCACATCTTCTGGTGTCATTAATAAACCAAAATCATTATAGAAGATCTCTTTTTGTCTTTCCGGAGAAGCTGCATTCATTCTGATTTCCCTCAGCCCGTAAAATGAAAAGTCTTGCCCGTGTTCAGCATATACATTTTCATAAGTCAAACTATTTTCAGCATATATCTGATTATGTCTCATCGGCCAAGTTAATTCCACACCAGGATGAAAACCTCCTCCATAAAGTGTCTCTAGTACTGCTCTAGTTTTTAATAAAGCACCTTTCCCTTCATCTTCTTCTGCAGCATAGACAAATATATTCCTGTAATGTTCACCTAAGTCATTAATGTCATTAAACGGTCCTCCTTTAGGGGTCACAAAATCACCGTCTTTCCATTTTTCTAACTGTTCATATAACATAGGAGGTATAGCAAACCACTGTGCAGGGCTTCCTGGATAATTGATCCCATCACCTGGGTAAGAGGGAAGTTTTAACTCTTCAGTTCCACTCCCTAAGTCTGTTAAATCGGTTTTATCTTTACTTGGGATAATGGGTTCATTTGTATAATCATATTTCGGATTTCTGAATAATTGAAAAATATCATTTCTTATTTGACGGGCTTTTTCAGAATCTTCACTAGTATAGAGGTATTTGAAATTTCCATCCGCTGTGATCTTATCTATTACTTCTTTGAAAGAAGGAGATAAAAAGTCAGCTAAGTTCACCCATTGCATTCTGTACAAGCGATACATCATGGGAAATACCAAACTTAGATCTGATTTATATTTATCATTAGCAGCACCACAGATCAAATCATACATAGTTGATAATGGTTGGATTTGCGGAGCATAATCAGGAGGAGCTGTTGCAATCCAAGCGGCAGATTGTGCATCTGTTAGTTCAATAGGATCACCACCGTCCACAGGTGTTATTTTGGCTGTTATCTTTCCATCGCAGATATCGTCGTACCAGTTTGAATTATCAGCAAAATCTGTATTGAGGTCAGAAGGATTCAAAGATGCAGAAACCCCATCTCCCCCATAAAAGATCAGCGTCCCTTCATCATATTCAAGGGTGCCCAATTTCACATCTTTTGCATTGGTATTCATCTTTTTTGCAATCCTACTTTCTCCTTTTGGGTAAAATGGAAACTTCCCACCAATTTCACTTTTTTGATGTTTTCTATCTACCGTAACCGCCCTAGGGCTATTCACAAGTTCTTCACGGAAGTTTTCTGCCCCTGGAACACGGAGACCTTCATTAATAACATTGGGATTACGGTAGCTGGCTGCAATACCTGGTGCTATCCGGTCTTCATAAAAATTAGGGCTTAAGTTTTGATTCTTTGTTTGAATAGATAAATCTAAACTGTTATTAAAATCATACCAAAATGGTTTCTTATTAGCTACTTCGGCAGACCATTCAATGTGATAATCCTTCGGGTCAATTTTTGATACAGGATTTCCATTCTCATCACACTGGTAAATGTAAAATCTCTGTGCCATTTTTTTTAAAGACCCATCATCGGAAATATAATCATTCTCGGTTTCAAATAGATTTCCCCAAGGAACTTCTGGGCTAAAAACTGCTTCACTTTTTTGGGCTTTTCCATTCCCTAAACGTGCTATCCCAATAGAAGGGTAGATCCTAAATTGAGGCTTTTTTTGATTTTTCATCTGTCTGTAATTAAGCGTATTTGGTTTATTGTACGTGCCCTAAAAGGGTCAGTTGTAATGGTACACAAACCGTAATTTTTTAGCAAGTTGGCACACTTACAGACAATATTTGTACCTCAAATTGTCCATAAATGAAAGTACCTCGTTTGCGGTATTATAGCAGACCTAGAACAGGGTGAGTATAAATAATCTCTCTAGTTTAGGTTTAACCCGAATGATGCGTTAGACTTTTAAGAGAAAATCATAAATGGCTGTTAGATAGCTGCTTAAATTCTGATTGGCAACGCAGACATAGTCTCCATTATGGTGAGTAGGAAATTAGGATTTAAGTGGCTAAATGACTGTTAGTTATGGTTTGCATCAAATTTCTATTGCATCATTCGGATTTAATACCCATTATGCCACAGAAAATCTATTTCGATTACAGGTCTCTTTATTACAACCACTTAACACATGCCATGTCCCTTTAACATAAGCACCTATAATTTAGATTTTCACAATATCATAATGATTTCTAATGCATAATGTGATTTTATAACATCATAGCTAAAAAATAAAATTAGCAGCCTCTTGATAAAGTTAAAGAGGCTGCTAATTGTTCTTCCATAATTGATTCACAAGGCATTAGCCTTCTGAATATCTAATTATTTTAACCAAAGGCTCTGTGAGTTAATATCCCTTAGGGATTAAAAACTTTCTAAGGTAATATTGATACTAGTAGGGCTTTCTAAAGCAACTGTAGGATTTTGATCACAAACATCATCGTAAGCAAAGCCATATGCAAATCCATGAAGGCTGTACTGATGCGCTAAAGAAGACCATCTATTGTACGTCCCTCCTGATGGATAGAAACCTGCTGCATTTACTTTACAATCTACATCAGTTAAGTCACTACTTATGACTCCCCTATTAAAAGCAGCCGCAATCACTTTTCCAGCATTCTTAGAGGCAGGAGAACCAGTGGCAAGCACCCCATTGCATTGCCAGATATCTTTAGTTGTAATTTTTTGAGCGAATGTGAAGGCAACATCGCTTTGAGCGCTCCATTGCGTCAGTGACAATCGCCCTTTCTTGAATGTTAGTTGATCCCCTACTACTACTCCTGAATAAGTCCCCGTATTACTATCAGTGACTACCAAAGGGGTTCTTTGCCAGACACTATACCATTGATCAATTACCCCATCAAAATAATTCTTCAATCCAGCATTAATGCTTGAATGGTTCATAATGGTATCTGGTGAACAAACTCTGAGAATTCCCCCTACATTAAAATTGATGTTGGCCGGATAGGCCGTTTTTTTACCTGTCGGAGGTTTTTCCATGGTAACTGGTGGCACAATGACCCTACCTTCAGCAAACAATGCAGACTCCACTTCTATCAGGTCATTCCGTGATGTACCAGTCTTAAGGCCTACTTTGGTTATTTGCCCTTGATCTGTAGTTTTACTAGAAACAGCGCTCAAAGTCAATGAGAGACCAAATTGATCTACCATGGTAGTATTCGCGTTAAAATTTTGTAAACTATCAAATGAAAACTCTATCCAATCAAAAAGTGTATAATGTCCCATCCCTTTATGAAATGTTGGTTGAGTATAACCCTCGTTGTGTACAATAAACGGTACACGAGGCACACCAACAGAGAGGTATATTCGTCCACTAAATGCCTGCTCTCCTGTACCAAGTCCAGGTATATTCACTCCATTAATATTAGCAAGGTTTATAGTTATTGTACCATCATTACCAACAGGTATAGAGTAGTCCGCCCAATCAAAAGGATAATTCTCTTGTAAGGCATTTTTAGACGCAGTGGATAAATCATCAGAACCTGGGAAAGTATTTTTGGGTATACTATTATCAATAAGGGCCATCTTTTGAGGGATTCCTTTAGGGTCTAGTCTATAAAACTCTTTAGTATCTGTCAATTTCACTTCACCGACTACATATAAATAAACTGGTGTTCCTGTAGGTAAACCTGCAGATGTCACATCTATTGTCATTGGTAAATTACTTTCCAAATTATATTGATAAGAAAGTACATTGGACTTTAATCCTTGAACTTTTATACTAACATTCACCGATCCTTGGTCAGAAGCTTTAGGGGAAACCACTGTTACGGTAGTGTCATTGATCACTTTAAGGTCGGTGCCTGGTATACTGCCAAATAACACTTCACTTGTACCAGTCAGGTAATTTCCGGTAAGAGTCACTTTGGTACCCCCTACAACTGGGCCTTGGTGGGGACTAACAGCTGTAAGTGTAGGTCCTTTCACATTCATTTTAAGGTTAGAATTAGTAGGAATACCTTTAAAATCAACAAAAACATCTAATACATCACCACTTACAGTTGAGGGTAGACTAAGTATTTTTCCTTTGATGCTTTTGTCTGTTACTTGTAGGTTAGTAATACCTTGTATTGATTTCCCGTTCAATTTAAAATCTACTAGGTTTGCATTATTCAAGTCAGTTCCACTAATTGTGAATTCCCCCCCTTCAAGGCCTATGTTAATAGGTGAGATTGAAGTGAATTTCGGAGTATCTAGTTGTTTACTCATTATTAGTATTTTTAAAATATATAGTTAACTAATTATTTGTGGAGTCATCACATAAAATTCATTTTCCTCCATCAAATTTGTTCTAGATTCAAAAATTCAGTTTTTTCTATCTGTATCAATACCTCAAAAAAGTGAAGAATTTATATACCCCCAATGAGGTATTGGGGTATGTCACCTTTGAAAGAGCCCTCAGGAAAAACAACCAATAAAGTATGTATTTGACAGGGCAAACGCATTTAAAAAATTTGGGCGCCTTAACGAGCTATCCGCTATATCTTTTTGCCAGAAAAAGGCAAAAAAGGATGCCGTCCGGCGTGGAACGCTGCTATCTCGGGCGCGCGTTCCATTCATCATTTAGCGATTAGAAAAGTTAAATGCGTTTGCCCTGATGTATTTGAGGCTAACTTGCTGTTTTAGTAGGTCATACGCCCAATAAAAGGTTGTGCAATTAATAGTTCACCACCCTTTTATGGAATCTTACCACTTTTAAGGCATTTTTCATGAATGCCTCACTTAAGGGATATGATTCCCAATCAATTCTTTCAACTTTGAAATATGTCCATTCCTGTACTCTTTAAAAAGTTTCTGTGGAAGGGTGATTAAAAAATTATTAACTAATAAAGATTCAATTATGAAAAATTTGAGAATTCCAGTATACGCTGAAGGGGACTTCTATACAAGTAATCCTTCTTTAAATCAAACGGCTAAGTTCTAATATTGACAGCATTTTGTTTAAATAGTTCAAAGATAGTGTATGCTTGATCAGAAAGCATTATTGCTACCATCCATTTTTTTATGGTTTCTTTAGATTCTCTTAATTGATCAGCATAGGCAAACCA
>CALGOB010000074.1 GCA_937958005.1 uncultured Cyclobacteriaceae bacterium
AGGGTGATGTATTGGATTTAGCTCAAGAAGCAGTTTCTAAACGTCGAAAAAAGAAACCCTGTCCTCATTGCCATAGTAGAAAGGTTTATAAAAGAGGTAAGCAGAACTCAGTTCAAATGTATAGTTGTAGGTCATGTTTAAAATGGTTTAGTGAAACAACAGGGACACCATTGTATGACATTAAGCTAAAATCCAAGTGGCAGGCCTATTTACGCTGCATGGAGGAAGGTATGCCCATCAAGAAAATTGCCAAAGAACTAGGGATTAGTATTCAGACCAGTTTTGATTGGCGTCATAAGATTTTAAGCTCATTAGAGCAATTTGTTCCTGATAAACTATCAGCAGAGATAGAATGCGATGAGCTGGAGTTAGCCCTTAGCAATAAGGGAGAAAAGGGTTTAAATAGAAAAGCACGAAAAAGGGGGAGTGACTTTAAACGTAATCAAGGTAAGGAAGAGGTTACAGTAGTACAGATAGTTACTGCCGTTGAACGTAATGGAAATAAATATCTTAAAGCAGTAGAGTCTAAGCGTCTGAGCAAAGAGGAAATAACTAAAGCTTTGGATGGGAAAATAGATGAAAACGCTACACTGATTACTGACAAACATCCCTCATACAAAGCATTCGGCAAAGAGAACCTCTCTATTAAACACAAAACATTATTAGCAAAGGAACATGTAGACAAAAAGGATAAGGCCATTCATCTTCAAAAAGTCAATCATGTACATGGAGAATTGAGAAAGTTCTTACAGCCTTTTAATGGGGTGAGTTCAAAGTATTTGCAAAATTATCTAAACTGGTTTGCCTATGCTGATCAATTAAGAGAATCTAAAGAAACCATAAAAAAATGGATGGTAGCAATAATGCTTTCTGATCAAGCATACACTATCTTTGAATTATTTAAACAAAATGCTGTCAATATTAGAACTTAGCCCATTAATATAACTTTTGAATCAATATTCAATACTTGACTATCATTATCAAAATTTGCTAAAGAGTTATCCCAATGACAGTGTCCACAAAATATTCTGTTCTTGTCTAATTTCTCTATATGTTCTCTTATTTTGCTGTTCCCAATTTGATTGAATTTAGGGAAGTCAGGAGTTTCGTGAATAAGGATAAAATCTAATTTTTGTTTAGAAAGTTTTGTTAAACTATTTAAGAAATCAGATTCATCAACTCTATTTATTTTGTCAGCTCTTCCAATTATGCCACTTATTCCTCCGATTTTTAACCCACTTATTTCAATTTGTTCTTTATGAAGTAAGTGAATGTTATTACTGGATTTAAATTTCTCTTCTTCAAATTTACTTCCAAAAGTATCGTGATTACCAGCAACACCTACAACCCAATCAAATTGATTGTTAAATTCTCCCCAAACATTTCTCACATCGCCGCTCGCACCTCTTTTATCTAATGATGTGTAAAAGTCTCCACATAATAAAACGCCTACTTTTTTACAATCAGGAAATTCTATATCAATCAAAGTTCTTAAAAAAGATGGAAGCTTTTCTCCAAGTAAATATTGATTTCCATTTTCTTCTGCTATTCCTTGTAAGTCAGAAGCAATTATTAATAAATCTATATCTTTATTGTTACTTTGATATTCGCCTAAATAAATGGGTAATGTTTTATAAAATATTTCTGGAAAATTATTTTGACCATTAGTTTTTGAACCAACTTCTAAATAAGGATAAGTTTCAATAATATTATGATCAATTGTGATTTTCATTTTTGTAATTGTAGCTAACGGTCTCGGCTATGGTTAGTACGGGGTTAAAAGTAGTGAACTTTCGATTAAGCACTTAGCCAAAACTTTTTATTTTGTTTTATCTTTTTCTTTATAAAGCCAAATCAAAAAGATTTGGCGGACTTCGTAAATATTACTAAACTTTGGGTTAAGCACTAAAACCCGTATTAACTATAGCCATTGTTGTAAACAGTGCCTTCAGTTAATTGAAACCAATATACTCAATTTTCCAGAGCCTTTGTTTGTTTCGATTTTCAGAGTGAAACTTTCAAAGTCCCAAACTCGACCATACCATTTATCAGACTGTATTAAATCTTTTTCTTTTTCCCATTCAAATTTTTCCTTGAAATACTTATCAGCTCCAAATATGTCTACTGCATTATTAACAACTAATTCATATTCTCTGATGAAAGTGAAACTAGAATAGTTTTCCGTCTTTCTATAAAAGTATAAGTAGCTTTTGCCATTTTCTTGAATATTATCTATTCTGTTGAAAAAGCCTAAATAGTTATGAAATGGTTTTATTGTATTAGTGTTTCGATTAATTTCAATTGATTTATAAGAATCGACAATTAAACCATTTTTAATATCGTTTATTAATAGTTCAGAAAAAGTATTTTGGTCTTTTTCTTCTTTTTCTACAATGAAATCAAATGAATTAATAAAATCATCTATGTGCATAACCTTTGTGTCAATTTCCAAAAGTTTGTAAAGAGCTCTAGTTTTTTTGAGAAAACCAGCGTCATCAGATACAACGCAGTCACAATAAGCTCCATAATAGCTATGAATTCCATCATTAAGCATATTATTAAATCTTACGCTTTTAGATGGTTCTTTACTAATGCCTAGTAAGTCGAGTGTAAAATATGCATTAGTAAAAAAATCATATTTTGATATTTCCTTGTCTCCATTTGGATTAAGGTTACTATTTACATATTCAATGAATGTCTTTTGAAGATGTGAATCTTTTAATTCTTCGTTGAAGTTAATTTCATCGTAATCAATTGTAAATTTCCCGTTATTTAAATGTTTGTCAGTTACATTTCTCAAACCTTTATATACAGATTTGTCTTCCTGCATATTTTTAAGCATTCCCATAAAATGTTCACTCCATTTCATTAAAGACATAGGTTCTTTTCCAAATGGAAGTAACTTGCTTAACGGATTGGTAATTTTAGAATCAACATTTTCTAGTTCTGGGAAATTAAAATCTAATTTAGTATCACTAAATAAAGTTTTTGCAGATTCAATCTTTTCTTTATCCTCAATACTTAAATCGCTTGTGTCGAAATCAAAAATGCTAGAAAAATCAATTTCGTCTGAATCTTTCTCTACATCCGCAAAAGCTTCGAGAGGTCTAGCTAAATAGCAAGATGTCTTTTTTTCAATTGCGTGATAAGATAGATAGTTGTCATTAACAATAGAATCTATAAATTTTAATTCCGAGTATTTAATATCGGTTTTATCATTCTTTAAATCGAGAAGATGTGCGTGAGAGTAACAAAATAAACTTGCCTTTTGAGTTCTGATTTTATTCAATAATTTTACATATTGGCTTTTTTCTTGCTTAAAAAGATGACTGAAAATCTGTTTGTCAAAATATATTCTTACCATTCGGTTTTTTCAGCATTGTTTACAACGTTTTGTGTATGATTAGTTGCGCTATTTTTTCTCAAATGTAACTAAAAATTAATGGCTTTAGTTTTAACGGATACTTTATAAAGTAACTTAAACCTAGCAATTAATTATACATTTTGTTACCAGCTTTTTACTTTTCAAACTCGATGTTTTCAAGTTGTTTATTTAAAAAAACAAATATCCTATTCCATGAATCTATTGAAGCTAAAGCGTTTCCTTGAAAATTGCCACCTGATTTCCAAGTTCTGATATTTGAAAAATCTATTTGCGGTATAAATGGTAGTTCATCAAATTGGTGACCTGCATTTTCATATGAATAATGATTAATTTCATATTTAAATTTATACTGCTCCGCTCTAACTTTAATTTGGTTACTCATCATTTTAGATGGCCATTGTAGGTCATCTTCTCCAGAGAGTAATAATATGGGACATTTTATGTTTTCTACTTTAATAACACTCTCTTCAATCCTTTTAATGTTTTTAAATGCACTTAACATATAAGGAAGTTGACTTTGAGCTTTACCTTTACTACTTTTTAAGTATCTAATAGCTTCAGTTAATCCTCCTCTAGCTCTGGGTATACTTATATCTTCATATTTCCAAGAGGACTTGAAATAGCGTTTAGAACTCCAAGTAACACTTGAACCTACTTCTGAAACAAGAGCGTTAATATCATTGTATTTTGATGCATATAACAACGCATACTCTGCACCTTTAGACCTACCAATAAGAGCAATTTTTGAAGAGTCAACTTTTGGTTGAATTTTTAACCAATTTATTGTATTATGAAGATATTCTAAAGGAATATCTTCCAACTGTTCAGGTAGATTTTTTGCGCCAAAATATTTTAAATCCAATACATTATATCCTTTGGAAGCTATATATGCCGATTTCTGATGTTGAAAATTACCTCCAGAACCCGCTAATAAAATAATCGTTGGTCTTTGATTGTTTGTTTTGTGTTTGTAAAAATTAGCAACTATTTTATTTCTAATTTCAGATTTTGAAATATTGTAATTTTCTCCGTTTTCATAATTTTTTCTTAGAATTGAAGAGGTCAAACTGTCACCATTCCCTGTGTCAAAAACAATGTTAAAGTTTAAATCAGTATCAAAATTAAATGAACTTAATATTTCAGGTTTTAAAGCCCAAAAAAGCCCCATTTGATGAGTTCCTTCGTATGAACTTCCTTCTAATGGTTCTTGTTTTTTAGGATTTATTTCTCCAAACTCATTTGCCTGAAAACAAGCAGTTGATTGCCAAAGTATATCTTTTGAATCTTTTACAGATAGTCTCAAAGACCCAATTTCAAAAGGTTCTAACCCTCTAATATGTATGTTTACTTTATCCTCAGCATATGAAATATTTGGCGTTACAGTTAATATTCCTTTTTTACCTGTTTCAATTTCTAAGGTTTTGCAGGGTTTTGTAATAGAATTAAAAAGTTGACTGTTAATTGGGGAAGAAGGATAAGGCGTAATACATACATAAATTAGACTCATTAAAATGACAACCAATAAAATGGCAATAGAAATAACTTTCAATACATTTTTTATAATAATTAATATTTTCATTAATTCATTGTCAATCTGTTAATGCCACTTGTGTTTTAATTGCTGGTAACGGTTAGTATATGAAAAGTAGGCGATTTAGAAGCACTGAACTTTCGGTTGTGTACAAGTTTTGAAACAAGCCCAAAGTCTTGATTTTACTACTGTTTCGACTATTTTTTATATACATTGTTGTGCGTTCGTTTTTTTATTAATTTCATAATTTCAGTATGTACCTTAAATGTCTGTTTAAAGTCATCTAAATTGTTTGCAGTGTTTTCTAAAATCACAAGATTTAAATTTTCTTGTGGATAATAATAGCAAGCAGATACAAATCCAGGTGCATAACCCAATGCACCGACTTGAATATTTTGTTCCTCGTCTTTAAAAAGTAGACCATAACCATATTCAACGGTTTCAAAAATCGGGTGGATTCGAGTTGCGTATTTGGTTGTCATTAATTTCAGAGTTTCTTTCGCAACCAACTTTCCCGAATATAAATTTTCATTCCATTTTTTTAGGTCTGCTGCATTAGATATGAAGCTACCAGCTGGAACATAATTGTCTAAACTATTTTCAGCAAAAACCAAAATCCCATTTTCGTTTTCTTCATAGCCTTTTACTAGGTGTCCGTATTTTTTGTTGCTTGGATGAAATGTGTTTTTAAGTCCATAATTTTCAAAAAGGTCGGTCGATAATTGTTCAAAAGATTTCTCTGTAACCTTTTCGAGGATTTGAGCGAGCAGTTCATATCCCAATTGGGAATAATGGAATTGCGAACCTTGTTCAAATTCCAAAGCCTTGTTCAAGTCAACAATTCCGTGTGTGTGAGTCAACAAGTGATGAATGGTTACTTGTTTTGTCCAAGGTTGCTCTATTTGGGTTAAGTATTTCCCAATTGAATCGTCAAGTTCAAGGTTTTCCTTTTCATATTCTCTCAAAACCAATACGGCTGTAATCTGTTTGCTTATCGACCCTATTACAAATTGGTCGTTTACGTCAAGTTTAGTTTCATTTTCCAAATCCGAAAAACCAACTGCTTTAGAATAAATGTCTTTTGAGTCTGCGGAAATCAAAATCACTCCATTAAATTTTTGTTCGTTAATAATCGAGTCAATTTTTAACGACAAGTCAGAATTGTAATCTTGTTTTTTCTGTCCGTTTGATTGACAGGAAATTAGAAGGAAGAAAGCTATGATTATTAGACTAAATTTCATTATGTGTTCTCGGTTTTTATAGATGACGCACAACGTTTAGTATATGGCAAGTAGGGCAGTAGAAAGCAATAAACTTTCGATTTTGCACTGAGCCAAAGCGTTGTATTTTGTTTTTAATTTATTCATTTTTAAAAGCCAAATCAACTGTTTGGCGGTGTTTGTAAATAGTACTAAAGTTTCATAAACCATTAAACACCCTATTTGCTATATACAGTGTTGTAAAGCGTTATTTCCTTTTCATTAATATTTCATCAGTATCATCGTCAATTAATTCCCAGTTCAATTGATTCGCAATTTCAGTCCCAATTTTTTGGTAATGAGTTAACGATTCTTGATTGTCTGAAAACAGCAATTCTACCAGATTAACCATTTCAAAGTATTGTCCTTTGTCGATACTAAAGCAGCCACGTTGATCACACTTAATTAATGAAATTACACCCCAAGGAAAGTTAGTTTTATTCTCAAATTGGACTTTATCTGTCTGCTTTACTTCGGGAATTCTTTTAATGAAATCTAAGAGTTCTTTCGTATCGGTTTCAATTGAATATTTAGAGTCAAATCTTATGTTCAAATATTTATAGCTCATTGATGTTATTTGTTCAACTCATTTAATTCTCCCCAACTTAGGTCTACTACTGAAGAGTTATTTTTATGAATTAAGAATCCTGGTGCTCCGCCAAATACTAAATTTTCTTCAGGATTAATTAGGTCAAATTTATAGTCAAAATAAAATCCCTTTTCATATTCAATGCACTCGTACAGCACCCAATTCATCTTATCAGAATAAGGGTTGTCTTGATTCATTAGTTCAAGATGATTATTGGCAATTTTAATCGCTTCAATCTTCGTCATATTATTCAATGCTTTACAGCGTCCCATGTATGAGTAGTAGCGTGTAAAACCCACCATAGAACCTATTTAGACGAAAGATACTAAAATGCACTGACTTTTCGGATGGTAGAATGGAGCTATTACTTATACATTATGTTATCAGCTTTTTTCCTCGATTTATTCATTCTTTTCCGTACTTTTGAAATGCGAACATATTTCAATTTTATTATCAATGGTGTACTTATTGCAATTACGTCTTAAACAGAAAATCTTGGGGGAGCATACGGGTGAAAGTCCCGAGACCTATCTAAGCACCGCTTGGAATGTGTTCGCAGTGACTTCCCCTCTTTTTAAATTCTAATCTTAAATTTTCATTCTTATGCGAACACAGAATGGTCAAGAACCTTGCACTTGCCTAAAAAGTAAGGCTGTAGAGACAGAAATCTTAAAATCCTTAAATTCTATTGAAGAAGAATTTATTGGCAATCTCAAATTTCAAGGAATCGAGGAATTAGTCAATTCATTAAAAATGATTCATGACTTTGCTTTGTATCACACAGATTTATGTTTTGATACGCCTGAAAAAATTGCTCTTTTTAATCTCAAATTTTTGTGGGAAGGGTTGGAGCAGTTGGGAAAATCTTAAATCTTTAAATTTAATAACAAGCCCATGAAAATCATTAAGCACTGCTACCAGTGGATTTTAAGGGCTTGTTATTCTTTTTTCTGTTTTCCTGTCCAAATGGGATGTCCATCTCTAAATTTTTTATTTGGAATCCACCCACCTGGTTTTATTCCTCCTTGTCTATTTATTCCAGGATCGTTTTCAGATAATACTAAGATGAGTTTATTTGTATGAGGAAACATACCGTCAATCATAGGTTTATAAACACCTTTTCCAGAGTGGATTAATTCATTTCTATATCCTCTTAGTAAGTTTAAATATTCATATTGTTCCTCTGCTATAATTTCCTGTCGGAATAATAGTTCTAATTTTACTGAAGCAGAATATGTTCTGTTATCTTTTAATCTCGTTTTTTGTCCTCCAGAAGCTTTTTCGAGTATAAGTTTCTTCCAAATACATTCTATTATAGATTCTATAAAAGACCATCCAATAAGAAGTGCTGCATTCCAATTTCGATGACTAAAATAATTAACCGCATATAAACCGAGTAGAAGAACATCTGAACTTATTTTCAATTCATTAGCTATTGATAATCCATTCTTATAATGTCCCTCAAAAGAAGTTGGATGTAAAAAATTTATTGTTTCACTTCGAAATATCTTCCGATTCGTTCCTTGCTCTATTAACATGGAATATCGATCCTGAATTCTATCTGGATCAGGTGTTGAAAAAAGTCCATCCCACGATTGGCTTGAGAACATAATTTGTCCACTACTTTCGCTAATAGGACTTATATAATTCTCCTTTATTGGTTCAAAGAAATATCCACCAAGGTTTACTGTGCCTAGAAAACTATTTAAATGAAGTTGGAGTGCGTCCAATGTATCATCAATATATTCAGATACTTCAGGTATTTCCGTAAAAATCAAACCATCTCCTGTTATTTTTATATCAGACTCTATTATTTGATTTTTTTGTATGTTATCAAACTTTCGACTAAAGGTGCTTTTGTGTGGTATTGTAAGCATTACTTTACCTAAATCATTTCTGAAATTCTCCCACATTTTAGTTACATCAGGGTAATACTTTTTATAATCTTGATGTACTATTGCATATGGTTTTAAATAATATCCTGCTTCAATCATTTCATTTTTTAAAAGATGCAACTATTGCTGATAACGGCCTTGTGTATGAAACGTAGCGTGTAAAAAGACACTAACTTTTCGGATTAACACAGAGCCGAATTTTTATATTTTGTTTTTAATTTATCATTTTTTAAAAGCCAAATTAAAAATTTGGCGGACTTTGTAAACAAACACAGAACTTTTGATTTAGCACTTACTAGCTATGTTTTATACACGTTGTTGCCAGTAGTTTTTAATCACAATCTACGTGCAATCTATGTTTGTCACATTTCACACATTTAAATAAGTATCCAACTAAATGTCCATCTTTCGTTAGATGTTTCTTTATTAAGTCTGTGTCATATCCAATGTTGTTTTCAATATCATTTTTAAGTTCGTCAAGAATCGGTTCTATTGTTTTGTTATCAGCATATCCAATAAACGCACAAGGTTCGTTACAATGTGATAACCATTGTTCTTGTTGCCAAGAAGAATAACTTGGTGTTTTCGTGCAAATTTCAGTCAGCATTTCTTTCGGAATAGTAGGTTTTGAGTCATTGGGATTTGGTGAAACTCCTTCAATTCCACAATAATCATTAAATTCTCCGTCATATTTTTCAGAAGCTTTTCCGTTTGCTATACACCAAGGACAAATATATTCTGGTTCATCAATGCTGTAAAAAGAACTATTATATTTCAAATTTCTTTTCTCTTCACAAACAGAACAGGTTCCCTCAACTTTATCGAACAATTCTAATTCGTAAGCGTTCGGACTGTATTTAAATTTCGGTAATTCCATATGTTTTCCAAAGGGTTTCTTAAATTACTGGTAACGATTGTGTATGGTGAGTGTGCTTGTATTTCTTCAGAGAGATTACAATATCAGATTCTTTGCAAAATTGGAAGTAGCTCGAAAGCGCATTCACTATACATTTTGTTATGATCTTTTATTCGTTTTTAAGGGTAGAAACTTCTTTTTGAAGTTCTTCAATTAGTTTTCGTTGTTCCTGATTTTCTTTATTCTGCTCGATGAGATAGAGAGTCAGTTCTTCAATCTTTTGCAATAATCTAGCATCCATTTCACCTAGATTGATCCCATTCTTGGTTACTTCAGCTTGATTTGGGATTTCGGGAAGATGACCATTTCTACTGATGTGTTTCTCAACTTCCTCAAGAGTTCGTAACTCATAATCATCATCAAAGACGAAATCTGACCAGCCACTTGCTTCAACTACTATTTCCCTTGCACCAATTGAACCATCTACTGCGAGGCGGTGAGACCCAGTGTCATCAGTTCCTATGCCAACTTTACCATTGCTTTTTATTTGCATTATTGTATTGTGTGGGTTTGAATTTGAATCAAAGTTGTTATTACCTACCACAAAGTCAAGACTTCTAATACCACTTCCTAAATTGTTCAAGATAAACCCACCATACATTTGAGAGCCTGTTCCGGTTATCCCTGCTAGGTAAATCCTTCTATCTCCAAAATAGAGGTTGTTACCTTCATTAGTGTGATTAGTTTTTATGTCCAAAGGATATCTTGCATTTAAAGTTCCGATACCAACTTTGTTGTTGCTTTGAAGTCTTAAGACCAAATTATCGGGATTTGAGTTTCCACTGAAATCATTGTTGCCTGAAACAAAGTCAAGACTTCTAATTCCGCTTCCTATGTTGCTCAATATCATACCTCCATACATCTGTGAACCGGTTCCAGTTATCCCTGCTAAATAGAATCTCCTGTCTCCAAAATACAAGTTATTTCCCTCGTAGGTATTGTTGGTTTTAATATCTAGGTTGAACCTTGGGCTAATTGTCCCAATGCCCACATAACCACCTGTTTTAAATGTTGCTCCGTTGATAGTTTGATCTTGGCCTTGCAATGCAAATGTGATTGCAAATAGTAAAATTGCGAATAATAACTTTTTCATTTTATATAGTTTTTAAATTTCAAACAGAATTTTTACGAATATAAACAAAAATTGATCATAACGTTTAATGTAAAATGCGTTTTAATGCATTTTACTTAGTGTTAGTGACTGATTTTAATTCGCTTTCTTTCAGTGTGAATTTTTACAATTTTAAATTGATAATCTTTTGTTATACTAACTTTCAAAAAGCCAAGTACCA
>CALGOB010000075.1 GCA_937958005.1 uncultured Cyclobacteriaceae bacterium
AAAATATCCTACTATTCCTGTGAGGCTATCTGACTGGGGCTATGGGCAGGCTTTACTGTTTAACCCAAGTGATGCATTAGACTTTTAAGAGAAAATCATAAATGGCTGTTAGATAGCTGCTTAAATCTGATTTGCAACGCAGACATAGTCTCCATTATGGTGAGTAGGAAATTAGGATTTAAGTGGCTAAATGACTGTTAGTTATGGTTTGCATCAAATTTCTATTGCATCATTCGGGTTTAAGATAGTTCTTAGTACGAATGATTTGGCAAGTCAAAACAAAGTCAGTAAATGAGTAATATATATTAATAGCCAAAAATAGAAGAAACCATATTCGATCTCAGGTTATTAAATTCTCACTTTAGCTCTATTTTTTATACTTCCATTTTAAATAAAAAGTGTGTTATTTTCTTTTTCCAAAGGAAATAACACACTCTATTTAAATATCTTAAGAAACTATTACAAACTTCTAGTCTTTGGCCTTAGATCAAAGACTCTTGAGATGTTAAACCCATAAAACAAGTCTCCACTAAAGAAATCCCCAGTTGTTTCAGTAAGAAAACCTTTTTCAATTTGTTGAGCTGAGTTTGAAACCACTAATTGAAATACATGTCCACCTGTCTCTATTTCAATCCCAACTGATAAAGAATTAGTTATGTTTAACGCTGGTTCTATCTCATTTATTGGTAAATCCCTAAACTGATAAAAATACTCTATGTCTAATGCCAGTCTATTAGTTAGTTTGTACCTTCCTCCTATACCAAGAACAAAAACATCATTATCTTCACTTCCTGGCGCTAAATTTCTGTGAACAACTGTTGGTGAAAGTTGAAGAGACAAATCACTGGTGAATTTTCTCGCAATAAGTAATTGATATGTATAAGAAAGCCTGAAATTAAAATCTATATCATTATTATCAATAGTAGGCCTATTAAACAATTCACCTGTGTCTATCACTGTACTTGCGAAAGCGACAATGGATACTGGCTTGAAATTTGATTGTCTTAGAATTTTATATTTTACAAAACCGTCTAAAGATTTGTCAAAAGACGATCTTCCGAAACCAATATTTAACCTGTCAGCAATTCCATACTCCAATGCTATTCTAATATTTGAATTATCTAATCCGAATAAGGTAGAAACCCCATCGCTTATTCTTCCAAATCTATGACTAACAATGAATTCAAGTACACCGTTAGGTCTTGTTTCAACACTATGACCATATAACAGCCTTGTACTCTTAAACGACGATGAGGTAAAATCTTCTGTATTTTCTTCAGTGCTTTCTAGTAAGTCAAATAACTCTGCTGTCTGTGCAATTGACTTGTTAGAATTAAAAAGAACAATTGCCGATACAATTGTTAATGTCACAAAAATCTTTCTCATATCTTCGAATACTCAAACTTAACCGTTACTTCTACTTGTTCGGCAATATTATAAAATACTGCTTTTGGTATTTTTACTTTGTAATTTTTTAATAAAACAGGAAATACTGCATCTATCTTGATATGATCACCGTCATAGTTAATTTTCCCTGTGATTGCCACCTCTCTTGTTACACCATGTACAAGCAATTTACCTAACACTGTAACTTCTTGTTCTCCTTTTTGGCCATCCCAATCTTTTATTTTTCCTGAAAAAGTACTAGTTGGATACTTATCAGATTCTAGGTAATTCTCATTAAAGTGTTCTTGCATTAGAGATTTTTCAAATTGAAAGTCTTTAATTTTCACTGAATATACCAAATCTCCAGTTCCCAAATCAATAATACTTCTTGCAGTCCTATTTACTGCCTCAATATCTTCTAATGGTGCCGAAGAAAAGAATTTAACAAAACTTTCATCGGATTGAAACTTCTGTGCTTGTGTCAAAGACGACACTCCAAATAAACATAGCAAAAGTATTATTCTAAATTTCATATCAGTAGTAATTAAATGAAAAACTAATTTTCTAATGCCCCGTCATTGACCCAACAAGCAATTTCTGCTATTTCAGCATCGCTGAGTGGTTCAGCACCTCTAGGTGGCATTGATCTATCTCCAGTTCTTGCCAATATACCTGAGGCAGCTCCTATGATTTGGGCGTTTGTATTTAAATTTGGAGTTTGTCTATCGGCATGGCATCCCGGTAAGGCACAATAAGTATTAATTATAGGCATAATATCACGAGTTAAAGTCACATTGGAAAGCACAGATATATCACTAGTTATGGTAGATATACTATTTCTAACTGATACCGTATAATCACCAGGGGCTACCGCTTCAAACACATTAGTAGAAACAAAATTTGTTTCATCAATACTGTACTCAACAGGTTCGTCACCATTGGTTAAGTTAACAGTTATCGTTCCTGTATCACTTTCACAATCAGAATTACTAATATCCACATTAAAGGCTATAACATCTCCTATTGCATTTACCGTGGCATTGACACTGGCCGTACATCCTGTATCAACATCCATTATGGTAATTGTGAATTCACCAGCTACTAATCCATCAAAGGTTGACGTAGTAACAAAATCTACCCCATTAATGCTGTAAGAATAATCTCCCCTGCCTCCAGAACCAACTACAGTAATGGATCCACCACTTCCTACTGTTGCATCTGTAATATTGGTTACTTGTATAGCGATGTCACTCAGAGCGCAATCTACAACTAAATCATCCTCACTTTCATTAATACATGAACTAAACACAAATACAAACGAAAATAACACAACAAACGCCTTATAAAATCTTACTTTATCCACAATAAATTCAATTAATTTAAAACTAAGACGTAACAATACTCATAAAAGGTTGGCTTAATGCCTTTTTTTAATTGATAAATGTCCTAAGGTATCCTTATAATAAATATAAAAGGCATTAATTTCTCGAATTAATGCCTTTTTAAAATATGTATATATATTTTGTCACATCATGAAGCTTTCGGTTTGAGATACCTTTGAATTTCTCTTTTATTTAATTCTATCTGTCCTATTTTCCCAGGGTAAATTTTATAAAATTTATTGACTGGCATTTTTTTATGCAATGGTCTGTCTGCCATTACAGAAATTTGTAAGGTTTCAGGTCTATAATTAAAGGAAGATGGATATAATAAATAATGGGCAAAACCATGCTTAGAAATCGCTAGAACTTTAATAATTTGAAACCTACCTTCTTTGTTCCTTAGAGAATAAACCCCTCCTGCAATAGGCTTAATTTTATTTCTTAGGTAATATTGATATACAAAATATGAGGTCGCCAATAATAGAATTGAGAGTGAAATAAATAGATAATTCATAGCTGTTTTTTTTCAAATGTATTAAATCGCATGCTTAATATCAGGATTTTTAGATGAACCTTCCTAATCTATAGACAAACAATAATGAAAGAGGGTCAAACGAAAAATCATACTTAGCAAGATCTATATAAAAGAAATGAACCAACCCTGACGTAAAGATACAATGCTATTAAGTTAAGAAAAAAAGCCATCTAGAAGGATCTTAATGGCCTATTATTTTATTGGTAAAGTATAACCAAAACCATATCAGTATGAGCAATTTATGCCGCCTAAGTGAGGATTATGAATGTTCTTCAAAAAAATCTTTGAATTTTAGATCTCCAGCAAAACTATTGACCGATATAAGAAGTCACCGGCTGACTTTACCTGTACTTCCCCACTTTCTTTCCCTGTAATAGCTTGTAGCATATTAAACCTATTCAAGGAATCTGTTGAGTTCAATCTTGAACAGCTTTTACCTACCCGTGGTGTTAGACCAGTGAGTGGAAGTGCCTTTACCCAGGCCAGTAAGCCTGTTTTCCTTAAGGGCCTTTGTGATCAGGTCACCTGCTGTTATCAAGACTCGCATAAGAAATTGTGGAAAGTCCCTATATTACTTGCAGGGGACGGCAACACGCTGAATTTCCCCCCTTCCAATGATATCAAGGAATATTTTGGTGTCAATACTGTCAATGACCTTGGTGTGGAAATCTATTTGGAAAGGGTATTTTTCTTTATGTTGTCTTCAATGATTTTGTTGTAGAAAATAAGGTTTCTAAAATGGAATAGGGCGGGAAAACCTTATTGTTTGAATCCTTGACAAGTTTCGATGCCATCAATGAAATATTGACCCTTGATAGGAATTTCGGCAGTTTCACCACCTTAAACCCGAATAATGCATTAGACTTTTAAGAGAAAATCATAAATGGCTGTTAGATAGCAGCTTAAATTCTGATTTGCAACGCAGACATAGTCTCCATTATGGTGAGCAGGAAATTAGGATTTAAGTGGCTAAATGACTGTTAGTTATGGTTTGCATCAAATTTCTATTGCATCATTCGGGTTAAAAGTACTCTCTGTAAAGCATATCAACTTTTGTGCCCGTCTTAGTGTAAAGAATTCCAGGTTTGCTAAATCAATTATGGAACAGGAAGGCAATGATTTTATCACCGATTGGAACTCCAGCCCAAGGGAAAGGGAATAATTTAATGATCGACTCAGCGCCTCCGCTGATAAGTTACGGTGCTAGCGTAAGAATCGTGGTGTCAAACTAGGAAAATAATTATTAGAAAAGCTAAATGGTTGACCATCAATGTAATCTATTCAGTAGAGTAAAATTGACATTCCTCAAATTTGGGCTATGCTAATTCTTAAGTTTTTCATCATAAAAACTCATTGAATCAATTACTAATCACGCAAAGTCATGGTTTATCATGAATAATACAGATTAACCTCCTATTCAACAAAAGAACTTCAATTTCTATTACACCAAATCATTGCCGGGACTTTCTACTACCTCCCAAGTATGATCTGATAATAACAATACTTTTG
>CALGOB010000076.1 GCA_937958005.1 uncultured Cyclobacteriaceae bacterium
GTGATTAACCTAGGCTAACTGCTCCTTGGAGGTTCGAATCCTTCCTCTACAGCTATTAATTTTTTATTAATGTTTAGTCAAAAATAGCCTTGCAAGTATAACTGTAAGGCTATTTTTTATTTTACTCAACTTGCAAGTGGTCATACTTACAGTTCGTATTTAATCCCTAAGGGATATTAATTCCCCGACTCTTGAGTCGATCATTAAATTATTGCCCATAGATACCCCGTACCCTTGGGTCGGGGTTGGTTCATTTCTCTTTCAATTTCATGGTGGAAGACTCCCGACTGCTCTGTGCGCGCTATCGCTTTCTCTACGGAGGCGCTGAGTTCATCTTAAACCCGAATGATGCATTAGACTTTTAAGAGAGAATCATAAATGACTGTTAGTTATGGTTTGCATCAAACTTCTATTGCATCATTCGGGTTAAATCATTGCCCATAGATAATCTCGTATCCTTAGGGTGGGGTTGGTTTCCTAAAGGAATATTGCTAGATCCATTTTTTCAATCTTATCAGAAAGTAATTTTATATTCTTATTAGTATTAATGCTCTAATTTTTAGGAGAGAAGGAGCACTTGAGCCTCAAGGTTCTTCTTTTGATAGTTTATTGGAATATACAGATTTATCAGTTTTCAACTGAAATTCAATCAATCTGTTATGCATGCATAACAGATTGGTAACTATTCTCTTACGTAGAAATTATTTATATTTATTTTAAAAAATCACTTTTTAATTCATTTTATCTTATTTATTTTAAGATATTAGCCATAATATTTTTGAAAAGTACAATAATTTAAAATTTTTATATAGTATGGAAAGTCACCCTTGGTTGAAGCATTACGGAGATCAAATACCACATGAAATTAACGCAGATTGCTATAATTCCATTGGTGAATTACTAGATGAGTCTTTTACCAAGTATTCTGATAGAGTGGCTTTTAGCAATTTTGGAAAAGAAATTACCTATAGAGAAGTCGATGAGCTCTCAAAAGATTTTGCTGCTTTCCTTCAACATAGTGCTGGATTAAAAAAAGGAGATAAAATTGCTGTGCAAATGCCTAATCTTCTGCAATATCCAGTGATAGTTTTTGGAGCCTTAAGAGCTGGTGTAGTAGTGGTCAATACCAATCCATTATATACGCCTTCAGAAATGGAGCATCAATTCAAAGATAGCGGAGCAAAAGCAATTGTTATTTTAGAAAATTTTGCAAGTAACCTTCAAAAGATAATTTCAAAAACTGCCCTCGAAACAGTGATTGTTACTAAAATAGGAGATTTAATAGGTGGTGCCAAGGGACCTATTATGAATTTTGTGGTTAAGAATATTAAGAAAATGGTTCCGGCCTATAGTTTACCAAACTCTATTTCATTTAAGGATTGTATTGCGAAAGGAAAACGGGAGACTTTTAATCAGCCAGAAATAAAGAATGATGACATTAGTTTCTTACAATATACGGGAGGGACTACTGGTGTGTCAAAAGGTGCCATGCTGACTCACAGAAATATTATCGCCAATGTCCAGCAGTTACTTGCTTGGATGCAATCTGGCGGATTAAGTAATAATGAAATAGTAATTACTGCTTTACCTCTATATCACATTTTTGCCCTGACTGTAAACTTAATGGTAATGGTACAAGTAGGCGCAAAGAACGTATTGATTACCAACCCACGAGAAATGGATAAGTTTTGTAAAGAACTGTCAAAACATAAGTTCTCAGTCGTGACAGGAGTTAATACATTATTCGTAGGAATGCTTAATAACCCAATCTTCCAGAAGTTAGATTTTTCCACTTTGAAGTTTGGTTTTGGGGGCGGGATGGCTGTTCAAAAATTCACTTCTGATAAGTGGAAAGAAATAACTAATTCGCCGCTTTGTGAAGGGTATGGCCTTACGGAAACCTCTCCTGTACTCACTAGTAATCTATTGATGGATGAGGGAAAATATATTAGGACAGGATATATTGGGATTCCAATGCCGTCTACTGAAATTAAAATATTAGATGACAATGGAAATGAAGTTGCAGTAGGTGAACCTGGGGAATTATGCGCTAAAGGCCCTCAGATCATGAAAGGATATTGGGGGCGTGATGAAGAAACTAAGAAATGTTTTCATGATGAATGGTTGAAAACAGGAGATGTGGCAGTGATGGAAGGTGATGGCTTTTTCAAGATTGTTGATAGGAAAAAAGAAATGATCCTTGTATCTGGTTTTAACGTTTACCCTAATGAGGTAGAGGATGCTATAGCTAGTCACCCTAAGGTGAAGGAAGTAGGAGCTATTGCAGTACCTGATAAAAAGTCCAATGAGGCAGTAAAAGTATATATCGTTAAAAATGATCCTTCATTAACCGAGGAAGAAATTAAAGCACATTGCAAAGAGTGTTTAACAGGTTATAAACGACCTAAGTACGTGGCTTTTGCTGATGATCTGCCAAAATCGAATGTTGGTAAAATATTACGAAGAATCATCAAAGAGAATGATTTAAAAGAGAATCAATATGATTGATCAATAAAATAAAATCAGTTGAGAATATCGGAGTTTCAAATTATCTATTATTTTGAATACCCTTTTGTCAAATTGTAGGATCATGTCAATTACTTTTTAGTTATACCCATTGATGTTTTTGGGACGTATAAGATATTTTAGAAAATTTGATTTTGACAAAGCGGTTTCCCGCTGGTACAAAAAACGCAAGCATAGCATCGTTATGGTGAGTATATTTAACCCCTAAGGGATAATCCTAATGCAATCCTGAAAGTTTCTATCGATTAGACTTTGATTTTGAGAATATCTTTAATTTCATAAAAGGGGACAACTATTTTTGTTGGCCCCATTGCATAAGGCGCTATTTCGTAGCTGTTAAAATATACGGTAATCCCATTTTGGCTGATGCCAATGTTATTATTAAGATTGAATTTACCTTTTTCAAAAAAATACCCCTCTTCCTGTAGGCTCTTTGATTTAGGGATAGAATTCTTTTTCCTGAAAACTTTTTCGGCTGCACTGGTGAATTTCGGGATGTTGGAAACAAGGTCGCTGAGTTTTATTAATTCATTGTTCTTGAAATCAATGATAAAGTTGGAGACTGTTTTATTAGGGTGAGCTCCTCCCGTGTCTGCATCCAATTCTAATGAAAAGGCGATCAAGTTGTTTTTTTGAAAAGTATTAATGACTGAAAGTGAAATGTCCCATTTTTCGTTCTCATCTTTAAACTCGTTTATAAAATCATTGTAATCATCTATAATAAGTTGAGCCATTTTTTCTACTGAAACATTTAGCGTTCTATCTTCAGAGATAACACTATTTAAAGAGCTTTTCACCCTTTTTTGAATTTCACTATTGATGAATTTAGTTTGCTTTCCTTTGAAAAAAGGATATTGAACAGCGACCTCGGCACACTGCCTTTTCTGATTTCTACATAATGCCGATTTTTTTTTGAAACTGGTCAGGTAAGCAGAGAAGGTATTTTTTTGATTGTTTTCTCCCTCTATCGGTTTTTTTGAAATAGTTTCTTTTTTATCTGTTCTAGTGAACATATCACACCCAGCTATGGAAAGTGCAAATAGAACGAGAATAATACTTAAGTGATCGACTTTTCTTTTCATTCGGGCAATTGTTGGATATACTTGCAAGTATAATTCAGATAATTAATCATTTAAACGATTCTACTATGAAAAATTACTTAATGATCTTGGTAATAGTATCATTATCACTAAGCACAGT
The DNA here is from genome assembly GCA_937958005.1 of uncultured Cyclobacteriaceae bacterium. Lineage (GTDB taxonomy): Bacteria > Bacteroidota > Bacteroidia > Cytophagales > Cyclobacteriaceae > JANSWY01. The sequence goes on from CALGOB010000076.1 coordinate 3,727, forward strand.
AATCACTAATGCAAATGCACAGGGAACGGATGTTCCTTCAGACACTTCTTATTGGACTAAAGGAGGTACCGGGACAGTTACATTCTCTTCTGTAAGTTTAACAAACTGGGCCGCGGGAGGTGCCAATTCTGTAGCCTTAAATGGCTTTCTTGACCTATATTCTAATTACGCAAAAGATAGGAATACCTGGGATAACTCTTTATCTCTTGGTTATGGTTTACTTAGACAAGGTGAGGGAAGTGAAGCAAGAACTAGAAAATCAGATGATAAAATCAATTTTACCACTAAATATGGTTACAAATTAAGCAAAGAAGATGGAAATTGGTATTTCAGTGCTTTATTAGATTTTAGGACACAATTTGCAGAAGGAGTTGATGATAATGATGATGTTATCTCAGATTTATTTGCCCCAGCCTATCTTTTAGTAGCTACTGGTGTAGATTATAAAGTTAAAGATGTCTTTAGTGCTAATTTTGCCCCAGTAACAGGTAAGTTTACTTTCGTTGCTAATGATTCACTGTCTAATGTGGGTGCTTTTGGGGTAGATCCAGGTAAGAAATCAAGAGCTGAACTTGGTGCATTTTTAAAGTTGAATTTTCAAAAAGAAATTGTTACCAATGTTAAGTATCAAACAAAACTAGAGCTTTTTACTAATTACATAGAGAATTTTGGGAATATAGATGTTAATTGGGAAAACTTACTTTTATTAAAGGTTAACAAATACTTGTCTGCAAACTTTTTTACTCAATTGTTGTATGATGATGATATAGCTATCGGGGCAGATGATAATAATAACGGAGAAATTGAAGCAACAGAATTTAAACCGAGGATACAGTTCAAGACCGTATTTGGTGTAGGTTTAACATATAACTTTGGGGCCTCTAAAAAGTAGTCCATTTTACCTATCTACCGAATAGGCCATGTTGATAAGGATGTTATCAACATGGCCTATTCTTTTTTATATCAACCTGATATTTGACGTTAAATACCCACTAAGTATATTAAGTCGTCCATTTATTTTTAAAATCAATTTGACGATACTATAATTGCTTCATATTGAAGATTAATATCCTATTTAATAAGTCGAAATGAGTTTTGATGCGAAAGAATTTGCTGTTTATATTTTTCCAGCATTGCTATTGATAATGGTCGTTGAGTATTTTATTGCCAAAGAGCATTATCACATAAAAGATACCTTGGCTGGTTTTGGTATAGCGATCATTGCAGCTTTAATTGCATTTTCAACTAAAGCTTATGCTGTTTCTGTGTTTATAGGAGTTTCTACGCTTACGGAATCGTTTAGGGTAGAGTATTTAGGTTATTCAACACTTGGTTGGCAATGGTGGGTTTGGGTTTTATGCATTCTTGGCGATGATTTTAATTTTTACTGGCATCATAGGCTTAGCCATACTATTAGGTTACTTTGGGCAGCTCATGTACCACATCATTCATCAAATAATTTTAATTTTGCAGTGTCCATAAGAAATGGATGGTTTATTACTTTTTACAAACCCTTATTTTGGATTTGGCTGGCAGTTGTAGGTTTTGAACCTGTTATGATTGGGTCTGCTCTGATAATTAATGCTACTTTTCAATACTTTCTACATACACAGACCATTAAATCATTGGGGTGGTTTGGCAAGGTTGTGAATAACCCATGGGTACATCAAGTACATCATAGTAGCAATGTTGAATATCTTGACAAGAATCATGGAGGCATTTTCCTTTTCTGGGACCATGTTTTTGGCACTTATCAAGATGTTATAAAAGGGGTAGACCCTAAATATGGTATTTTGAAAGATCCTCAAACTTATAATCCTATTATCTTAAACATCCATGAGTTTAGAGATATATTTAAAGATGTTAGTAAGGCTAGTTCGATAAAAGAATCACTGATGTATATTTTTGGCCCTCCAGGATGGAGTCCAGACCGTTCTACATTAACAGCCAAACAAATACAAAGAGAATTAAAAAAAGGGGCATAAAACACTATCTGACTCATGGATTATCCCGAATTATGCAATGGGATTTATATTTTGGTTTAAATCTTTGCTTCAGCTTACTCAGCACTTTCTAATGCAAAGCAATTGAGATTTGTGCAATTTTATAAAACCATCAATTGGGTGATTTGAGAATTCTCTAAAAACTATTATTTAATATGCCTTTGATTCTTTTAGATAGTAATTCCCTAGTCGGGCATCCCTTACTCTTCCGCGAGCGCTATAACTTTCTCTGCGAAGACGTTAAGTCGATCATTAGATGCTCTGTATCCTTCTGCGAGCGCCGTAGCTTTCTCTACAGAGACCCTGGGCCAGAGTTGGTTCATTCTTTTTGAAAACTTACAAACCCTAAGTCTTCTTAAGCTTTGAACTTTTTTGGTTTATTTTGCCATTCACTCACCGAGGAAAACGGTAGATTCGTCTATTTTTAGCACAAAATCAACAAATTCATTTCGTCAATCTGGTTGGAACTAGTACTTTTGAGACATAATCTTAATTAAATATTATTATGAAAAAAGTGCTACTAATTGTGCTTGCTTTCATCGCAGGCCTTAATTTGTTAAATGCTCAAAGTTCAGATGCTCGATGGGCATGGACTCACATGTTCAATTGGAATCACTATGATGGTGACTTAGGAACTGAAATTTTTGAGCCTAGTGATGGAACGTTCGGGTACTATACAGGATTCCGTTATTATTTAAATTCATCATTTGATGCATCTATTGATTTTGGAGTTGATTTTATCGATTTTGAGAGCTTTGAGGAAACAGCAGGAAAGGCATTCCTTTCTGTACAGTACAAACTGAACAATGGTTACCTTATTAAAGAGGATGCTTTTGTTAAGCCCTACTTGACTGGTGGGGTAGGTGCAATTTCTCAGTTAGATGATGGACATTTATTATATCCGTTTGGAGCAGGAATACGTTTTGGGGTTTCTGAAGATGTAGATATAAATGCTCAAGCTCTTTTTAACTATGTGGGAAATGGTAATCAAGTAGGAAACTATAATTTCTTTCAAGTTGGATTGGGTGCAATTATCCAAATAAATGGAAATAAAGTGAAAGATGCAGATGGTGATGGCGTAGAGGATAAAGCAGATATTTGCCCTAATGAAGCTGGTCCAGCATCTAATAATGGTTGCCCATTACCTAAGGATACTGATGGAGACGGTGTAATAGATGATAACGATCAGTGTGTAAATGAAGCCGGTCCAGCGTCTAATAATGGATGCCCATTAAAAGATACTGATGGAGATGGTGTGATTGACGATAATGACCAGTGTGTAAATGAAGCCGGTCCAGCATCTAACAATGGTTGCCCATTACCAAAAGATACTGATGGTGATGGTGTGGTAGATGATGAAGATGATTGCCCTACTGTAGCGGGAAGTAAGGCGACTAAAGGTTGCCCTGATAGTGATGGTGACGGTGTAGCTGATAAAGATGATAAGTGTGAGCATGAAGCCGGCCCAGTATCTAACAATGGTTGCCCTGAACTAAGTGATGAAGAACAAACAATCTTATTAGAAGCACTTGAAGGAGTTCAGTTTCAAACTGGTAAAGCAATTATAACACGTGCTAGTTATAGTAAACTAGATAATGTATATAGCTTGTTGCAGAAACATGAGGATTTTAAATTGAAGATTTCAGGTTATACTGATAATACTGGTAATGAGCAGAAAAACTTAGAGTTATCTGACCAAAGAGCAAAAGCAGCTAAGAATTACATTGTTAATAAAGGAATAAGTGCTAATAGAATATCTGCAAAAGGATATGGTATAGCTAACCCAATTGCTACAAATGGTACTGCTGCAGGAAGAGCAAAAAATAGAAGAGTAGAATTTGAGATAGAGCAATAGAAAGCTCGGAAAATAACAGATAGATTAAAATGCCCAAGATAAATCTTGGGCATTTTTTATTTGATTAGTACAGAACTGTCTCCATAACTCAAGAACTTATAGTCTTTTTCTAACGCCTCATTATAAATTTGAGCCCACTGTTCACCCACAAAGGCTGCTACTAAAAGAATTAAGGTAGAACCAGGTAGATGAAAATTAGTAATTAGCCCTTGACATACTTTGAATTCGTAACCAGGGAAAATAAATATTTCTGTATTGCCTATTAAATAATCTGTATTGGCAACATCCATTTTTGATAGAACAGCTTTAAAGGCCTGATCTTTGGAAGGTAGGTTGTTTAGCTCTTTATAAGGATAGAGCTTTTCTATGAAAAAAACGGCGTCTTGGTTTTCTAATAATTTCACTCCGTACCAATAAGTACTTTCTAGTGTACGCATAGAGGTAGTACCTACAGCGGTTACAAATTGATTATCTAGGATGTTTAAAATATTTTTTTGGGTGACCACAACTTGTTCGGAGTGCATAGGGTGATCTGTGATCTTCTCTGCTTTTAGAGGTTGAAAAGTACCAGCAGATACATGTAGGGTTAACTCGTCAGTAGTTACGTTTTTTGCTTTGAGGTTAGCAATAATTTTTTCTGTAAAATGTAATCCGGCAGTAGGAGCGGCAACAGCACCCTCTACTTTTGAATAGACAGTTTGATATCTTACAGGATCTTTTTCATCTAAGTCCCTATCTATATATGGAGGTAGTGGAACTTGTCCTAGGTTTTGTAATATATCTGCGAAACTAAGATGTACTTGATCCCAACTGATTGAAACTTCTTGATTACTTCTGTCTACCCAGCTAGCAGTTACCATAAACTCTTTCCCTTCATTGATGGATTTTCTTTCTAAAGTGATATCATCTTTCCATTTTTTTGCATTTCCAACCATGCATTTCCAAACAACATTCCTTTTGGAGGACATGGCTTCACTCATTATTCTACTAGGAGAAATAGGTTCTAATAAAAATATCTCGATATGTGCACCGGTACTCTTTTGAAAAATTATCCTAGCAGGTATAACTTTTGTGTTATTAAAAACTAATAGGGAATTTCCTGGAATATGATCCGTAACAGAACCAAATTGTTTATGCTCAATAGTGTTGTTATGATAAACAAGCAATTTGGATTGGCCTCTTTCTTTTGCAGGGTATTTGGCTATGTTTTGCTCAGGTAGATGATAAGTGTAGTTACTTGGATTTATTGAGTCAGCTAATTTCTTGATTTCTTCGTGCATTTCTGGATTTGTCATTCTTGGAGCAAAACTATGCCTAACTTTTGACTATGTAAAGAAGTCATCATGGATCATTTCACTTACGCTGAAATACGAGAGGATTTTTTGTGCGATGTAGTTTTGGCGAGAATAGTATTTATGATTGATTTGTTGGGGATAATTCTAAAAAACGAACAAAATATTAAACTAATATATCGTGTTAATGGTTTTTTAGTTTAATTGAGGTAAAATTTGAATCATTCTCTGAGTAGGTTAAGATCAGGGTAGCATTATAGGAATAAAATAGCATATGTCATTAAGGTTGAGTTTTGAGCCATATATATTAAATTTTAAGTTTGATGCAGGAACTTCAAGAGGAGTGATGCGGGAACGCAAAGTATGGTTTGTTAAAGTTTCGGACACTTTGAATGAAAACTTATTTGGTATAGGGGAATGTGCACCCATTCAAGGACTTAGTGTGGAGGATATTTCTCAAGTTGAATTTGAGTTGGAAAGAGTGACTAAAGTGATTCATGAGCTGGATTTGAAATTATCAACAGATGAATTGTTAGATGCAATTGAGGAAATGACAGATCCACTTTTTCCTAGTATTCGTTTTGCTTTGGAAACAGCAGTGTTGGATCTAAAAATGGGAGGTAAAAGAATCCTGTTTGAAAATGAATTTGTAACTGATGGATTAAAGATTCCGATTAATGGCTTGATTTGGATGGGGACAAAGGAGTTTATGCTTCAGCAAGCTAAAGAAAAAATTGCGAATGGTTTCAATTGCATTAAAATGAAAATTGGAGCGATTAATTTGGAAGAGGAAAAAGAGATACTTTCATATATTAGAAAATATGGAGGTAGTGACCTTATACTGAGGGTAGATGCTAATGGAGCTTTTCCAAATAACGAAGTTTTTAAAGCCCTAAAATCATTGTCAGCTTATGATATTCACTCCATTGAGCAACCAATAATGCCAAGACAACATGAAGCAATGTCATTGATCAGTGTTAAATCAGAAATTCCAATAGCTTTGGATGAAGACTTAATAGGAGTGGATAAATATGAGGATAAAGAATACTTATTGTCCTACACAAAGGCGCCCTTTATTGTTATAAAACCGTCATTAGTGGGTGGAATTAAATCTACCAGAGAGTGGATTAAACTTGCAGAAGAACATGGAATAGGTTGGTGGATAACCTCAGCATTAGAATCAAATATTGGCTTAAATGTAATTGCTCAACTTACTGCCAATTACTCTCTTAAAACTCATCATGGATTAGGTACAGGGCAGTTATTTCACAATAATATTGAGGGGCCTTTAACAGTTACTTCTGGTTTTATTTCGTATAATCCAACAATAAGTTGGCAGCTACAAAATGTCTTTCAAAGCTAAGGTCACTAATTCCTGAAAGAGAGAAATAATGTTTAACCGAAGCTATAGAAGATTCTACTAATTATTTCCTATTTAGAATTACTGGCATCCAAGTAAAACTGAAATTGAAGAAAAACTGCTCTTGATATCGTTTAATCAAAGATTATTTCTGAAGTTCAAAAACACCCCCTATAAATCAATCGAAGGGCTGACAACTTTAGCTTTCGTCCGTTTTTTC
>CALGOB010000077.1 GCA_937958005.1 uncultured Cyclobacteriaceae bacterium
CTGCGCCTTTGCTATTCCATTGCTTTCTTAGCAATGAGAAAATCTAAAATTATCAGCAATTCAACACAAAAAACAAGTAATCCATAAACACAAGCAGTTAACATCTATTCATTTCACTCCATAAGAAATGGGATAGATAGGTAAGTGTAGAAACATTCTACACTTAGAGATGGTGTATAGGATACCAGTTACAAGCACTATTATAAACTTTAAATCCCAAACAAAATGTTCTCATTAGAGAATTGTGTTAACTTTAAAATCAGAAAACAAAAGTAAATTTCTATTTTAAGTTAAACTTATAAATCGAATGAAATACTTTGTTTCAGAATATTTCATCTATTTAAAATAATTATATTCAAAACAGCTAATCTAATACACCCATGAAGTATTTTATCTTATTATTTCTTCTCTTAACAAGTTTTTTCACGAGTTTCTCTCAAGTGATCGAGAAGAATGACAGTACAGTAGCTGGTGGGTATTTTAAGGATGCGGATTCATTCCTTCAAAAGGGAATGTTCAAAGAAGCATTAGCAGAATTTAAAAAAGCAAAATCAATTTGGGATAAAGAAAGTGATCTAGCAAAAAAATTATGGGTTAGCATTTCACTTGCAGATTGCTATCAAGAATTAGGAGACTTAGAAGGTTCAAAAGAGATATTAGATTCTGTATTAGTAAAATTAAAAAATATATCTAATGACGAGCAAAAGAATTTAATATTTGCGAAAGCGCTTTTGAGTACTTCTTATTATTACAGTTATAATGGAGACTTTAATCAAACGTTATATTATCAGATTCAATGTTTAGAAGTCAAATTAAAAGCTAAAAAACCTGACAACTTGAATTTAGCTAAATTATATAGTAACATAGGAAATTCACATTCGAGATTGGGAGGGTTTGATTCAGCTATTTACTTTCAAAAAATAAGTTTAGACACTTTAATTGGAATCTATCCTGAGCCTAAAGAGGATATTGCAGCAACTTATCACAACATGGGGGCTACTTATTCAAATATGGGTTTGTATGAAAATGCTGAAGAAGTTTTACTTAAAGGATTAAACATTAGAGAAGAAGTGATCGGTAAAGATCACCCTTTAACTGCTACCACTTACGGAATGTTAGGATTAGTATATCAAGAAAAAGGTCAACTCAATATCTCACTAGATTATCAAAAGAAAAGCTTAAGAGCTAAAATTGGTCGCCTTGGCCCCAATCATTATAGTGTAATTTTCAGTCATCACAATCTCGGGGGAATATATTTGGAACTAAAGGAGTTTGACAAAGCATTAAGTAGTTTTAATGACGCATTAAAAATTGAACGAGAATTCTTCAGTGAAGAGCATTATCTAGTAGTAGCGACCTTACTGTCTGTGGGGACGGTCTATATTCAGAAAGAAGATTATGAAAAAGCTCTCTTTTATATTTTGGAAGCCAGTGAAATAGAAATTCAAAATTACGGCCAATATAGCCTTCAATCAGCTGAAACAATGGCAAATATTGGCTATATTTATTTCAAGAAAAATGAGTTAGATAAAGCTAAATCATTCTTTAACAGATCCCTTGACATACATCAAAAACTAAAGAACTATAGGCATCCCTTAACCAGTGATTTATATTACCATTATTTTGAATTATATAAAAAGGAAGGGGTTTATGATTCTGCTTTGATTTTTTTACAAAAAGCAGTAATTGCCAACTCAACTTCTTTTGAAATAGCAGACGATTTCTATCAAAACCCTTCCATTACTGAATCTCTAAGACCTATATATACCATGTCTTTTTTGCTTCAAAAAGCAGACCTGCTAAGTAAGCTCAATAGAAAACAAGCTATATCTCACAATAATATAGTTTTTCAACAATTAGATTCAATGATTGAAATTTCCAGTAAAACCCAGATAGATTTTGAAGATAAGGTATTATTTCAACAAACAGTATCAGAAGTTTACCATGCTGCTATGCAAAATTTATTAAATGCTCGGCCATACAAAGAAGAGCAATTAAATAAAATCCTATACTATGCAGAAAAAGCTAAATCTTACTTACTCAAAAGAGAAACCCAAAATTTAGAAGCGAATCTTTTAATACCAGAAAAACTTTTATTATCTGAAAATAGGATTAAAGCTGAAATTTCTTATTTCGAGTCAAGACTTTACAATGCTAAACTAAACAATGAATCAACTTCAAAACTTTCTACTATCGAAAATAAGTTATTTAATAATAAGAGATCTTTAGATTCTATCAAAAATTATTTAGAGGATAATTATCCCAAATATTATCAGGTGAAATATCAAAGCTCATCATTAAAGGCTAATGAATTAAGAAACTTCTTAGATGACCATACTGCATTAATAGAATATGTTTTCAATGACAGAGTAAGCATCGCCATTTTAGCCACTAATAATCAGATAAAAATCATTGATTTAAAAGACAAAAAAGTGTTTCACAGAGATATTCAAAACTTTAGGAAAATCATTGAAAATAGGGAAATATCTTACGAAAATAATTTTTCTGAAGTTTCCAAATTGTCCTATAATTTATACCAACATTTATTCTTGCCAATAGACAAAGAATTGAAAAATGAAAAACACAAAATTACTGATATAATGGTTGTAACCGACTCTGAATTAAATTTCTTGCCTTTTGAAGCATTAATTACTGATTTACCTGAGAACAATTCAATCAATTATAAAGAACTTAAATATTTGATTAAAGATTACAACATCAATTATCAATATTCAACCTCTTTAGCTTTTCAAAAAGTGAGCAACCCTAACGAAACTGTAACAGAATTTGTAGGTTTCGCTCCTTCCTTTGAAGGGATTGGTGAAGAAATAAGTGATCAAATAGCTACAAGAGGAAATAAAGTACCCTTAAAATGGAACACAAAAGAAGTAAGCGATATCCACCAGATTATGGGTAGTAATAATAATGGTTTCGAAAAGGAAAAAGCCACTGAATCGACCTTCAAAGAAAAAGCACTGAATTCTAAGATTGTACATTTAGCTACTCATGCTTTTATAGATGAGGAAGATCCCATGAATTCTAAAATCATCTTCGCCAGTGAAAATGATTCCATTGAAGATGGTGCTCTTCATGCCTTTGAAATCTATAATATGAATTTCAATACAGAGATGGTTACCTTAAGTGCGTGTAATACGGGGTTTGGAAAAATCAGTGAAGGAGAAGGAACCATGAGTTTGGCCAGAGCTTTCAGTTATGCTGGAGTGCCAAGTGTAGTTATGAGTCACTGGGAGGTAGATGACAAAATTACTTCACAGCTAATGTCGTTATTTTACAAGAATCTTGCTGATGGAATGAGGAAAGATCATGCACTTAGACAAGCCAAACTACAGTTAATGGATGAAAACGATCCTGCAATTTCAGACCCTTATTTTTGGGCTGCATTTGTAGTAATGGGTGACGTAAGTCCTATTTCAGGAAATGATTACGGAATTTGGTATTGGTTAGGGGGAGCGATATTCTTACTTTTAGGAGTTATTTTCTTTAAGTCTAGAGTAAATGCCTAAGCTAATTCTTTTGTAAGAAAGTCACTCAAATGTAGAGAAGCAAAAGGCACGATAGATTCTAATTAGAGAATTGATATAAAGAGTTGGGTTAATATACCACTTAGAATTTAAATCACCTTATAGTATACATCATTCCCTCCTTGAAACGTTTCATCTTTGCTCTTCAGCTTTGATCCTTTTGGATATATTGTTGGAGAATTATGTTCTACTCCCTGTGTTAACCCACTTCTAGCAATCAATTCTTTAAACACTTCATTATTGTTACTTGCGGCAGCCTTCATCAGTGCCCTAACCCCTGTTATTCCATTCCTTTCAATAGAAAGTTTTGTTGGGAAAATTGTGCTGCCTTTTACTCGAATTGGATCTCCTTCTGTTCCTTGTGCTCCTGGACTATTAGTAAAATACCACAATACCTTACCTACACTATCTCTTCCAACATCACTTTGTGCCGCAAGAGTCACACCATTTGGAGGGTTTCCATTAGGCAACGAGTGTAAACCTTGTATACTTCCATCCACCACCTCTCCATGTTCTACATGCTGAATATAATTACCTATCCCTTGCCCATGGATTTCATTTGCCTTCTGATAGGCTTGATACCAATTTGGAGTTTTACTATTCTTAAGCTGAGATACTTTTTCAACAGGCTTTTGAACTTTATTAGTGATTAATTCAAAGTTAGTCCTGTTGTCAGAAAATACTCCAATTTCTCGGTTATCCTCAAGTCCAATATGATGCGCACTTGCATCCTTTCGTTGAACCAGATCAGAAATTGAATGGCCTCTTTTTTTTTCTATTTCGGAAATATGCATATTCATCTTTCATTTCAAAAAACAATGACAATAGATATTATCGCAACTGGTTCTGCAAAGGTAAATTTTCCTGACTAAAATGATCTATAATAACACAGGTCAAGGTAGCTTGGGGCTGTAAATCAATTAAACTAATTGCCAATGAGTCACTTGAACTGATACTCTTTCTTGTCATTAACTCTCATAAAACTAGAATTTAGTAACCCAATCAAGTGATGTCTTACTCGGTTTTCCAGTTACGCTTCCATTAGCTCTTATTGTGTAGAATGGCGATAGCCCTCCTGTGTAAGACTCCGGTCTTTTTTTAACATCTATAACATCATCAAGTGAAATTTTTTCTGGAGCTAATCCGCCCACACCCTTTAAACGAGATACTGCCCTACCAGTTAATTCAACTGAGCCTAAGGCCTCTGCCCCAATAGGAATTTTAAACTTCTTTTTCCCTTTCTCTTCTTCTTCACGAATACCTCCCATACGAACTTCTGTGGTAAGGAATATCTTTGGCACTATGTCACTTTCTGTTTTATAATTAAAGTACTCAGGACGGTCTAATTCACCATTTAATTTTGTTCTGATATCTCTAGGATCATCGAAATCTTCATCGTAACTAACAGCTATAGCCCTAATTTCAGCTAATCTATTTCCTGCCAATTCTTCATATTTCTCATAAATGCCATCAGCTTCACGGTTTAAAACAGTATCCCACTGCAGGAAATCATCAATATTTAATGACGATGCCGTAAATGCTCCCTTTCCACCTCGTTTATTCACTCTATCTACTAGGTATTGATCCCCTGGTTCTCCATGTCTTTCAGCTCCATGTCCTTCTTCATCATCTCTTTGACGAGCAGCAAATCTTTTAAGTTTAAGTAGTTTCTTATCATAATCTTCCCCCATTTCTGTATGGGTTAAGTCCGCAAGTTCTGTATCGTAAAAACCAGCAATCTCATGTATACTGAAATCCATATCAGAAATTTTATGAATTTTACCCAGAAACTCCTTAGTTCTATCTAGTTTTTTACCTGTTATTTTCTTTATACTTTTAGCCCAATAATCAGGGTTTTGTGGACTTATGATCGTCAATTGCATAGGAGAGTTCAAGGAATCTAAAGATGCTCTATTATCAAATAAACCCGATTCTCTATTAAGCAATTTTCTTTGTGCAATACTTTCAAGTCTATTATCTTCTAACCTAAAACGTTGGGCAATATCTTGTTTACGTTGTATAGCATTAGCGATTGCCTGATCATTCGTGTTTTTCGATTTCTTTTTTTGTGCAATCATATTTTAATAGTTATGAAGTTTTTTACAATCAATCAACTTGTGCTTACGCCCGCATTGCCTTAGATCCTAAACTATCAGCTTCTTTCTCTAGACTTGGACTATCATTAACAGCCATTCCATTGACTGTTGTAGTAGGTTTTACCCTTCCTTGCATTTGCTGAACCACATGCCCTAATTCATGGGGTAAATGTTTTTCTTGACCACTACTCAAATGAATATCAGAACCTTGGGCATAAGCATGTGCTTGCACTGCTGCTGGTTTAGCCGAATTATAATGTGTCCGGACATGGTCTAGGTTCATGCCACTCACCTGCTCCATACCTGATTTGAGTTTATCTGGTAGTCCAGTTTTATTGGGCGCCTGCTGAATAATTCCGTCAGGCATTCTTTGTAAAGTTGCATGATCACGATTATCCTCTAGGGCCAAGGTGGAATTTTTATCAGTCTTTCTCTGAGAAGGCTGATTAGCTATTGCTAGATTTTTTAAAGATATTTTTTGTTCTTTCATCGCGTAATTTAAAATAGACCTGAGACTCTAGAATTCAGTTATTAATACCAAACTACCTTTAAAACTTCGGGTATCTTCCTGTTTATTTCCCATTCTTTTGCGTTAAAAAGCCTTTCAATAGCGCTGCTATTCCTTCATTTTTGCCTTTGAGAATAAAAAGTAAACTAAGAAATCTAATCCGAACTTTTAAAGTTAAATTGGTATAATTCTTCCAATATGAAGCATTATTCCAAATCAGGAAAGATTGCTACTTCAATGAAATATACTGGCAGATCATTAATTAGAAATACATAATAAGTAATTAGTGTCTATCTAAAATAACTTCCGTCTGATTTTATCCTTCTAAGTGATGGATAAACAATTGTGGGGATTGGGTCGCCAAGACACAATCGTAGGCAAGGAAAGACTTTATCCACAGACTCTAATTAGAATTAATTACTAATTTCTAATTTGATTTAATCCAGCATCTTCATTAAATCTACTTCTAAGATCGTTAGTTTTATTCAAATATCATAAGGTAACTCCTTCTTTTAACAACTCTTTTTTGATCCCAGTAATAATATCCTGTTCCATCACCACCTTACCACTCCTTTTGGCCACTGCAATGGCACAATACCTTAAGACATTGATGATACTACCTCCAGTAATCTCATAGTCTTCGGATATTTTCTCTAAATCAACAGATGAAATATCAAACTGGGAAAAATACTTCTGCCACAATTCATACCTTAGGGACTGATCAGGTTTAGGGAAATAGATCACACTTTGGAACCTCCTAAGAAAAGCATCATCTATATTTTCTTTGAAATTAGAAGCTAAAATAGCTACTCCATTAAAATCTTCCACTCGTTGAAGTAAGTAGGCTACTTGCTGATTGGCAAACATATCATTACTACTTTGTGTACTCAAACGTTTTCCGAATAAAGCATCTGCCTCATCAAAAAACAAGATCCACCTTTTGTTTTCGGCCATGTTAAAAAGATTAGCTAAATTTTTCTCTGTCTCTCCTATGTATTTGGAAACTACTGACGACAGATCCACTCTATAAACATCCATGCCTTCACTTTTTCCAAGAATAGCGGCAGTCATGGATTTTCCAGTTCCTGGAGGCCCATAGAATAATGCCCTATAGCCCCTTTTAAGGTATTTATCCAGTTGCATCTCTTCCAAAATGCTCTTTTCATGTGAGACCCAAGCCCTTATCTGATTGATCCCATGTAATAAAGAAGGAGAAAACACTGCGTCCTCCCAGTCTAGCCTAGAGGTTAGTTTTTGTGCAGGAAAAGCTAGAGAAAACCGTGGTTCATAAGGTTGGTTCAAAGTAACATTTGTCAAAAACTCTTTACTGACAATCAATTCACCACTCCACATAGACTCATGGTTATTGGTAACTCCCAGTGATAAAATGTTTTGTTTAGAAAGCACATGATCTTCATCAAAACAAGGCTGAAGCTGATATCGTTTTTCTAGGTCTTCTCCTGCGATCACAAAGGCTGCAGTTTCAGCTGTAGGAATAAAACCGCCATGTTTTTCTCCTTTAATTCCACCGAACTCTGCATATACCCGATCAAACCGTTCATTTTTTGAAAAGAAAATGTCTAAAATAGCAGGTCTTACATGAGGGGTCAAGGCAATTAATATCAGCAATCGCTCATCTCTCCCCAATTTATTTTCCTTGATCATGCAAGCATAATATGATTCGTCTTCTGCCAGATCAGGGACATTGGGATATTCAAAATCACCTGTCTGACGGAAATATGTACCGACTCGGTAATTGATCATCTCACTTAACCATTTCAGCTCATTTTCTAATGTTGAGATACTATTGTTAAATTTTATAGCCATTCTACTAAATTTATTTTTAAAATAAGAACAATTCTCAAATTTCAGAGTCATACTTTTCATTTCAAACCAATACCAACAACTAGACATTTTGTAGTTATAACCAGAACTTCGATTAATAATTTCTTCTGTTTTCAGCTCTTAACTCATAAAACTTACTCTTTTACAAACTTTTGTCTTCTAGCCAGACGGGCCCCTACTTTTTGCATTGGCAAAAAAGTAGGCAAAAACCCTAGAAAAATTTGAAATCGCACGGGCGACCCCGTCAATCGCTCTGAGAGCGATCTCAAACAGCAAATCTTTCAAAACAGTGCGGAGACCTCCTAAATTCAGAAAACAAAGTTTAAGTTTACTTGATCTTTCTTCTTGCTAAATTTCGAAAAATCACGCCCACAAACTATTGTTAAATTTTATAGCCATTCTACTATCAGTCTTTTCTTCATCCAAGGTAATTTCACTGTTGCCAAGCTCCATGGCAAGCTTTCCATTAAAATATCTATAGTCTTCTTTTCCACCTCTAGTTCCCACAATTTTTCACGTTCCAAAATCAATCCATCCCTCACTAAAAACCCTTCCCTAAGTGCTTCTGGAGAAGATCCTTTTAGTTTTTCCCAGTTTTGCAAAACTCCTTTCATCATCATCAAGGTTGTTTCTTTTTCTTTTTCAGTCAGGTCGAATTGCATAGGGACAGGGGTAGCGATCTCTACGCCACAGAGCACCTTACTCAATACCAATTCGTGCTCCGGCACTTCGTCTTCTCCTGTTGCTAAATAGTGAATCAACTGCACTGCCTTAATCTGATCTTCCACCGATTTGAAATTACGGCCATCCAGCATCTCTAACATTTCAAAATACCTAGTCAAATAAGGCCAAAAAATGACCACTCCTGCCATTTTTACTTTGGTCCTTTGATCTAACAAGGCATTCGGCTTTACTTCAAATATTTTGGGTACTGGAGGTAACATTTGTTGCTTCCTAGCAGTACTTGTTTTTTCAGTTCTTGCTAGAAATTTATGCTGGAACTTCTGATCAAAGCCGTGCTTAGCCAATTCTTCTTTACTAAAAAACAATGGTTCCACTTTCATCCTGTCCGAAAAACCAATTAGCATTTGAATAATCAAATCATCCACTGAAACCTTGGCCCCTTTCCAAAAAACTATTTGGTCAAAAAGAGTAGCATAAAAGTAGATCAATAACGCATCTTGAGGAAAACCAGGTTGTTTTAAATGAATGATAGCCAGCGCTTTTACTTTTAAATCAAACAACCTGGATAAGTCCGATGGAATTAAAACAGTTAATATTTTCCAAAGAAAATGCTCTCTCTCCCTTTTAATCAGGTTATTTCTAGTGTCCTTATCAGATAATACGGTGATCACCTGAAACTTAAAATTATTATGTTCTACATAAGCTATCTGCTCTATTGCTTCAATGAGTTTAGAATAACTAGATAATTGTACAGAAGCATGAAACGGAAGAGCACCGGTTTTCAAGTAATGTATCAAAGCCAATTGAACTGGCCAAGGGTGTACTGATTGTTTCTCTTCAAACACTTTCTTATCCACTCCCAAATCAATCTCTAAAGGTTGAAAGACAGTACTCAGCAACTCAACAAATGGCTCAAACCTAAGCTTCCCTTCTTTAACCATTTCCTGAGCCTTAGACCTGAGTGATTTTTGTAATTTCCCCAAATCCATCCGGTAAAAATTTGCTTGATATCCCAATCCTGCCCACAGGTAATCATCAACTCTGAAACTTGGGTGCTCAATCAAGTATTTGATGATGAAAAGCTTCCACCCATTTTCATTAGAACCTTCTTTCCAAGCCAGTAATAATAGATTAAAACTAAGCATGAACCCGCCAAAATTTGGACTCAATGCCAAGACTAATCGATCAAAATACCGGGTTGACAGCAGCGGAATGAGTTTCGCATAAATGCTGAAAGGCTGTGCATTTTTTTCAACCCATTCAACAAATTTATCCGCCCCATGATCTAACAGTTCCAGTGTTACCTGTTGCAAAACCTCCTGAGGCTTCATTTGATCATATAGCTTTGTTCTAAGCGCCCACCATGGCAACTTTTCTTCCCTAACCAAGTATTCCAACAATGCTAATTTGTACTGCTGTAAGTTGGGGATCTCCCCTATGCCTTCCACGGTTGGAAGCACAGAAGAGCCTGCTCCTAAATCATTTGATTTGTCTATTAAATCATCATAATTCTCTTTGCTTAAACTAAAATAAATCCGTACAGATTGAATCAGTTCATTGGCCAAAACCTCATCATTCATTATACCATATTGATAAAATATCTGTACGTATTTTACTTGGATGAAATGCTTTATTGTTTTTTTATCCCCTATTTGATCAAGTTTTTTTTCTAATTGATCAGTGAGTCTATTTAACTGACCAAAAGCACTCGGGTGAAATTTCTGAAAAAAGACTAGAAATGCCTTTAGGGTCAATAGGGAAAGAAAGGCTTCCAAGTGAGGGGTTACCCGCAAATATTTTTGAAATAATCTATCTATTTTATTTGGGTGTTTTTCCACCAACTGGGTAAACATAAAACGAAAAGATTCCGAAGTGTTTATGCGGGACCAGTACGGAAATTTACCCTGTAAGATGGTTTCCTTTATGAGGTCATAGTGATTATAGTGGGAATGATATGTCTTCTTTATCACTGCTAAAGGATCCTCCTTTATTGCAATAAAAAAAGGAGGGTGCTCATCAAACCCTGCCTCTCCTGCACTCTCCAAAAAACTTTTTCCCAACCGTTCAATTACTTGATCCAAGGTTAATTTCTGTAGGTTATAAAGCCTAATAGATAACCAAGAAGAAAACATTTCAACCTTATCAAAAGATTCCAAATCTGCAAGCTGCGTAGAAACATATTCAATCTGAGCTGAATTGATCCCTGTAAGTTTTGTGAATATAGCGTTTTGCTCACTTGTAGCCCCTACCTGAAACAACTTAGACAAATCCTTTTTTGAAAAGTAATTCGTACGCAATTGAGTGGTTAGTTCGTCAGGCCAATAGCTTACTACTTTGCGAATTGCTACTGTCATACCGTCCCGTTCTAACGGAAGGTAAGTAAAGCGATCATGCTGGAGATATACAATGAAGGCTTTTACATAACGCTTTCCAACTAAAGGCTTTTGATAATCATCAGAAACTGATAACAATGGCCAATTGAAAGCAATGATGTTATCCTCTAAAAATGCCAAATATTGCTGTGGGTTAATGGTTTTTATTTTCAACAAATAAGCTAATGTGATCAATCTTACCTTTATTTTTTCAGCTTGATTTTCTTTAAATACTTGCTCAAAAACCTCTTTGTATTCGTTGGATACATGTCTTTGAATCAATATCCCCTCTAAAATGTTTCTTGTTTTTCTTGATAATTTTCCTATAAAATTCAAGAGGTCTACCTGCTTTGTCTGATCAAAAATTATATGAGTTTCATGAGAATCAACAAAAGTGATCAAAGCTTTCTCAAAAGCTGATTGATCCTGAAACACACTTTTTAAATCAAATGTTCCTATGGTTAGGTAGTCCAATAAAAGTCCTGAAAAGTTATTGCCCTGCTCATCCTCTTCTTCCAGTTCTAAGGAAATTTGATGGTCATCTTGATTTCGCTTTTTAGAAACTTCTATTTGGGATGCCCAAACGTCTTTTGAAATCAATGAAAAATTTGTTTCAACTGACAGTTGCTCGAGAGAGTCCTTTGTAAAAAGGTTAAAAAATTCAGCCAATTTCAATGGGTCTAGCCCCATCAATGATTGCCACCTAAAACTGCGTTCAGCAGCAATTAATAAAAGAATGTGTTCTATTTTCTTTATTTTAAAAGCAGATAAATAACCTTTTGATCCATACGCTATATAGCTCAAAAGCTCCTTATGAAAAAGATCAATGAACAATGGCTTAAAATATGGGTCCTTCTGATTTGACAATATCACTAAACCAACCGCTATTTGAGTTCTATAAACCTGAAGTAGAAATGTTCTTTTCAACGAATCGACCGACTTGGCAAGTGGGATCAGCGCTGAAACGACTGACTTAAAATCTAGTTCACTTAAAGTTCCCTCTCTTTTCAATTCTTTTGATAAGGATGAAACTGCTCTAGTGAATTGATCAAACATTTTCTTATCCCATTGTTTAGGAACTTCTGGCCATTCTTCTTTTGCCAAATAATTAGTTAAATGGTTTGCAAAGCTCTTTCTTGCCAATAACCTAGACACCTCATCAGCATGTTCTTTTTTAAATATTAGCCAATTATCTACAAGCAATCTAGCTACTTCTTCCTGCTGGTTCCTATGAGAAAACAATAATACTTTTAGTAATACTTGGTCATCCAGAAAGTTACTTATATCCTTTTTTGGAAGAGCCTCAATCAACCTGAACAGGTTTCTCTGCTCAAAGGAATTGACACCTTCCAAGCTTTGAAAAAAGGTAATGACCTCTTTTACTTTCCAGCTCTCAAAAACTTTTTGCCACTTAGTTATTAGAATAGATTCATCTAAAAGTAAGTGATTATATTGGTGAGCCAGAGAGATCATGTGTTCTTTTACCACTTTTTCATTCCAAGGCTTTACTTTTTTCCCTCCTTTCATCAAGTAGGTCTCTATCATTTCAAACAAAGAATGATCAGCAAGAGACGTTGAAGGTTGGATATCAAATTGCCTGTAAGCTTCCAATTCCAAAAGAATCAATTCATCAAAAGATTTGTCAATTCCTGTACTTAAACCTTGTTGCGTCAATATGAATAACTCAAGGGCTTTTTTATGTATGGATACTTCATTTACTGAAATTCCTTCATTTTCAAATAAAGAGAATGTACTGTCCAGCTCTTCATCACCAAACACCAATCTGAGTACTTTTTCTGCTAGATCAGGCGGGTTTTGATAAATTAGTCGAACCCAGACAACTTCAGACCCGAGGTTTCTGGATAAAAGTAGTACTAAATGTTCCTTTGAGTTTTCTATTAAGGTGGTTAAAATTTGTGAAGGTGTGTGATCTGCTATCAACCAAACCCCTGTTTGTAAATACTGCCAGTAGGATCGCATCTGATCTGTTTGAGCAGATTTCAGGTTCACTTCCCAACTCAATTTCGCAGCTTTTCCCTGCTTTCTTTTTAAGAATATTTGACCTTCACTCAGTCCAGACTCTTTCTCGATTTGTTTGATTAAATGCTTTTCAAATACTTTCTCAGAAGTGTGCCCCTTGGAAGATATCACCTGCAAGTATGCACTTAAAATTTTAGCAAAAATAGGTTCTTTCTTTTGCTGTTTTTTCAGCGTATTTAATTTATCAATCAACACCTGAAATGTCTCCTCATGACCAAAAACCAATTCCATTAACTGCATGGATAAATGAGTTTTATGCAGTTTTATAAGTCGATGCCAAACATCACTTTTATCTTTTACAGTGTTCAAAGATATTTTTAACCTCTCTTTCGAATGTTTTAAGAAATGGATCAATAAGTGATCAGGCCAAGAAGTTTGCATCGACCATACGCCTGTTTTTAAGTAGCCGAGGTACTCCTCAATAGAATCATTTATTGCTAGATCATTTAACTCGTTAATAGGTTTGCTATTTAAATAATCCTTGAGTTTTTTTTTAAATTGAATGGCATAAATATCAAACGAAATATTTATCTCCTTTAAGAGTATTCTAATTACTTCACTTATAGCTGTTCTTCTTTCTACAGCTATAGCGGACAGGTAATAACTCAAGCCATCCAGCTTGGACTTTGACTTCAAACTCATCAATAAATAATCAATCATTTTGATTATTCCATACTGATGAATTTCTATGGAAAAGACAGTAAAAACTATCTTTTGAAAATACAAGAGTTGCTCAAATGCCTTAGCCAGATCATCTGAGTAGGTTTCGGATCTCCAATGCAAAAAGCTTTCTAACCGATTACGCTCAAGTAAGCTGAACAATTTCACAACTCCTTCTCTTTTCTTGTAATAGTTACCTACCTCCAAAACTTCTTCTAGCAGATTACTTAACGCTAAATCAGAAAATTTAGTCAAAAGCTTCCTCCAATACCTCAACTTGCTATTAGAAGGTAATGATTCTCTCAATAGGTAAGACAATAACGCGTAATGATCATCTTCTCGTGAGTATTCTGTTGATTGTCCTCTTTTGATTAACAGTCGTCTCGCTAAATCATCGAAGTATATGGCTACTGTTTTTGCTGGAAAGGATACCTGCCCTTTTGATATTTTTAGCTTTTTCTTCAGTATAATGAGGTAATCTCGCAAAGTATGACCAGCTTGCTTACTGACCATAAATTCAAACGTATGGCTTTTTATTTCTCTTTTTAGTAAACGCGAATTAAGATTTTCGTTTTTGTAAATGCCCAAATCTTCAAACATTGTTTCATTCACTTTTTTGATTTTTTTATATACCTCTTGGTATTTAAGTTTCCAGTACTTTTCCAGCAATGAAAATGGGACTTGATAAAATAGTCTTTTTTTAACATCATGTGATTCTCTAGCCTTAAAAAAAACCTGATCTAACAAGTCTATTTCAGTAGTTAACAGTTGTTTAAAAAGGGTAGAGAGGTCTTCTCTTCTATTGCGACTAAAACCAGCTTGTAAATAATGTGCAATTGCATCATATGTTGATGAAAGTACCCTCTTTTCAATAAATGCATCAAAATCTGACCTTTTAAATATTTTTTCCAATTCAGCTATTATTAAATAACTGAGCCTAACTGTAAACTCCTCTTTTAAATTCTCACTTTTGACATCCCCTAAATCAAGTGTGATTCTATCAATATACAAGGTTTGACCAGGATCATTGAATCTATCAAAGCATGTATTAATTACTTCAGGGATTAATAGACGAAGTTCCTTTTCTACACCATGATCAATTATTCCGTCAACCTCTACTTTCAAATGGTTAATATGGTGTTTATTGGATGGCATTGAGAATGATTAGACCTTATCTAAAAAGATAAACAGATCCTGCTATCGTTTTCTGTTCATCATCATTTAATTTCAACTCATAGAGATATTCCCCTGTAGGCAATAACTCTCCGGCCAATTGGCCATTCCATGGGTTTTTATAACCTATGGATTCAAAAATGACTTCTTTTTTTCCATTATAAATAGCGACTTCAGCTGTAGGGTACTGATCTATATTTCTAATACACCAGTCATCATTCACTCCATCTCCATTTGGTGTGAATGCGGGAGGAATGTAAAGCATACTTTCATCAGAGAATTTGTTATCTATATGACCTGGTTCATGAAGCCACATAATGCATTCTTCTACAGACTCAAAAATATGTTGTTTGTCAACCATTTTTGGGATGATATCAACTCCCTTGAGCAATTTTAAATTGGCTTCGCTTACCCTTGAAAAGCAAATATTTACTTTTTGTTCATTTAAGAATTGGATCACCTCCATAAAAGTCCTCACACCTGAATAGTCCATATAGGGAACCATGGCCAGGTCAAAAATTACTGCTTTGATTTCATCTGAGGTATTTCGCATAGAGGTTAGAAACCTAGAAGAGAACCCAAAAAAGACTGGCCCTCTAATGGTCTTTACCAGAATTTTACTTTCCAGGTTTTCAGGTCCTTCAAAACTATCTACCACTTGCTGTACGATGCTGTCAATCTTCGTTTTTTGGGTATCTGTTTCTACCACATCTGCCATTTTTTTCATGAAATAGAATGCAGCAAATACGAGACCTGTGATCACTGCATATAGAAGATTCCAAAAAACGGTCAATAAAAGAACCGTTAGCATGACTACATTATCTGCTTTAGGTATTCTTTTCATTTTATTGAAGGTGTCTTTGTCTATCAGCACAACCCCTACATAAATTAATATGCCACCCAATACAGCATGAGGAATCACTGCAGCAATTCCTCTTCCAAACAGCAGAATAAGCAAAAGAAAACTAGCACTTACCAAACCAGATAATCTATACCTACCACCTGATTTGATATTAGCAACCGTAAAAGCAGCAGCGCCTCCTCCTGGAAAGCCACCTGCTAAAGCAGATACAAAATTCCCTAAACCTTGACCAATCAGTTCCTTGTTACTATTATGTTCGGTCTGTGTCATTTTATCTGCAACAACTGACGCAAGCAAGGTATTAATAGACCCTAAAATAGATAATGACAAGGCTGCAAAAACAATCCGTAGTAAGGTACTTGAATCATGAAAAATACGATCATAGGGTAAATCAAAATGCTGAAACTCTACTTTGATTTCTCCGAGTCTCTTTACATCTAGCCCAAAAATCAATGACGCAACAGTCACTATTATAAGTGCTGCCAAACTGCCCGGAACTCTTTTACTGATTTTAGGAAAAAAGTAAATAATTACCAATACAGATAGCGCTAAAATAAGTGTTTGCCAATGTAATCTCTTGAGGAAATAACCAATATGTATCAAAATATCAGGAACGCTTTGATAAGGGGAATCATAAACACCAGTAATGTCTTTGATTTGCAGGACGATAATAATTACACCAATACCACTCATAAAACCACTTACCACACTAAAGGGCACATACCTGATATTCATGCCTAATTTGAATACGCCTAATAATAATTGTATGATACCTGTTAATAAGAAAATGGCTATCAAAATAGGCATCGCCTTTTCTAAACTGCCCCATATAGCAATTTCTTTGGTCACTATAAAAGCTACTACCACAGTCATGGCTCCTATTGGGGAGCTAATCTGTGTATTAGTCCCCCCAAAAATAGTAGCCATTAACCCAAGTATGATGGCTGTGAGGATTCCTGCAGTAGGCCCAAGGCCAGTAGTTAACCCATAAGCAAGTGCCGCTGGTAAAGTCATAATGCCAGCCGTTACCCCTCCTAATATATCCCCACTCAAGTTCTTTTTTGAAATATACATGAGCAATTAGTTATTGAAAATGATAGGTGAAGTCAAGAAATATAGTTCTACCTTCTGCAAACTGCCTATTTAACCTAGAAATAGCTGATGGTAAAAAATATTCTTTATCCAATAGGTTATAAATGGAGCAACCAATAGTAGCATTTTTAAAATGGACTTTTACCAGAGCATTCAGAACTAGTTCAGGTGAGATTTCTTGACTTGTATTAGCAGAAGCAATTACGTCGCCATTTGTGTCAAACTCAAAAGAGTTATTCACAATTGACCTTCCTATTAATTGCGCATTTGCCCCTATAGAAATTTCTGGTTTTTTAAGGCCACTTACCCCTTGGCTACTGGTCAAATCATCCCATTGTTTATTTGAGGGTTTGAATCTAAAGTTAATTCCTGCCTTCAACTGAGAGCGTGGAAAAAGAGTCAAAGAATCTCTAGTTGAGAATACATTGTTATTAAATACCTTGAAATATGTATTTCTAGCTGAATCTCTTGCAAAATTTTGTCTGGTAGTAGAATAATTAGCGAATACTGATACATCGGCAATTTTCAGATCTTTACGAAACTTCAATTCCAACTCGTATCCTGATACTCTAATTTCTGTGCTATCATTAACAAAAGTACTGTTCTCTCCACGTCGGATGTTTTGATCTATTTTATTGCGATAGGTCAATGCTGAGTAACTAAAGTTTTTATTCAAATCACCAAAAACAATAAACTCGCCACTTTCAATGTTTTGAGATCTTAGATTTTCATTGGCTTCAAAAAACCTAATTCCTCCTCTTCTATATAGAAATGGTGGAGGTAAAAATGCTGAATTGTAAATTAGCTTAAGCTTGACAGGGTTCAAATCACCTTTATGCTCTGGCAAATAGACCAAAGCTAACCTCGGGGAATATGCTTGTCCCCAAACAAAAGTATCAAACCTAGAAAATTCATTGTGATAATTAAACCTAACCCCCAATGTTGCCACCAATTTGTCTGAAATTAGATGTTGTTCAGCTTGAAGGTAAAGTGCTGCCACATATTCATTTCGGTTATTGTCTGTAGAGTCTATGAAATGATCTCCTACTTTTTCTAACTCATACACCCCATTTCTATCTTCAAAATAATTGTAAAACCAATTATTCACAAAAGCTTCAAAACCAGCAATCACTAAGCTTTTTTTTGAATTACTTTTAGGAGATGATTTTACGTACTCCAAATTTATAGTCCCACGATACTCGTCACCAATTAAACGGCTACTTTCTTCTATCCCTGTTGAAAATGAGTTGAGGTACAATTTTTTACCAAAATGATCTCCACTTAGCTTTAAGCTTAAATTTTTTACCGGAAGATCATATTCAAATTGAAGGAACTGTCTATTATCTACCCTTCCTCTAAACTTACTCAAGCTATCAGAGGCTGGATCCCAAATATTGAAGCTGATTGGTCTTGCATCTACAAAAACACTCGATTGCAGATTAGCTGTAATGTTGAGTCTTTTACTGGTGTATCTTGCTAAGATATTATAACTGGGTCCGTATTCATTTACAAATTCAACTCCTGTAGAGTCCGCCTGGCGTAAAGTATCACCAGCGCTTAAAATATCTGGCAGTGCCGTGTTGTATTTTGTATTCGCTAAGTTTATTTCATTCCCGTCTGACTGTTTAAAACTAGCCGAGAAATAGAGGTATCCATTGTTATTTACCTTTTGTGATGTTTGATAATTGATCCTTGTTGTTAGGCTATTGGTACTGGTTAAACTGTTCCCATTCCCAATATGCACAGAAACCTGACTTTTTAGGTCAGTTCCATCCTTGGTAATGATGTTTACAACACCGCTAAAGGCACTACCGCCATAAAGTGCAGACCCTGGGCCTTTCACTAATTCTATTTGCTCTACATAATCTAAACTAATCCAATCAGGTGCATTTGTATTAGTCAACACATCTGTAATTCTATGACCATTGATTAGAAAAAGAACATCTTGAAGAGTCGTATTGGAACTCCCTCTGGTCCCAAATATTCTCTCATTGTTGTCACCAAGTTCTGCAAATCCTGCGGTCAATCTAATCAGATCTAGTAAATCCCTAGCACCCAGCCGTTCTATATCATCCTTGGTATAGACTGTAATAGTAGCTGGCGCCAAGTCTATATCTTGCGGATGTTTATTGACATAAACCAAGTTACCCTTTTGATCTTTTAGGTAGTTTTCAATGTATTTTTT
Organism: uncultured Cyclobacteriaceae bacterium; assembly: GCA_937958005.1. GTDB lineage: Bacteria > Bacteroidota > Bacteroidia > Cytophagales > Cyclobacteriaceae > JANSWY01. The sequence goes on from CALGOB010000077.1 coordinate 19,060, forward strand.
AAGCTGATCAGACTCATTATCTGTCAGAACTTTAATTGAAAAATTTGGTTCTAGTTCATTGTATTCGGCAATAAACTGATCAAGCTTACTCCATTCTTTTGTTAAAAAACTTAGTCTGATCCCCCAATCAAGATAATCCTTTATTCTATCATCCGTCTTATTACCTTTTCCCTGATAAACTATTTTTTTATCAAGTTTTAAAAATTCATCATAAGCTGTTTCATACTTTTTTTTGATATATTCTTCATTAACGGTTTTGTAAAAACCTACTTGTTGTCCATATGATGAAAAAGAAGTTACCAATAAGAAACAACTAAATAAAGTAAAGTTTAAAGTCCTACATTTTAAGTTATTCATAGCGTTCAATTAGTTTGCTGATCCAACAGCTCTATCAATTCATTACCCATGCGCTCAAAATCCAATAAAATAATGGAAACTTGGCCTAAATTCCCTCCTTTGAGCCCCTCTGTAGATGACGAAACTAAGATGGTCTCTTCATCCGCAAAAGCTACTTCTCTAATAGCATCGGCTTGCTCAAATTTCAGTGGTTGATAGTTTGTTTTAAATTCCACTAAATCCCATACATTGATTATACCATCCCTACTGGCTGATATCAAAACACTTTCACTCTGATTAGTTTCTAGCACATTGATATTATTAGCATGTTCCAAGAAAAATTGCTCTTTTAATTCTAGTTGATCACTCACAATTTTATAAAAAGCAAGTTGACCTTTTCTATTCCCGATGACCAGTAATTGTTTTTTGGCCAAGTATTTCAAGGCTGTTATGTCATTTACAGCTATATTAGTCTTAATTTGAGATACTAACTTCACTGAATCATTTTTAAGCAACTCAAGTTGTATTATTCCGCTGCTTAACGAGGCCATGATCATCATCCCAGATTCATCATCGTAGGAAACACCTCTTAGGTTGTTTTCAATATTGGTAGAGGTATTGCCTTTATTACTAAATATACGTACTGGCTTAGGGAAATTGATTTCATTCTTTTGTTGATCTTTCATTAGCCATAAATTAGCCTGTTGATCTACTGCTAAAAAGCTACTTTCCTTAAAGGGATAAATAGCCAAAACAGCACTTTCTAGTTTAATTTTCTGTAAATGCCTTCCCTTATTATCGTACCAAGAGACATATCTTTTTTTACTCTCCACAGGCAAATGGCTAATCATAAATTTATCTCCAGATTGATTAAACCTCATTTTGTAGGCTCCTAATTCACTTAAGTCCCTCCCCACATTTTCTTTCAGCGTATCTAAACTTTTTTTAGTCATCGCATATTTGTAGACTTTAGGCATCCTACCATTGGCTACAATCAAAACATTGTTCTCTTTTTTCTGCTTAGCCAGGCTTACAGAAGTAGTAATGACTTTTAATGGGCTTTTTTTATTAGCCTCTTGATATGCTTTTTGCATCCCATTAAACACCTCTTTTTTCACCCTCTCCGTTAAGCCTGGGAAGCTATCCAATACCCCTTCATTTTCCTGAATCAGCGTACTGTAAGCTAAATAAAGCCCTCCTATATCCTTGGCCGCGTTGAATTTCACAAAATCATCACTACTATTCTTCAAAGTCTTTTTGAATCCTTCTAGTGATTTGGTAATCTGTTGCAATGCATTCAGATAGTCATTTTCTTTTTTGGTAGCTTCCTGTTCTATTTCAAGCAACTTGGCCCTTTTTTCGTTTTCTGCTAATTTTGCATTGGAAATAATCAACTCTCCCTCCTTCTCTTTCGCCTTAGTAGTGGCTATTTCTGCTAAACTTAGTGCTTGAGCCGCTTTGGCAGAATCTACACCTGCTCGAGCTATTGCAATATTAGCCCTGACCTTATCCAACCTTGCTTGTCTTTTAGCTGTATCTGCCTTAGCTATTGCTAAATTTGCAATAATTCTCGCTGTATCTGCTTCCGCTTTTGCTAATTCCGCACTGTCCTTTAATTTTCTAGACACATTGATTGCTCTAGTAGCTCTATTTCCTTCTATAGATGCCCAGACTAGTAGTATTAAAAGTGATATTGAGAATACAGCAACAATAATTCTAGTCCTTTTCGCTTTTTGCGTACGAGAATTCTCCTCAGCATTCAGGTCATCCTCCTTCTTTTGTTGTTTCAACAAGCATTGTTGATAAAACGAATCAACAGCATCGAAATTGATTCCATATCGCCTTGCCCAGCCTTTATGTGGCTGTACCTGTTCGTACCATAATTTTGTCTCTTTAAACTTCTCACCTTCATACAAGTGATCATTGTTCATGACACTTCTATTGAGATCATGATAGACCCCTGCATTTTCATGCTCCTCATCTACCCAACTCCTCAAGAGGTCAACACTCTGCACAATTTCATCCCTAGACAAAATCACCTCTGAGTAAACGGTTAAAGCAGACCTACCTTTATGTTCTGCATTTAGATTTTCTAAGCGTTCTATGATTCCCTGTGTTTGATAAACCTCTAAAATCCCACTATTACTCGTCATAAAAGGAGTTACTATTTGGATGATCTCATCTGAGGTAGCGTTGGTTATCGTTGCAATTTCTTCAATAGATCTTGGTAAAATAAGATAGTCACCCACTTCCTTTGCGCCTGTTAACGCCTGAAAGGTCCGTTTTGTCAGTAATTGCTCATGTGGAGGGAACAGGTCGTAGATACTTTTTAACTGATGGGCAACAGAATGCTCTAATCCACCAATCGCATCAAGATGAGAAAGCTCCACTGTATTTGATCCTAATTCCCGGCTTTTTACAATACTTCGCATTATTGCATGTTTGATAGAGCCCAGTGCTGGTTTGTTGTCTTTTAAATGATCTTTTACATTTTTTATATAATCAGGAGAAAAATTAAGGTGGTTCGTATTCGAGATTTTTGAAAAAACTTCCACCAAATTACCAACGCCTATATCTCCTAAAATAAATTGATGTTTGTTTATCAATTCTGCCAATCTAGGGTAAATAGAAAAGCTGGAAGCTATATCAGTTCTTAAAGTAGTAATTACATATATGGGGTAGGCAGTCTGCTGCGTTACTTCTATGAGGCGTTCAACAAATTCATCTAATTCAGACTCTCCATCAGTAGCATAATAGATCAAATCATCTAGATTGTCAATAAATAACAATAGGTTGGAGTCTTCTATGACTTCATATTTTTCAATGACTTCAATAATTCCGTATTTCTTTTTGGTGAGGGTATCTTGAAATTTAAAGTTTAAATTAGGATCTACTTTTGATTGGCTTTGATCAGACATAATTTCCAAACTCGACAAAGCCATAGACAGGGCTTCAATAGGCTTATTCCCAGGTCTAAAACTTACTATTTTCCAAGATTTAGAACTTCTTAATGCGTAACCGTCTTGTAAAACAGGGATCACTTCATGGTTAATAAAAGAAGTCTTACCCATCCCTGGATTACCAACAATTGCGATGAAATTACTATGATTTAAGCTTTTGAGCAATTGATGTTTTTCCCTTTCTCTACTTGCAAAAAAATCTTTTATATCGATTGTTCCTGCAGTAGGATCCAAGCCCGTTCCATTACTTGATTTTTTTGGCGATATAGCTCCTTTATTCGACATCAATCAGCAGTTTGGTTCGTTAATAAAATTTCTAATAATTCGGCAGTTAATAGGTCTTGCTGTTGCAGGGACTCACGATCTCTCTTTGAAGAATTTTCCATATATTGGAAATACAATTCTTCAAATTCCTCCATCTGATTATAGCGCAACCCGACCATATTAATGGCTAAATGTGCTGGAGCAGATTTAAAAAGAGTCTGTTTAAAAAGTTGAAAAAATTCCTCATCATTAAACCGCGCTGTCCAATTTGGATATACGACACTCAACTGATAATTTAAGTCCTCAGCACTTACGGTTTCTAAACCTTGAAGTCTAATAACGGAGTTGAACTGAAACTGCCCTATTACTTTATCAAAATAAGCTAAGCTATGATTAACAAAATGATCAGCCTTTTGTCTATCTGGAAATTTATCAACAGACTCCAATATAGAATTTCCTTGATAATCTAATACGAGTACCTTGAAATGGTCATCTACTTCTTCAATCACATAACTTAATGAACTAAGTAAAACACTTTTTAACGTCTCTATAATTTGTTCATGTTCTTTAGTAAGAATAGCATTCAGCGTTTTAAACAAGGCATCATTTGACTCATTCAGGATCGTAAAGTGGTATTTTCGCTCATCATCTAATCTAAAAACTTGAGCCAAGTTGCCGCTTTCCTTACTTTGTTCATAAAAGGAGATGGTTTTTTGAATAAAAGCTTCAGCCTTTGCCTCAGATTGGAATGTCTCCAAAGATTTAGCAAGTTCTTCTCCCATTCTATCTTTAATGATGACCAAGAAAGTGTTTTTCCTATTTTCTACAATCTTATAGTTACTGTTAAAACAAGCCAGCAAAATCGTATCCATTGCTTCAACCCTTTGCTGATCAGCAGGTAACATGTCCAAACTTCTAAATTTGTCAACTCCCTCATGTCTTAAATAAAAATAGTACTTGTTGTTTTCCTTAGGCCTTAGTAAAATATGCTCTACTATATGGAAACCTTCATTCTTTGTATTTACCTCTTGAAAATGTTTGATAATGCCATGTACTTTCCTTTTAGCCTCCTCTTTATCACGAGCTTTTGTTAACAAAGTAGCTGGCTCTCCAGTAGGTGGCATAAAGAATATAGCATAACCATTTTCTTGGGCAATAATTTTATAATTGGATTCCTTCAAACCAAATTTGAACAAATACCAAAAATACTCCTTGCTGGGTACTATGAAGCGAGCTTTAGCATGAGGGTCAGCTGATCTTACATGTTTAGGCAATTGCCCACTTTCCTCTTCCATCAAGATTTCTGATCCACTTACTTTATTAACAGACATTTTTGAGTCTTTCAAAGAAGTCACTAATCGTTCATTAGATTTATGCGCTATGTTCAGCAATAAAGAAACTTTAAGCTTGAGAGGGATGTCAATTTCATGATCACTCTTCAGGGATTCAAAACAAATCCCTCTTGATCTATTTTTATTTAAATTGACAATATTTCTCAGGAAAAGTGATTTTAAGGAAATGAGTTTTTGATCCACTACTTCTTGATTTTCTCCATCTATCAAACTATTGAATTTAATATGGAAATCTGTCGTAAACTGTTCTCCAAATCTTGCCAATAAGTGTGAAAGTAATCGATCTTTTCTCTCTGAGGAAACATCAAAATCAACCATAACTTCCTCCAAATCGATTTGTTGAAAATCCACCTCAATTTCTTCCTCTAGAAAGACTTCAGTAATCGCTATTAAAGTCGATTTCTTTTTCTCATCAAATCCATTCTTCAAAGTATTCAATGATAGTTCCAGTTCTTCTATCCTTATCTGATCATCTGTCCTTTGAATCTCTTGTTCAATAAGATCAACCCCTGTCCACAATTCTTTACACTGGATCACCAGTTCCTGTAGGTGCTTACGTTTTAAAAATGGGTGCTCTTTTAGGGCTACCATTTTCAATTTGATCAGTTCTTCATATTTCTCTAAAGCAAGTTCTCCACTGAGTTTGTTTTTCTGCTTAATTTCTTCCTTTAGTCGATCCAGCTGTATCAATTGTTTCTCACTAAGGTGATCTTCAGGAGTCTCTTTTATGAAATTTAGCTTTTTCTTAAGTATAGAAGCTGGTTCAATTTTTTTCTTAAGCAAACCTTGAAACTCTGGGCCTAGCGTCACTAGGTTTTGTGAAAAATACGTTTTAGATGATTCTTGATCAGCCTCAGCAATAGAAAAAAGTTTTGCAATGCCCGCAAGTTGTTTGAGGTGATTCGCCATTACCTGATCAAAAAACAACAAATAAGATTTAAGCTGTTCAGATTGCGCCTTCCTTTGCTTTCCTTCTTCTTGAGTTGGTTCGTAATCTCCAACTCGGTAAATCCCTGGAAAGCTCTTTTGAATAGATTCGTAGCTAATCAATTCTGCTGTTTTAGGAATACTTTGTCTACTTCTTTTGGGGTTTGTTAATACTTGATAGCTACGATGTGTCTTGTTTTCAATGATATTGAGTGCATAAAGCACTGACTCTTCATGGTATTTATTGATCACCCCTCCTTTATAAACTGATATATCAAACCCTTTAAAAGGCGCATCTTCTTCAGGTTTAAGCAAACCCATGGTCAGGTATCTGTTTTCCGATACTGAGATGATATCCCCATAAATGGGGATGTCATCTTTGACAACGTTTAAATTCCTCAGGTTTCTTACTCCTTTGATAGACAAAATGCAATCTGCTATCTTAGATACATAGTATTCTTTTCTTTGAACATCTAGTTGTTCTTTTTCAATAAAACCATGCTTATGGGAAGCTATATTAAAAATATCTTCTAGCCCTTCACCTTCTGTTTCCAACTCATTTAAAGTAGCAAACTTTACAGGGGGGTTAAAGTAATTCTCCAATTCAAAAAACACCTCAGCCAATACATCTTGAGCAATCTGATCTTGAAAAATTTCTATTTCTACCCCAAAAGAAATCTTTTCTGGCTCTAAAATCCTAATGTTTTCTAGGTCCTCCCCTAAATTCCTGTTTTTATCAAACAAAGCGCTAATGGCGTGTTTTATTTCATCGTACTCGTTTGGCGATATGTCGTTTTTGGGGATTATTTCTATTTCAAATAATCCTTGAAAGCCTTCTTTATGATATTTAATTTGATTGACCCAACAGTTAGCTACTTTATTGGGGAATTCATCTAATATTAAGACCCTGTAATCTTCTAAAGTAACTGAGCTGGGAGGAAAGACCTCTTCGGCAGGGAATAAGGTGTTATTTTGAGTAGTTTCTTCTTGTTTTCCCTCGTGAAAAAGCAAGGTTTCGATATCTAGGTTGGTACGATAAGCTATATCAGTAAGTGCATAGCAAAACTGTTCCAATACGGTAACGCCAGGATCATGAATATTATAATCTGTCCAGTTATCACCTGACATCTGTTGGGTCATAGTGATCGCTTCTTTGCGTAACCATTGATAATCCATGGTTTTGGGCAGTTCTTTATTCCTTATTATGCTTGGTGTTTCTTCCTGCATTAATCTAGCTTACTTTTTGTTTTATGAGTTATCAACCGATTACCTCATCCCAGAGGGAGGTAACATGGTATCTAATCTGCACTGTTTTATGTTCTTTGTCCACTCCATAATGACTGCTTGTCCTTACTTCCAATCTGGTATCTTCAGCCGTAAACTTCCACCTGAATTTAAGGCGATGCCAAAACCAACCATAAAACGCCTGCGTAACATTGATTTTCCCTTTTCTTTCAGCACAAACTGCGATAGCATGTGCCATTGCATATTTTCCTCTACTTTGTTCTCTATTTACCTTACAGACCACTTCAAAGGCTTTACAGCCTGGCTCTGTACTTAAAAGTGTATGCCATTCTGCATCTGCAGCCACCTCCTGTTTATCTTGATAGGTACCTACACGGTATTTCATTCCTACCGTGCCCTCTATATCCAATAAATGTTTAGGTTGTGGAGTACCAATTCCTACATTTCCTCCACTCTGTAAAAAAAGTCTGTGCTCTCCTGTATTCTCGGATATGCTTAGTCCTTTCTCTGACTCATGCGGGTTGACGGATAAATCCCATAATGGCTCTTGTTCCTTGATATCTTCAAATAGACTAATTAATTTTTTTGATTTACCAACAGGAGCAAGCTTTAACCCATGCTCTGAGGTTTTAGCAAAACCATCGTCAATCTTATTGACCGTTGAATCAATCATATTGGAAAAATGTACCTCTGTAGGTACTTGTCCTTTTTGAAAAAAACCCTTTAGCGAAGCTCTGTTAAATATCTGCATATTGCATTCAATCTATTTTATCACTTAAACCAGTAACTGGCCTTCATTCTATCTGATGCTAAAAGAACTTAATAATCTCTTTTAACCTTTAAAACCTAATCCTGTTCAGGCCCTTACTTCAACCCTACAGCAGGAATTGTCATCTTCCTTTTGCCTAGGGTTGTGTTTAGGTGACCCCGTTCCTACAACCTATTTTTAATTCAACCTTTGGTTTATGTCTTCATAAACTAAATTGAACTTTTAATCCCTAAGGGATATTAATTCCCCGACTCTTGAGTCGATCATTAAATTATTGCCCATAGATACCCCGTACCCTTGGGTCGGGGTTGGTTCATTCACAATTCCCTAAACTCCTCCCCTTCTCATATATCTATATCAATCATGTAATAAGTATCATCTTCAATCTTAAATGCTGGAAATTCCATTTCTTCCTCTTCTTCTTCTATAATGACAAAGTCAGTCCCTATCTTCATGGTATCTATCCTTGTTTGTTGCGGAGTTTCTGAAACAGATTTATCGGTAAGATCTATATCATGACTTGTATCAGAAGTCAAAACACTCCAAGGTGCGGTACTAGTCAGTTCGTTAGCCCTCCCTTCATCTGATGCAGAATCAGACAGACTATATTTCCCTTCATTATTGTGAATGATAATGACTGACAATTTGGTAACAAACCTGATATAATCTAAGGATTCTAAGTAAGATAAAATATCATCCCTTTCTATGCTGCCACCAAAACTCATCTCTTGTTGGTTTTTACTAAACCACGGACATATATATTTTCTCAGGTCCTGTTCCACTTGCTTAACAAATTCGCCTGATTTCAAGTCACCTTTGAGACGTACTTTTCCACTTACCCTGACCCTTTCATAAACAGGGTTGATAATTTCAATATGAGCAAAAGGGGAAACTATTTTCTTAACAAAAGTGGTAATTTCATCTAATTGATTGTAATCCACTTTAGGTTCATAAAAGACAGGCGTTTTACCCAGTTTAGGAACTACAATTATTTTAATACTGCCCCTTTTCACAAATTCTGGATGAGAAAAACTAGAAATACATTTCACTTGGAATAAGAATGGAAATTGATCTAAAATAACTCGTTCAAAATCCGTGGGGACCACGCATCTATTTTTATGTCTGAGCCTTTCGCTTACTCTAGTATAAAATTCTTTAGCCGTTTCCTTTACTCTACCTCCAAAGGACGGAAAAGGCTGTACTACCTCGCTTACCTCAGGCCGCGTAGTCAAAAAGCTTGCGATGGTTCCCTTATCAATAGACTGTTTCCACTCTTCGCCAGTTTTATGAGGTTTCCAAGTAGCTTTTACTCCATTGGTGTGAATCAGTGCCATTTTAGATAGCATCTTGGTATTTTTAGGTACAGCAGCTGATAGCCAGTACTTACCATCTTCTAAAATGTCATGCTTTTTATTGATGGCTGAAGGAACTTTAAGTCGAACGATTCCAGACGTCACAAAATTATTGGTACTATCAGAAATGAACTCTTGTTCTTCAAACGCAACCCAAGAATTACTTACTAAATATTTCCATTTAATCTGTGGAATATCAGTATGTGTCGTGTTATTTTCCACATTGTCTTCTAACTCAAAATAAAGTGCAAGTTCTACTGGAGGTTGAAGGTTTTCTAATCCAAGAAACAGATAACCTTCATTGTTAAACTGAGGTAAAAGATGATTTTTAACAGGTAAACCTTCATCAAAAACTATCAATTTGCCAAACGGAAGAATATGATATACCTGATCTCCTGATAATTTTTCATTTTCTCCTAAATCATTCTGATGCATGCTAATAGAAGTAGAAGCAGCATAGCTCATAGAAATACTTCTAATTTGAGGAATGTAAGGTTCATTGGGCATTTCTACCTTTTTCTTTGAACTAGAAGGCAAAATACCTAGAGAAACCTTGGCATTTTCCATAACAGCCTCAGCGAATAGTTTTGGATATTCGGGCTGTCCAAAACCCATGGTTGGCCCTGTAATTTCAAATTTCAAAAACCCTGATCTAGTCTGACTGTTGTAGTCATCTAAGTTCATTTCTAAGTAATTAGGCTTTATCTGAAACTTCTCCAGCTGGAGCTGATCTATTTTCACCTTTTCTACCAGCTCATCTTGCTTATCATTCTTCTTAAATAGATTGACTTCCTGTGCATTCTCTTTATCTAATGGGTGAAATTGAAACTCAGAAAGTCCTGTAACTGCTACCTTAAAATCGGCTGTTTTAATGTCATTTGCATATTGTTTGTAATAAGCTTCAAATCCTCCTTTAAGTTTAGGTAGGTTATGCCATTGAATATCAAAAGATAGATCACTTAATTTTTTTCTAAATATTTCTTCATTCCCTACTAAAAAGTAAGATCCCATTTCTTGTGTATTTCCAAAAGGCGTAAATGGTTTATTAATGTCTAGCTTACCCAAATCATTAAAAACCTGTAAATCTTTTACTTGATCTACCTTCACCTCTATTGTACATTTTTCTATAATAAGATCCCTTAAATAAGTATAAGCATACATGGCACGTTCAGAGGTAAGTACAAACTGAATCACTGGCCACTTAGTTGAGAAACCTGATCCATGGGTTTCTTCATCATAACCTGCTATTGGAGGAGCCGATATATCTAATAATAGATTAATGGGTACTTCGCCATCTGTCCAAGTCTTAGGCGGTAAGATCTCATATTTATCTGTTTCGTACCATCCTTTAGCCGTGGTGATTTTCACTTTAAAAACATCTACCAATATCTGATGAAAAGCACTTTGTGGCGATAGCACATTAGCTTCTTCCACAGCCCTATTTTGATGGCCATCTTTTTCTTTTTGTTCTTTGGTTTGACGGCTTGATTTAGTCAATTCCTCAATAAATAGAATGAGGGAAGACATGGATTTCAGACTGAACTTATATTTAATAGCAATCTTTCTTTTCCCTTCACTTAGTAGAAATATTGAAGACGCTATAGCAAAACCTACGGATGCCTGATCCATATTCCGGTGGATGTAGCTAATCTCAGACTGATCTTTCCCAAAAGTATCAAATGCAATTGGGTTGTTAAACTGATCTAAGGCGTGTCCATACTCGTCCAAGTGAATGGAACGTGCATAAATATTGGAAACGGATCTATAAGGGCTTCCCAAGCCAATCAAAGGATTGGATGCTACATGTATTATTTTCAGATCAGTAACCATTCCTAAATTTAACTCAATGGGATGATCTGTTTCATAAGTATAATCAAGACCATCTTCATCCGTACCGGCAGTTAAAAGCGTTCCTCTAGGGATATTTTCCTTAATAATATGATCCGAAGGCACAAAGTATACATGTGCACTATCTGGTGAAGATGGTCTTAAAGTCTGTTTTAATACATTAAAATAATAGTAGTCCAGATGTCTATGAACCACCTTATTCACATCATCTTGTACATTTTGAAATGATTTTAAAAAAGAGAGAAATAGTGAGATTTGCGGAGCATGATAAGGGTAATCTTCCAATACTTGATTCAGCAAAGAAGGGGCAATACTCTTCAAGTAAGTGATGACTCCAAAAACTGCCTTATGTACTTTTGACACTTCTGTTAGTGCTTGTTCAAAGTTTGCAATTTCCTTTTTTTGATCATTGTTCAGTTTACTTTTAGACTCACTTATCCAAATTGGATCATAATTTGAAAAATCGATACTCAAATCTGTTTGAAGTAAGTTCTGTCCCTGTAAATTGACCAATAAGCTTTTCAGTGATTTCAATTGGGCATTGAGCTTTAAACTGATCGCGTTGTGAAGGTGTTCGGCCAATGTGTTTTCTTCTAAATGAATGAGGTCATGTTTAGCCTTCACATACCATTCATTGATCAATTCAAACAATTCAGCAGTATAACCAATTAGAAGCCCTAACTTCTCTTTCTCTTCTGGCGCATCTATGTGGTGATCTAGATACCTGACTTCCTTTTTGAATTTCTCGCTGATCTGATCTATATCAGTTCTAGAAATAATGGCCAGTAAAAAGGCTAGGTTATTTTCAAAAAAAGGCAACCAATTTCCATCTATCTTATTTTCTAAATTAGTGAATGGAACATACTTGGCAAAAGCTGTAGTGAATGCCATTAGATCACTTAGGCTCCGCTCATCTATACCAAAATACCCCTGCTTGAGCGCATCTTGATCTCTAGTAAGTAGAGATGTACCCTGTGTTTTCAATGAAATTCCTTGTCTTTTACCCATCATTTATTAATTCACATATCTACAACATTAGTCCCTTCTTTAAAATAATATGGAAATACAATGTTTGACCTTATGTTAATTGATCTTACTGTATAGTCCAGTTTGATATCCAATCTTCCATCATATATTCTTTCGGTATCAATTTCTACTGAGTTTAGTGTTACCCGAGTTTCAAATTCGATAATTGCTTGTTCTATATTATCAGTAAGGGTATTAATAGCTACGCTATCCATTGTATTAAATACAGATTCAGATAAATTGGACCCAAATTCGGGTCTCATAATTCTTTCACCATAAGAGGTCAGCAGGATCAGTTTTAAGCTTTGCTTAATATCCTCTTCTTCGGAAACCATCACACTGGTGGCTCTGTATTTATCAAAAGTTGGTGGAAATGACCAACCGGTTCCTAAAAATGATTTTTTCTCTTTCATCCGCCTATCATTACTGTTGGACATCCTATCATAATGGTTCCTCCGTGTGCTGTAGTATCTCCCATGCGTGCTGCAGGTTTTCCCCCAATCATCACAGTAGCAGATCCTTTTACAATCGAATCTGGTGGCCCCACACACACGCAACTATCTCCCAATACAGCTGCTGGCATTTTACCGATCATTACTGTGGGTATGCCTGGGCCTATTATTGGTCCACCTACATGTGGAATAGGTGGCACAGCAGGTGTTTGCATAGGGCATTGATGAAAATCTGTTAATCTCGCTGCTAAAGGCATCTTTTCTATTTTTAGTTAATCATGACCATTGCTCCTTTTACAGTCACTGTACCCGAAGCTTTTAATTCTGCACTGGCCGACCCTTCAGCACTCAGTGCTACTTTTGCTTTACTATTCACATTAAGTCCTTCTATTGATACATCTGCTTTACTGGTTATCTCAGCTTTGCCCGTTGCGGCCAGAGATATTTTACCTTTAGCACTCAAGGTGATGTCTTTCCCACTATCTAATTTGATACCACCATCATCGAGTGTCAGGGTATTTTTATTCTGATCTTCAAGTTTCAAGGATTTACCATCATCATCTAGTGTTACTTTCTGCCCGCCAGGTGTCTCAATAGTTAAAATCTTCTTTTCTTCTTCAAAAGTGATTTTCATCTTACTTTTTGTAACAATCGCCTTGTCTTTGTTTTTTTCTTCAGGGGTAAATGGAGGCGTATTCTTTTTCCCAAATAGTGATCCAAGAATAATGGGAAAACGAGGATCATTATTCAAAAAACCAAGTATTACTTCATCACCAACTTCGGGAAAAAAATACATCCCAATATCTTTTGAGGCATACTGGGAGATTAATCTTGCCCAAACTCCTTCTCCTGACTCTTCAATGACTGGCAATTCAACCAAAACTCTATTTTCTCCATTTGGGTCTTCATCTATTTTCTTCACTTTCCCAATGTGTATTCCTTCAATTGCTGGCAAAAGCCCAAGCGCTCCTGGCCCTGAAGGGGTATCCATAAACCTTTCAGCAAAAGTTTTGGAATCTAACCCAAATTGTACGGTAGTTTTCCAAGTTCCTTCTGACACTTCATGAATTACACCCGAAATAAAAGCAGTTCCATTGATCCTTTTACCAAAGCCCTCCAACTTGATCAATTTTCCTGGCAATGGAGAAGTAGCACCTACAAAAGTCACATGCCCTTTTATTTTTGAAAGCCTGGCATGAAGTAGATGAGTATTTGCCCATTCTTTTAACAAACTTGGGTCTTCTGGTGCAGAAGTATTCAAGTCTATGGCAGGTGAACCACTAGCTTCTGCCAGTTTTTTGGCTGTAATATCTCCTTGCTCATTAGCTGAGGGTTCTACGCCTACCCCTTTCCCTAATTTCAACTGAGTCCCATCCCAAGACTGAAATTGTACTTTATCCAATTGATTCCTGCTGTCCATTTTGGCTTTAATGTCCATGATATTAGTCCCATAATTGAGATCTAAAACAGCAGAACCACTTACAACCGGTTTTTTAATTTCTAATTTACCTGCTTCGTTGGTCACTATTAAACCATTTGCATCAGCCCGTGAAAGCATAAAATCCCAATCTGTGCAATGATATTGGACCAAATTAGCATGTTTATAGGTAGTTGCATCTACCGTACTAGATAGTCCTGAATCCTGAACCAAAGAGGAGATTACTTCACTGTCTTTTTTGTCTTTATAATTTGCACTTTTTCTAGCCAAAGTCATTTTAAAAGCCTTATCATGACAGGAAACGATCAGCATTGATTTAATCTTATGAGAGTAACTCATCACTTCCACTTGCTGAGCAGTAACTACCCCTTCAAATGCATCTTCTTCTGTACTATGGTATCCTAATTTGATTTTAATTTCTTTTCCAGGCACAAAGTCATCGCTTTCGCTAATTTCAAAATTTTCCTCTGCAGCGTCTCCATCAAACAAAACGATTTTGGCTGTTGATACCTTATTCACTTCTTTCTGTATCTGGATACTCTTGACTTCATAGGCTTCACTAATTTCTTTTCCAGCCACTAGAATGGTGAAGGTTGTTAGGTCTACTTTGCTATGTAATGGTGAGTTTGCCATTGTTTATTTTTGCATTCTGGGAAAATGGACTTCCATTCCAGGTACTAGCTTTTTAAAATTTAAGATGTTATTGTATTCTGCTACTTGTATATATACTCCTGTATCTCCGTAAACTTCATGGCATAAAGCTGGCAAATTGTCCCCTGCTTTGATGACTTTAATATGAGTCATATCTGGCGAATTGGTATTGCTTTTGGCCGCATCCGTTTCAGGGTCTATAAATTCCTTGAACGTTGCAGTCAATTCTGCCCTAATCGGAATACCACTTGGGTTAAACATTGAATACTCAATAGTAACTGTTTCTAGTTTGCAGGGAAAAGCTAATCCCTTCCCCCAGTATATTTTCAAGTAATTACTGGTATGGATAGAACCATTTACTTCCGTACATATCTTATGAAATTTTTTAATCGTCTTAGGTACATCTTTACAGCCTGCAACAACTCCAGTAGCATCTAAAAAAAAGTTTAATGACAACTGTTTAGCATCCGGGATTTTAGATTTATCCTTCTTTTTGTTATTGGCAAGCGCTTCAGGTTCACAACCTAATGATTTAAAAGTAAAGGAATATTTTTCTGGGTTTACCTGCATGGTAAACGTGCTGTCATCCTTTCCTCCAATTTTAGACTTGAACTTAGGGTCTTTGAACCCTACAATCACCATTTTAGTCAACTTACCTGCCATCGCTTGCTAAAATCTGTTTTGTTTTCTTTCTAAGTAGGTAACCACTTTTTCAAAGCAGTCATCAATGATCTCTTTTTTTACAGATTCTGAAATACTTGTAGATGAAGATTCTCCAGTACTACCTGAGGAGTTGCTATCTCCACAAGCTTGAATCACCTTAGATTGGATCACAAAATCATTTACTTCTATCGGCATAGTTCTAATATTTTCTTTCAAATTCTGAATAAGTCAATGTAATCGTTTCTATCATAATAGATGAATCCCCGGTGGCTTTGGCGTTGAGATCACTCACTGCCAGTTTCTTTGGGTATGCATTTTTGAAATTCCATGACACTAAAGCATTCCCTTCATTATCCAGTAATTTTACCATTACATTTTTAGGCTCTATAGGTTTGATATAATTACCTGTTATGGTTTTCTTACACCACTCATACAAAGCCGATGATTTGGGAACCATCCCTCTTTTAAGCACTAAATCTGAGTAAGTAACTCTACCTGGTAATTTGTGGGTGTAATTATTATTCCCCCCTTCTTTCAGTTCCGTGGCGGTATCTAAATCCATTTCTATACCAGACACTTCAGAAAAAAGGCAATCTACTCCTGTATAAGTGTCTACGGTTACTTCAAAATTATAGCTTAGCGGTGGATAAGCCCATTTATGATCCGTACTTCCTTTTTTTGACTTTGCCATGAAATTATTCAGTTTACATCACTTGGTTACATTACTAATTTCTAGTTCTTCATAGGCCAAGGTGATTGACTCTATTGCAATGTCACTTCCTTGGGAATTTAAACTGGTACTCTCTATTTTCTTAGGAAAAGCATTGGATAAAACCCATGTAATCTCTGCTTTCCGTTTTTCATTAAGCAGTATTACCGTAACATCTTTACGTTCCACTTTGCTTAAGTTTTTCTTGAACCATTTAAATAGAGAAGTATCACCCGTGAATACTCCTTTTTTTAGCGAAACATCACTCACACTTGGTCTCCCTGGCATCTTAAAAGTTCCCAATTGTTTGCTTTTTCCATGCCTATATTCCATAACTTCTACTTCCATATCAAGGCCTGATACTTCCTGAAATCGCCATACTTCTTTCCCAAATTTTACTTGAAAATGAAATTTAGGCAATGGCCAATTCTTGTCTTGAATCTTTCCTTTCTTCTTCTTTTTTGCCATCCAAATGATATTACATAGAGTCCATGAAACAATTACACGAAAATATGCTTTTAAGGCCTGCAAAGCTTGATTTTGGCTTTTCTCTCAAACGAGCTCTATATAACAATTAAAAGATTACTATGTGAAATACAAGCGTATTTGAACTAAAAACAACTAAAGAAAGGCAGTCAAATTATAAAAAAGACTGCCTCTACAGTTTCTTATGGAGTAGTAATCTCTAGCCCTTCATGTGCTAGTACTAAGGTCTCCACTGCTACATCACTACTGGATGAGTTGAGATCCGATCCTTGTACTTGTTTAGGGAATGCATTGGTCAATGTCCAAATAATTTCAGACTCACCTTTTTCATTCAACAACATGATCTGAACGGTTTTTCTCTCAATGGTATTCATTTGAACTTCATTGAACCACTCATAGAAGGCTATATCTCCTGTAAATGTACCTTTCTTCAAGGTAATATCAGATTGCTTTCTTAGCCCAGGCATTTTGATAGTTGAAAAATCTGGACTATCTCCATGTCTATATTCCATTACATCATATTCAGCATCTAATCCTGAAACTTCTTGGAATGAAGCCGCAATACCACCTTCTACTTCTACT
Organism: uncultured Cyclobacteriaceae bacterium; assembly: GCA_937958005.1. Classification (GTDB taxonomy): domain Bacteria; phylum Bacteroidota; class Bacteroidia; order Cytophagales; family Cyclobacteriaceae; genus JANSWY01. The sequence goes on from CALGOB010000077.1 coordinate 36,120, forward strand.
TTGAAATGAAACTTTGGTAACGGCCATATATTATCTTGTGCTTCTCCAGCCATGATTATTTCTTTAAATGTTTAGCAAATAATTAATTAGTAATTATGAAGCGATTTAAATTTTTTCTTTTACCTACGTAAATTGCTTTTTGCACACTAACTTCTTCATTTTTTAACACTGCAACATTGCTATGTTCATAAAAAATGATTGTCTTCGTACTCAACAGCCAAATTCTCAGGTTCTAAACAAAAATTTAAATTACTCTTATGATTTCTGCATTTGTTGTTGGAAAGTAATAACAATAAATTCAGCTGGTCTAGTTACCGCTAGCTTTACAGTTACATTCATAATTCCATCCAAGATATCAGTAGGGGTCATGGTACTTCCCAAACCAATATCTACACTAAAAGCATCTTCGGGTGTTGCTCCTGCTAATGCTCCTTGTTTCCATTGATCTTTTAGGAAATTAGTCATCATGCCTTTTACAGCTACCCAAGTATTGACCACATTTGGTTCAAAAACATAAGCTTCAGAAGCTATTTTTAGTGACTGTTCTATCATAATCACCGTACGCCTTACACTTAAATATCTCCAGTCTTGGCTGTTGCCATCCAAAGTTCTTGCTCCCCATACCAGGACACCTTTTCCAGGAAAAGACCTGATTGCATTGATTGCTTTTCCATTTAATGGTAAGTTCAAATCTTCTTGATCCTTTGAGGTTAGGTTTACGGTAGGACTTACTACTGATCCCATAGAGACATTAGCAGGAGACTGGAATACACCTACTTCTCCATCTACCATAGAGATCACACCTGCCATACCACCACTAGGAGGCAATACGTTCATGTCATTTTTGATCTCTGCAAGTATCGCCTTGTAAAGTGGAATTTTTGCCATCAGCGTTTGATGCAAACTATTGTCAAATTTATCTTCTTCCGTAACAGGCTTTAATTTTGCTATCTCATCTTTAATCACCTGGGCTTTGTCATCATAAAGCGCATCCGCTTGGGCATCCAATAAGGTGATCATAGCAGCAAAATCACTGATATTTCCGTAGTTTACCTCATCTCCTTGCACAATAGTTGTGTTCAGAAAAGGATAGTACATAGAACCCCATTGCATAGAGTTAATACCAATGCCTTCCCTAGCGGCAGTCACTACATCATCTGCGGCGTTAGTCCTTGCAGTATCTCCATTAAAGACATCCAGCAGTGCTATTCTACTTTTTGTAGCAACTCCACAATGAGCCAACATCTGTTGTTGCAAGTCGCTACAGCTACTTGCTTCTTCTAACAGAACAGCGTCTGGAATGACCAGCATAGTTGGTTCTGGAAACTTCAATAAAGTAGGGATTCCACTTTCTTCAGCAGGATCATTAAGAGGTTTTAATTCAACCCCTTTCTCATAATCATACTTACCTACTGATACAATGTAACAGGTACTTCCCCCATTGGAGAAAAATAACCTCATACTTTTGTACAGGTTAAACTTAGTTTTTGGGTCTGCCTCTACTTTGAAACCAGTATCATCATCTGCTGTTACTGCATATTTTGTTTCTGGCCCAACGCCGAAAAATTGGTGAAATTCACCCAAAGAGGTAATCCTTGTAGGGATATTAGTCAAGGATTTATTATCCCTGATCGCAAATTGAGTATATCCTACAAAAGCGGGGACTGCCGTAGCAACCTGCACTGCAGAACTAGGAAATGAACTTTCCTCTTTAATATAGACCCCTGGGGTAGCTAAAACTTGTGCCATAATTTAGTTTTAAAATACGATTTAGTGAATATTATAAATAAACATACATGTCAGAAAAATAAATTTCTTTATCTCCGTTTCTCCTGGCTTTGATTCTTGTTATATCAGGTTTTGGTAAATTAATTCTTCTTTTGACTGCTATTTCATGCTCTTCTTTAGAAGGTAAAACAAACTCAGCAGCTATTGGTAAATGACTACTTCTTTTTAATGAATAGGTCTCTTCGGACTGCATCTTCAATGCTTCTTGTCCGTTTGAGAGTGTAACTTTTGCTGGTGCTGTATAGGGTAATTCACTCTTTCCAGAGACTACCTTAATAGATTCAAATTCTTCTTTCTTACGACTGACAAAGTAGTAGTTCCAAGCAACTTCCCTACTGCCTATTCTTACATAGTAAGTACTCCCTTTTATCTGATCAAATGGATTATTTAAACCTACCGAAATATCCAATACAGCAAAAGATGGGTCTAGTATCTCTGATACAAAATGAAGATTTTTGACTATATCAGTCTCTTTGTACTTCACCTCATAAATACCATATCCTCCTGAAAGTAAATTAGATGCTCTATCTGACTGTTCTAAGCTGCCTTCAAAATATAAATGATCTTCTTTTGAAATGGTTATTTCATCACTGCCAAGCACGTGCTGTAATGTGGTCACTGATGTACAACAAACGCCGATAGTTGATGGGTCTAAAAATGAATTGGGGTGTAATTGTATTTTTTTAGATGCTGCATTTTCTCTCTCTTCAAGTGGTGCATTGGATTCTTTATTACTTAAAAAGTGTTTTTCATTAGGTGTTCTTGCTGGCAAATCTGAAAAGTTCATGAAATACCTATTAGTAGTATAAACTCCAATTTTAAAGAAACAGTCTTCCTTCAGGTTCTCCAGCAAATATTTTTTCTCCTCATTGTATAGAACAATAAACCCTTCAGGTGTCTCTTTATAGATCAGTTGTAATCCTACCATATGATTTCTGGTAGCAGGTATTAGCAAGAAATTTAGATCTCTTACACCATGCTGCTCATAAAAAGCATGAAAAATTTTCACTTCAAAAAGTTTACTATATCTATTCATTTAAACCAAGACCAGTAATTGCTGGGATTTCATCCTCAATATTGTCACTAGAAAACGTTAACATTCTTACTCTATATAAAACTGAAGGCAGGTATTTCATGCCTATCATGGAAAAAACACTATTCAAATCGCGCAAAGGCATGGTAATAATATCAAAACATACTTTTTCAGTATTAGCACTTAACCCTGGTGTATTACTGCTATTAAACACAGGTTTAGACTGAAAGAAATAAACAATCCCCGATAAAAATTTCAATGCTTCCACATAGTTCTTACCTTGGAAAAATGCAGAAAACATGACCGTTAAATTGACATTAATATCAGGTCCACCAGTGACAAATCCTCCTCCTGCAAAGGACATACCTCCATTGGCTTTCATGGTAGTTTCTTCTTCTAAATTAATTAAAGAACACACTACTTTATTGGCCCCTTCGATCGCGACAGAGCCATCCTGATTGATCAGATTAGAAAGGACTAACCGATCTTCATTTAAATCAAATCTAGATTTGAGATAAGTGTTTAACTCGGCACTAATTACTGGAAGTACATTGTGAATCATTCTTTCTCTACAATTAAATATTTAGCCACTGCCCAAATAATTACCCTCATAAAATAAGCACCTATAAAACCAAGTACTCCACCAACGATGAAAAGTTCCATTTCAAAGACCTCTTCATCTAATGCAAATTCCTTATTTGGTTCCACCCCTATTAGATAGCTAAATAAAACTGCTATAGGTAAAGCCAATATTATGGCAATAAAAAGCCATAAAAGCTCACGCGCTAATGTTTTCATCGTAGCTTACGTCTATACTCTGTGAAACCTAAATTGATCAAAAAAATGGCTGCAGCTGTGACTACTGGTAATAAAACATAGTACCAAGAGTAGGATTCCAACAACCACCATTTCATTGAAAGCGTAAAAAAAACAACAAAGACCACGCTATATATGATTCTAAATGACTGTTTCTGAAACAAGATTTCCCGGACTCTCCAGTCAGTTAAAGACATCACAAACCCTAATATGAGAAATCCAGAAAACACCATAAAACTAAAGCCTATTACTTTTTTATACCTGACAATATCTTTAACTAAACCATATGGGCCGCTATAGGAGACCTCAACAGGATTGGTTATTGAAAGGGAGTCTATACAAAAATTTTGAGAAACGGCACGCCAGATCTTCTCGTCTCCTTTTGCATAACCTAAGGCCCATAAACCCGTTCCCTTAAGTCCTTTTTCCTCTTTGAGCCATTTAAATTTGAGATCAAGGCTAGTTTCGTTTTCAAACCAGCACATTTTTTTGACTTCTCCTTCCTGTGTGTAATAGAAATAGCTGACACTAAACGGGTCGTAATAGGGATCATATTTTGTCCCAAACTCCGCAACAATATCATAATGAGGAATACTTGAATCAAAATACGCTACTTCTCCTCTATCAATATTAGTCACATCCCAAGTGACTCCATATAATGGGAGTGTTAAAATTACATTTTTTGCCAACACACCTGTCAATAGGATATCATTCACTGCTGTCTCCAGGCTAGGTTGGTTTTTTAATCCATGTAATGGGGCAACAGATCCAGGGTATGGAGAAAATTCGCCATTAAAATCATACCCCATTATATTAAAGTATTCAACATGTTCCTGAAGTTCTGCAAATTCATAAACCCCACGCTGATCTATAAACGGAACATCTAAAATAAGGCTATACTTCTCTGTCTTCAACTTGGCGCTGAGTACTTTAACAAAATTGGTGAATTTCTCTTTGTCTTCTGGTCTTATTTCTTCAAAATTCAAATCGATCCCTGAGAACTTGCCCTTCTTCTCATTGAGTAATTTTAATATTTCACCTGTAAAATGATATTGTGCGGCTTCATTTGAGAGGAATTCTTTATTATTCTGCTCAGTAAGAGAGGTTACTGAAATAAAAGCCCTAACACCATTAGCCGCTGCAGAATCTGGCAATGAAGAGTTTCTGAGTTGGTCAATGATATCAGGCTGCCAATTTTCACCTGTAGTTGGATCAATATCATATGAATAATAAGAGATGATGCTCAGCAAATTGTAATTGTAATATTTGTAAGCATCTCCCAACCAATGAGGGTGCCAACCCATTACTTCTACATCTTCGTCCAATTTTTGATCATTGCTACTATTTTTATAAAAAATATTGTTCAATGAATCCCATATAATAGAACGGGAGTCGGGGTCGTTTGCAAAGCTAAGTTCTTGCTCCTTGTGCAAAAAAGAGAAAACATGCTGATATTTGTTAATCATTCCACTGTTAGGAATGTAAGGTTCTTTTTGCCACTTCACCACATCTGCCGTATCTAAAGCTGGGTTAATTGTTTTCTTCTTAGGGCTAAGTGTCTTTTTTATTCTTTTGACATCTCTATTAGTTCTATTGATTTCAGTTTTGGTTTTCCGCAAGACCCCATTAATCTTCTTCCTGATTCCCTGAGCTTGGGTATCAGTGATTGGTATTGTAAAAAGCATAAATGTCCATAAAAAAAACAATGCCCGTAGCATAATAGGTAGCGTGTGTAGTTATGCAATTATTTAATCTAATTTTTAAGGAATAAACTCTGTTTTATAGAACAAAAATTAGGCTTGTAAGATATTAAAAGTTATCTCTGTACAATTTTAAATACAACGACAATTACATGGACAATTTGCCTGGAACTCTTACTTTTATTTTCAAATAAAAGAAATTGTTTATTCTTAGTTGTAGGGATAATGGCAAAATTCCCATAGGATGGATCAAGATTTGCTTTAATTTCTTCTGATGCATCAAAAGAGAGATAATCTAAATCTGTTTTTGGCAAAACGTCTAACATTCCTAATCCATAAGCAGATAAAACATCTGTAATCCCAGCTGCTAAATAAGCTTCGTTTGCAAATAACGGTTTTATAGAAGCCATTCTCTGATGATAAGATTTTCCAGCGCCAAATAAAACACCCCATGATACCATATCATCAACCTTGTCAAATTCAAAACTGATCTTCTGTTGGCTATCATGGATGATGTCTCTCACTGCTCCCAAATGCAGGAGTGTATCTATAAACATCTCAGCAATGGTATCATAGAGAATAATTTCTTCCTCAACCTGGGTTGTATCTAGTGGAACAAAAGTTGGTTCCTTAAATTTTTCCGGGCTGGTTTTTTCAATAGTCAGTTGATTAGTCTTACTCCAGAAAGCAGTGGAATTCATAGACAACTTATATGAACCATCTGTCAACACTGGTACTGTCATCTTTATTTTATTCTTTTTAGGAATAGCTGACCAAAGAACTTCTCCAAGGTCATTCTCTAATTTTACAAATGGTGTTCTTCCTGACAAAGGACTAATGAAAAACTGCAAGGTATCCCCTTTATTTACTGCTATTGGATATTCTTTAGGGTTTGCTTTTGTAATCTGTGATTCTGAGTCTAATACAGGCACTTGCTCACGCCCTATTTTCAAAGAGTCAATCATTGTAGGATCACCATATACAAAGTCCTTTCTTTCAAGCACTACATTCAGTAAAGATTTTGTCCATAAATATTTGTTGGTATTCTCTAATTCAATAGTATATTCACCAGCTAAAGTTATATTTTCTGACCATTGGATTGCGTCTAGCCGAACTTTGGTTTCAAATAACACCTGGCTATCTGGTGCCATGACTCTTACATTGGTCCTGCGTTTTGCATTTACACTTATGTTCAATACATCTGTTGAATCTAAAATAAACTTAAAGCTCTCTAGCGCTTTTTTCTTCAAAATCAGTTCAATTGTACTTTCTCTCTTAATTAATTTAGGTTTTTGTGCAAAAGCATGTTGCCATAACCCCAGCAACATTAAACAAGTAATAAAAAGTACTTTCATCATTCCTTCTTAATGTCTATCAATTTATCCATTGCTTCTTTCCTGATCTTTGACTTTTCTTGATCAGTCCAGATTCTCAGCTGTTCTTTCACTAGTTCTAGGTGAGCATCCCCAATCAGTTTCATTGCTCCTTCGTTATTTTTAAGCTCCTGCTCTACTTTCCGCTGTTCCACACTGGCCAATACAGTCAGTTTATTATTCAATTCTTGATTTCTCATATTGACAGCAGTAATCTCTTCTATTTCAAAATTATATTCAATGGTTTTTAGTAAATGGTCATAAGGGCCGTATGGAGATAATAACTTGACGAGGATTGGCGCAATTTCAATAGAGATCAAAAGCAATATAATTGCCCACTGAGGGCCTGAAGGAAGTCTTTTCAAAGCATTAAGCCTTACTAATAAGCCATCAGAGAAAGAGTTTTCAAGTCTTTTTTTGTTCTCTTGGTTTTCATCAAATAAATCATTTAATTCACTTTTAATCTGAGCAATTTCTTCATCGTTTTCTTTTTTGGATTCCTTAAACTCCTCATCACTTTTTAGGTATTTATTTTCTTTTCTTTCGCATTCGCTGCCCCTTCCTTTTTCACCTGTCCCACAAGTTCCATCACACTCACAAACATACTGTTGATAGAATACATCTCGAGCAGAACGTTTCTGTTCAGTATTATTCTTGAGAACATCTACCCTTTTTCTTTTAAGCATTGCTCTTTGCTGATACAAAGAATCTAAACGATCTATTTTCTGAGTTCCTGCATAATAGATCTGTTCATTGATTTCTTCTTCAAATATCTTAAGCTCTAGAGGTGTAGAAATGACTATAGCAAGTAAAACAGCCAATAAAAGCCTGGGGGCAATTTGTACCATTTCTTTTGTTTTACCCCTACTCTTTTTCATGGTAGATACAAGAAATCTATCCAAGTTAAAGACTAGCATACCCCAAAAAACACCCATTACCACTGAAAGCCAGAAAGTATCAAAAGCCATATGCAATGCATAACCACCTGATATACAGGCAAGCAATCCCGTAAAAAATACTGTAGCACCTATACTTGCATACTTTTGTTGCTCTGACCTTGGGCACTGCTTTAGAATATCCATATCTGCTGCTGAGCAGAATAAAAAGAACTTTTTAATAGCCCCACCTTTTATTGCCCTACTTTCCTTACTCATAATAATTTCTCAAATCTTTGATCAAATTAGTTATAGATGGACGTTCCCTAAAGTAATTTAACAACCTACGCTTCACGGCTTGATTCATCTTAGACACTGAGTTTTCTTTATAAAAGTCATCAAAACCAAGTGCCTGAGAATTAGCTTTGATACCACTTTCTATCAATTCATTTTTTAAAATTACCTGTTCCATCAAAGAGTTACCCAAATGCCCTTTTCTTGAGATGAAATCAAAAGCTTGCTGTTGAAAGTCATTTAGAACAATCGTTTTATCTTCTATAAATTGATCTTTTACTTCGATAAACTCGTGTTTAAAGACTGGAACTGGAAATTCTTGAATCCTCAATGTTTTTTGGGTCACTTGTTCTTGCGATTCAGACCAAATTTTAATCTCCATGAAATCATTAACCAAAAACTCATGCTCACCTTTTTTGACGTTGATGTTAAATGGGCTGATTTTTACTCCCCCAGATGATTCAATTTCCCAGATCAGCTTTAATTTACTACCCTTGATTACTCCAAAAACACCAGAATCATGAATCTCTTCTAATCCTTCAAAACGTTTGGCAGAAACATTATAAAATTGCAGGTGATAATTTAAAACTAGTTTTTTGATGGATTTAATAAAAATGGACTTCATTTTTATTTGTGTTTTATTTCTAGCGAGTAAGGTTACAATAGTATCATTCAAAACTTGGATCGTCTTTTGCCCTTCCAAAGAGACGGAACCAACCCCCACCAAGGTTAAATGATGCACATTTGCTACATCCCATCTTAAAATTGTTTTTTGTTGCTGAAGCACCAACTGGTCTTCGACGGCAAACCAAAGATGAATGTCCTCAACTTCTGTTTTAAACTCCTTTTGACTGCTTACTATTCCCTCAATCCAATCATGGTGTACAGAAACATGATCGAATTGCTCTATTGAATATTTTTCGCCTTGTTCATTGAGGTATATCACTAGACTCTTTTTGAAATCCGCCTCGCAAATAAGAATGGTTTCATTATTAGGAACAGCATAAAAATTAGCTCCTAGGTTCCGCAACTGGTACAATCTACTCAGTAAAAATGGATCTGCTTCTATTCTCTGAATCAAACTCTCTGAACACAAAAAATCAACAGAAATGAACTTTTTCAACAATGGGATACATTCGCTCAAAAGCTCGCCAAATTCTATTTCATAGTTAATAAATAGCCTTATACAAGACTGGGTACCAAGGGTAAATTCAAATAGAATGCGATGTAATTGTTGTTTCAATACTTAGCGGAATAAAGTTTAAAATAAGTCATATGACTTTCGGGATGAAAATAGTATTAATAACGGCAATGAACAACTTTAACCTAAAAACCATTTAGTTAATAGAATTTGCCCCTAGAATTAGTAAACTGTCTATGATTTTGTCTATTTAAACTTGCATTAGGCATTAGGAATTTAACACAAACCATAACTGTAAACCCGGCAGTTTTTATAAGTAATTCTGCACTAGGTTAAAAACCGTTAATGAACCAACCCCGACCCAAGGGTACGGAGTATCTATGGGCAATAATTTAATGATCGACTCAAGAGTCGGGGAATTAATATCCCTTAGGGATTCAAATGATTACAAGACTTAGAGTTCACAAATAATATAGACCGAGTTAATAACAGTCATCTTGCCACCTATGATTTTCTCTTAAAAATCAATCACTAATCTATTACTTAAGGAGATCTCTAAAACTAGATTTATAATTTTGACTATAAGACTTTCTTCTTAGACAAGACATCAAAAACAAAATTCAGTGGAGATAAATGAGTATTTTAATCCGAATGATGCATTAGACTTTTAAGAGAAAATCATAAATGGCTGTTAGATAGCTGCCTAAATTCTGATTTGCAACGCAGACATAGTCTCCATTATGGCGAGTAGGAAATTAGGATTTAAGTGGCTAAATGACTGTTAGTTATGGGTTACATCAAATTTCTATTGTATCATTCGGGTTTAATAACACTGCATCACAGAAAAAGATCATATTAAAAAGCAACAGGAAGTTTTTAGAGGTTGCTCTGAATAGATAAAAACAAATCATCAAAGAATTAACAACTTACTTATTTTTCAATAGTTATAGTCTATCAGATATAAAGATTAATTGCTCAAACTTTTTTCTCAAGACAGCTAAATATTATCATTTGATAATATTTTATCAATTATTAATAAGTATTATTCTCTATTCTAACGAGCAAATGAGCCAGTTCATCGCATTTTAAGAAATATGATGATTTAAATAATTAGCTTTGTATCATATGATAAGCAATTTAAAGTTAATAAAAGACTGGTGTGATGCGAATATCAATTCAGTCGCTTGGCAAAGGATAGGGTTAGAACTCTTTGATGAGTTATCAAATGAAGGTATTGATTTTGATCAAATAGACAATCCAACTGCTTCTGACGAAGTCTCCGAGAAAGTCTTCGAAGCTATCAATGAGAAAATCAAAGCAATCTATCAAAAAAGCATTGATCGGAAAACTGTTGAGATTTGATAATAGATATGGTAAGAATTATTTCTATACTGCGGGATACTTTACTAATTCAATTGAATTTAAAACATTACATTCTTCTTGCAGAGAGTACTGATTCACAAGCTATGGAATTTTTCCTAACTATAAATTAGATTGTTTCCTAAATACGGAACAGTCTAATTTTCATTCATCTTATGACTTTGGCAATTTAGCTATGTAATTATCATTTAAATAGTTTAATCATTAGAGTTTATCACGGTAAAATGATTATGGTTGCTTTGTTATCTTTTTGCTCAAGTTTATCAACAAATAATTATGAATCCATAATTACTTTGACAAGCTCAGAAAAATGAAATTTAGAAGGAGTTTTATCTATACAAAAATCAACCGTGATAATGTCTACTTTAAAGATAATGATCTTTCCGAATTATCAATTTTGAACCTTAACAGGCCTTACATTTAGTAAATCACATCATTATAACTCTATCTTATGAGTCAAAAACTCTATACTACCGATAGTTTGAATAATTTCATCGCAATTAGAAAAAAATAAAAATTAAATTGATTAAACTTGTTTCATATGATGAGCAATTTAAAATTAATCAAAGACTGGTGTGATAAAAATATCAATAGAGTCGCCTGGCAACGGATAGGACTAGAGATTTTTGATGAATTGTCAGATGAGGGTTTCGACTTCGACCAATTAGACGATCCTAAAGCCTCTGATACAATATCTGAGTCCGTCTTCAATATTATCAATGATAAAATCATAGAGATCTATCAGAAAAGCATTGATAAAAAAGAAGTTGGTGTTTAAGAGTGTGTATACATTATTAGACCTTATCACGGTTTATTTATTAGAGCTTTTTATTTACAAATATCGCCTTGATCTGTGTCCCCACAAATCACTTAAACTAGAGTAGTTGATCAGATATGTTAGGTATACAAAATCAACCGTGGTAATCTTTATTGTGGATATTAATATTTTAGAGGTTTAAGCAATGTTTCCTCCATTTTAAGAGTATATACATTAACTAGTAAAAAATCCTTTTTAAAAAGAGCTGTGAGTTAACTACTTATAAAAATGTTATCAAGTTTATTTTAGGACTCGATACAAATGAACCAACCCCGACCCAAGGGTACGGGGTATCTATGGGCAATAATTTAATGATCGACTCAAGAGTCGGGGAATTAATATCCCTTAGGGATTAAAGTTGTCAAACTTAACCCTTGGCTTTTATTCAAATTCCGTTTTTAATTCTCATTTTTTCTTTTTATGATAGCTAAAAGCTATATCTCTTACATGGGTTTGACAACTATAAATTTCATCTTATTCTCGGCTTTCAAAATTTCCAAAGACCATAGTCAATCTGTGAAGTACAGACTCAATAGACAAGAATGAATAGGGTTTGAAAGTTTTTAATTTCCATTAGAATTGGTTAGCGCATTTGGAAATATAGATTGCCTCACCTCTTCAATCAATAACTCCCTCAAACCACCACAAAAATCCTTTTTTGTGATTTTAGCAGCTTTATCTGGACAACACCGTCTTCATGCCAGGCAGACTGCCACAGCAAGGGCTGCCCCAGTTCCACTGCGGCAGTGTGATTGACCAAGAAAATCTTTCAAAACCATTACGGATAGACTTTTAATGGTTATAAAGTTAAAGTTTAACATGTAATTGCCCTGAAGGCTTACCATAAAAACAATTATATACAAATGTGTTTAATTATTTTTCAATTTATTTTAAAGCCTACCAAATATAGAATTAGTTCTAATTTTAAATTTACCTAAACTGTATTCTTTCTTATTTAGATGCATCTTTGTTTAATATCCCTGTTATGTTCTTCTACAAAAAATTCAATTTTCAATCGTCTCTAAAAAGGAGTCTGTAACATTAAGTGTTATCATATTTAATTTTTTCTAATTATCTTTAGATCGCTATGGAAAATAAGATTAAAGTTAATCTAAAGCTAACCAAAGATTGGTGCAATTCTTATATCAACGAATTCGCTTGGAAAAGGATAGGCTTAGAATTATACGACAAACTATTAGGTGCTGGAATAGATTTTGATCAAATAAACAATCCAAAAAACTCCGATTTAATATCAGCAGAAATTTTTGAACTCATTAATAACAAAGCTATTGAAGTTTATGACATAGCTATTGAAAGAGAAATAGTTGAGTTGTAATTGTTTTTATTTGAACATTTTTTGTTCTTGATCACCTATGAAAAGTTATGGCACTCGCGGAGTAGTCAAGGTGTTTGGTTAGAGAATTAATTTGGCTTAGGGATTAAATGTATTTTCAAAAGAATGTTCCTTACTCAAGGGGTATACTTGCTAACAATCTAATATTGATCTATTTATAAAATAGTTCTGTTGTTTCATTATACAATTGAATTTCCCCTTCATCATTGACTTACTTAGAATCTTTGGTTCCCATAATTAATGTAATATTAGCAATGTATAGGCTTTTGTACTCAAAATAAAATACAATGGCCAACTCTGACTCAGTGCCTCTGCAGAAAAAGCTATAGCGCTCGCGGAAGAATAGACGTTGCCTAACTAGGGAATTAACCCGTCTTATTCATAACAAACCATGTCCTTGCTTAGTAAGTAATTGATCTACTTAGTTTTATGATGAAAAACTTAAGAATTGACATAGCCCAAATTTGAGAAATATCAATTTCACTCTATAAACTCGAATGATGCAATAGAAATTTGATGCAAACCATAACTAACAGTCATCTAGCCACTTAAATGCTTAATGAGAGTTTAAGAAAGGTGAAACTATTCTTCCATTCATAACTAGTTAGTAAATTAGTGCATTAAAAGAAATTTAGTATTTTGTTCTATCATATGTAAAAGAACCACCATCGCTTTACTCATTACTCTAGATCTTATTTACTTATACAAACTACTATATCCCCGTCAGATTTCTAAAAATGTGGTAGGTGTGAAGGAAAAGGTTTCCGGTACGATGCAAGGGGAAAAGAGAAATGTAACTGGTACAATGGTTCTGGCAAACAATCTAATGTTGATTGATGTTTGTTTTATGAGCCTACAATTGTATTGCAACTTTCAAATCATGCATAAAATGCATGTAAAACAAGATCCGAAAAACATTTATTGGGATTTTTCTATTTTCAAGAAAAAAAAGTTGTGAAATTCGCGGGTAGTTGCATAAATTCACCAGTACAATTAGGTTTTTAATATAAAAGCAAGGTAGGCACACTACTCTTTTTGAGTATTGTAAATAAAAAAAGATCATGCAAAACGATCCAGAATTAAGTCCTCAAAAAATGGGAGATATCTCTCAAGATTTTTTAAAAGTAGCAGATCTATTAAAAGAGTCAGCTTATCAAATCAAAACGCGGGGCTTCTCAGATTTTCCTATTTTTCCCATCAGTAAAGAGGATTCACCCATAGGGCAATTACTTTATGACCGAACAAACTTAAAAACTGATTGGAATTATTATGTTACCTATTTAGATGAATTACTTCAGCGAAAAATAATAGATAAGTCAGATGAATTTCAAAAGACTTATAAAGATCCTGATGAATTCTGTTGCCTATTTGTAATAGATGGGGAATTTACCAATTTTGTTTTCATACCTTATCCAATAGATTAAAATATATCATGAAAGAACAAGTAACTGAATACAATGATTACGTATCAAAATTAATAGAGCAATATGGCCCTACTTTATTGTCCGCGGGACTAAAGTTATTATTTGCCATTATTACTTTAATTATTGGCCTTTGGATCATTAAAAAAGTTGTAAAGACCGTTGGCAATCTGATGGTGAAGCAGGATGTAGATTCATCTCTTATTCCATTTTTAAAATCTCTTTTAGCTTTTGGGCTAAAAGCTCTATTAATCATCTCTGTAGTTAGTATGATTGGTATTGAAATGACTTCATTTGTAGCAGTTTTAGGAGCGGCAGGCCTAGCAGTAGGTCTAGCTTTACAGGGCAGTTTATCTAATTTTGCAGGTGGTGTAATGATCCTCATTTTTAAGCCTTTTAAAGTAGGTGATTTTGTTGAAGGCGGAGGGCATGCCGGTTTTGTGAATGAGATACAAATTTTCCATACCATTCTAAAAACACCTGACAATGTAACCATTGTTATTCCTAATGGAAATTTATCAAACAGCTCTATCACAAATTACTCCACAGAGGAGAAAAGACGTGTTGACAATGTTTTTGGCATTGCTTACGGAGATAATGTGGATCAAGCTTATTCTGTACTACAAAAAATGTTTGCTGAAGACGCTCGCATTTTAAAAGATCCAGAACCGTTTATGGCTGTTACTGAGTTAGCCGATAGTTCTGTTAATATTACCACAAGAGTTTGGGTAAATGGTGCTGATTATTGGGGAGTGAAATTTGATAGTCAGAAAAAAGTTTACGAAGAATTTGAGAAAGCTGGCTTGGGTATTCCATTCCCTCAAATGGACGTACATGTACACAAGTCTTAATTTTTTTGAAATCAAGAACCTCGGAGCAAACTCACGAGGTATGAGTGAAAGCCTAAAGTTGACTATTACGAAGCAAGTTTCGAGGCATTAAACCTCACAATGTGAGTAAAATAACTTCTTCTTTATTATTTAAAGAAGTTAATAAAAACCCCATACTTTCAATATTGAAGAATATGGGGTTTTTCATTTAATGCCAATTAAGCCTATATTTTATACCAAATTACCTTTAAAACTTCGTATATCTTCCTGTTTATTTTCCATTCTTATGCGTTAAAAAGCCTTTGAATAGCGCTGCTATTTCTTCATTTTTTGCCTTTGAGAATAAGAAACAAACTAAGAAACCTAATCCGAATTTTTAAAGCTAAATTGGCATTAAGCAAAGAACCACTGGCCGTTTCTGTTTTCGACACGATACCATCTAGTTCCATTGTTTCCATTACCATACCAGTACCATAAGTTATTAAATCTATAAACTCGCAAGCCATCTATTGTATAGTATTGTCCATTAATATACTGTGGTTGTCCCCCACCTCCAGTACTTGCTGGGTACATCACATTTATTCCCGTTTTGTCATCATCAGAAAGAGCATTTCTCTGAACACTATAAGAACTACCATCTAATCTAGTAATGGTAGGCTGACCATTGCTTGAAAAGAAAGTTGGCCCATACATCATAATAGAGCCAAAGTCTAAAGTGTTGGTGTACTCATCTCCGTCTCTACCACTTTGCACATAAGTCCTAAAGTTATTTTCTCTTCCTGACTGAATATTTTGGAAATTTACAATCACAAAATTGTCTCTGTCAGCTCTAGATTGCTCATGATATAAACCAACTGCATGACCTATTTCATGTATTGTATTACCCGTACTACACCCTGAAGCTAAATTTATATTTTGTTTTCCACCAATTCTCCCTAGAGAAGAAGAACATCCTCCACCTGATCTGAAATTAACATAATCAGACTGATTAGTTCTTACCACAAACCTAAGAGCTGTATTTGCTTCCCAGTGCGCAATTGCATCTGTCACCCTTTGTTGGTTTGGCAAACTAGATTCTATACTGTAATAAACCGTGTTATTTGGCCATCTTCCACCAGTTCTACCTACGCTCTCTGCAGCAGGCCCTTCAGGTGGTTTTACAAATGAAATTTGATCAACAGGAACAATTACATCACCTTGAAAAATATAATCTCCGTTTACCAATTCAAATTCTGCTGCTTCACCTAAATAGTAACCTTTTACAACTTCTCCCTGAAATTCTGGTGATGCAATTTCACCTTGCTCAAATTGAGAGGTCACTATTTCCGGAGATGTATCATTAAATTCCTCACTACAAGAAAAAGTTACTAGAACAGCAGCAATAGCCACTATGTATTTATTAAAATATTTCATTATTATTTGTTTTAAATCTTGAAAATTAATTTGTTAGCATTTCACCTAATACCAGGATCATTGCACTAAATATTTATACAGCAAGCACATAAGGACTCAGAAAAACTTCAAAACCAATCTTATTTTTAATCTATTATTATGATCAAAACAGGTACTTCAAAGCCTAGCAGTTCTAAAACCAAAGAACTCGCAGCTCCGACTGATTCAATAAAATAAGCAGATAACTTACCTTTGAATGATGCATGGCAGTTTTGAATTATATAAGCTTTGAATCACTTATATTGACAAGTGTTCAATTACTTGCACTTCAAGTAATTAGTCAATTATGTATCTGAAAGTAAGGCTTAATAAATTCTTCTATAGAAAATCGAAGCTAAGTAATTTAGAGAAGTTAAATCAGGAGGCTCTATCCTATCGGATATACCTAACTCCATAGCCACGAATGCAGCTGAACGATTTAAGTTAATCATATTAATCAAATGTTTGGTTAGCAATAAATGTGTATTGAAGATAAAACAATGGTGCCCAATTAGCAAAAATTTTGTCGTCTTCCTTACATATAATTTGAGGCAACTGTATCATTAATAATAAATATTAATTAAATTATATTATTCGCAATAAAAAAAAGGCATTTTAGATATTTGAAAATGATTCTTTTTATTCTTAATAGACACTCTGCCAAAACGAATCAATAGTTTTATCCATAAAAGCTAGCTTGTGTGGGTTTATTTCGTCTCAGCAAGGTCTTCTGCAAGAGACCTTGCGTTTTTTAGTCTCTACTTTTAAAGCTTCGCAACCTCATTTTCATGATTACAACAGTACTTATTTGATTCAATTGATTTAAATAGGGCCATACACCAACACCCTATTTTTTTTAAATGATCCCATTTAATGGCAACAAGGTCTCTTGCAGAAGACCTCATTGTGAACCCAATGGCGGACTTGCTGAACGTGGTTAATTAGGAATTAGTGATTGTCCATTTACTAATTATGCATTTCGCATCATTT
>CALGOB010000078.1 GCA_937958005.1 uncultured Cyclobacteriaceae bacterium
AAAATTAATCAGTTTTCTAAGGATTTTTCCGAATTACAAGTAGTTCAGGAGAATTAATTGCCATTAATGCAATTAATAGCAATTTTATTTACAAATGTCATATAAATATCAATTTCGCACTATAAGTTGAAAAAATTGTATTTTATGTAAAATGCAAAATTATCTTTTGATAATGATATCTTAAGTAGTTGTTAATTATATTAAATGCCTTTTAAATATTACTAACATTTGTTAGTTTACTGCTAAATATTTTTATTTTTAACCAAAACAAGCTTACATGAAGAAGATTTACGGATTTTTTTTGTTTTCGCTTCTATTTCTATCTCAAGGAGTACAGTTACATGCTCAAGATAGGATTATTAGTGGAAAAGTGACTGATAAAGTCACAGGAGAGGAACTCATTGGAGTTACGGTTTTAGTAAAAGGTACTGGCAGAGGCACAGTTACTGATATAGAAGGAAATTATAATATAAGTGCTGCAACTACTGATGTTTTAATTTTTTCATTTATTGGATACAGGTCACAAGAAACACCTGCTTCTACTACAAGTATAAACATTGCTTTGGCGGAAGATGTAACCAATTTAGAAGAAGTAGTTATTTCAGGGCTTGCTTCTACGGTTAAGAGAACAAACTTGGCAAATGCCATAGGGACTGTCTCCTCAGAAGAATTAACAGGAAGAACTACTCAACCTACTTTAGACGGTGCACTTTATGGAAAAGTCCCCGGTGTTAATATAGTTGCCAGCTCTGGTGCTCCTGGTGGTGGTATCGGAATTAGACTAAGGGGTGTATCTTCTATAAAAGGAAATAATCAACCTTTATTTATTGTAGATGGCGTATATATAAGCAATGCAGAAATTCCTTCTGGTCTTAGGTTCGCTTCAGGAGCCAACAGAGGGAATGAAGAAAATTCCGCTAACAGGATTGCGGATTTAGATCCAGATGATATTGAGTCTATAGAAGTATTGAAAGGTGCCTCAGCTGCTGCTATTTATGGAACAAGAGCAAATGCTGGGGTAATCATTATCACTACAAAGACTGGTAAAAGTGGAAAAACAAAAGTCAAGATTTCTCAAAATTTTGGGTTTAACAGAATACAAAGAACTATAGGGCAGAGAAATTGGACGGAAGAAACAGTTAGAGCTGCTTTTGGTGAAGACGAAGTTGCCCTATTCAACGCTGCAGTTAATAACGGTGGTTTAATAGATTATGAAGACGAAATTTTTGGCGAAACTGGATTTATAACAGACACAAAAGTGAGTCTTTCAGGGGGAAGTGAAAAAACATCTTTTTACTTAGGTATATCAAATCGAGATGAAGATGGTATTGTTTTGAACACGGGTTTTGAAAGAAGGTCTATTAGGTTAAATTTAAAACACAAACTAACAGACAAAATCACCATCTCTTCAAACTCAAACTATGTAAGGACTAATACTAATAGAGGGTTTTCAGGAAATGAAAATGAAGGTGGCTTATCTTTAGGGTATAACTTAGCATATACTAGGCCATGGCAAGATTTAAGGCCAAATGAGTTTGGTATTTACCCAGATAATACAGCGGCTGGTGCTAACGGAAATCTGTTTTTAGTCCGTGATCAGGCAATCAACGATGACGTAGTAAACAGGTTTATCCAAGGGGTAAAGTTAGATTACTCAATTTTCAGGAACGATAACACTCAATTGAAATTTGCATTTAACGGGGGAGTAGATTTCTTTGTAGATGAGTCATTTGTTTACGTACCAGAATTTCATCAAGCACAAAGAGGTCAACAAAATGGATTTATTGGAGTTGGTAAGAATACATTTAACAATGTCAATTATCAATCTTTCTTGGTCTTTGATAAATTCTTAGGGGCTAATAATAGCATTTCTTTAACAACTCAAGGAGGTATCTCCTACTTAAATTTCAGACGTGATTTAGTTTTTAATCAAGCAACACAACTAATTCCAGGGCAAACAAATCTTTCTCAAAGTGGGACTCAATCTATTAATCAGAGACAAGAAAATGAAGAAGAGTTCGGTTTGATCTTACAACAAGAATTCAATTATGATGATAAAATAATTGCAACAGCTGGTATTAGAGCTGATAAATCAAGTTTAAACGGCGACCCTAATAAGTATTTTAGTTTCCTAAAAGGATCTATAGCTACCAATTTGACAAATTTTGATTTTTGGACAATTAGTAGCATCAATCAATTAAAATTAAGAGTAGCTTATGGAGAAACTGGAAGTAGTGCTACATTTGGCTCTCTTTTTAGTGTATTCAGTGCCAACAACATTGGTGGCCAAGCAGGTATCGTAGTTAATCCTCAACAAGGAACTGCTAATTTATTTCCTGAAACATCTCAAGAATTAGAAGCCGGTTTCGATATAAGTTTACTTGAAAATAAAGTATCCTTAGAAGCTACATTCTATACTAGGTCAGTTAAAGATTTATTGTTTGATAGAAGTTTACCTACCTCTTCTGGGTTTTCTACAACTGTGTTAAATGATGCAGATTTAAGAAATCGTGGAATTGAACTAGGTTTAACACTAGTTCCTATTGAAAACAGTCAAATCCAATGGACCTCAACTACTAATTTTTGGTTTAACAGGTCTACCATTACTAGACTGGGAGTTCCTCCATTCCCACCTCCAGGAAATGGTTTTGGTCTTGGTCTAGGAACATTTTTTATTGAAGAAGGTGCCCCTATAACGGAATTAGTTCAAAACGTAGATGGTGTACCTACAGGTGTGGGTGATGCTGAACCAGATTTTCAAATGTCATTCACTAACAACATTCATTTCTTGAAGAGTTTCGATTTTAGCTTCTTGTTACATTGGAAAAAAGGTGGAGATATACTTAACCTAAGTGCCTTACTACAAGATGATGGTCAGACTAATCCACAAATTGATGAAAGAGGCGGTGCTCAATTTGCAGATTCTTACATAGAACCAGGTGGGTACTTAAGATTAAGAGAAGTTGCCTTATACTATACACTCCCAAAAACGGTTTTTAATGGTGCTTTCGATGCAATTAAATTAGGTGTATCCGGAAGAAATTTATTGACTGTAACTGATTATTCAGGATATGATCCTGAGGTATCAGTAAATGGTAGTGGAGTAGTTTCAAATGGTTTGGATGTAACTCCATTCCCTAGTTCTAAACAAGTATATTTTCACTTAAATTTTACTTTTTAACATCTGAAAAATGAAAAATTATATATTTATAATATTGTCAGCATTCATTTGTTTCAGCTGTGAAATAGATGAGCAGGTAAATCCAAATAACCCTTCTATCAATACCATAGTAGCTAATGCTACCAGAACTGATTTAAATAATATTGTATCTGGTTCTTTAGCACAAATGAGGGTTAGTCACAATACGTTTGTCACTGCATCTGGAACTTTAGCAAGAGAGTTATATGTATTTGATGCGGATCCGAGGAACAGGACTGATTTGTTAGGCATAGGATTAACAAATTTAGATAACAATTCATTCTACACAACTGCACATTGGAGTTCTAGGTACAGAACAATCAAAAACTTGAACATACTTCTGGAGTCAGTGGATAATGCGATTGTATCAGATACTGAAAAGGAAGGTTATAGAGGTTTTGCAAATACACTTTTAGCACACCAATTTTTAATGATCATCACTTCACAAGGAAGTAATGGTTTAAGACTTGATGTTACTGATCCTCAAAATTTAGGCCCTATTGTAACAGAAGCCGAAGCATTAGCTGGTATAAGAAGTCTATTAGACATGGGTTTAACACAATTATCTGGCTCTAGCTTTATATTCAATTTATCAGACGGTTTTGACGGTTTTGACACACCTACTACCTTTGCACAATTCAATAGAGCAGTGGCAGCTAGAGCAGCACTTTATGCTGGGAATAATCAAGAAGCAATTAACTTACTTGGAGATTCTTTCATGGCTCTAGGTGGTGATTTGAGTGTTGGGCCAAAAATGAGTTTTAGTAATGCTGGAGGTGATTTACTAAATGGTCTTTTCAAAGTCCCAGGCCAGAATGGAGATCAGATCATTGTAAACAATGGGTTTCTAGCAGATGCTGAAGCAGGGGACACACGTGTAGCCAATAAAACAATTGAAAGGACTACCCCTTCCGCCTCAAATGGCATCACAGGAACACATTCTACAAGCTTGTTTGCATCAGCAACAGCCCCAATAGATATTATTAGAAACGAAGAATTAATATTAATTCTGGCTGAAGCCCAAATTCAGTTGAACACCACGGCAAGCCTTAATGAAGCCTTAGATGCATTAAATATCATAAGAAATGATGCTGGTTTACCTAATTATTCCGGAACAGTGGATCAAGCTTCATTAATTGATGAAATGTTAGTGCAACGTAGATATTCTTTATGGGGTGAAGGTCACAGAATGGTCGATTTAAGAAGGTATAATAGATTAACCGCTGACTTTGTACCTGTAGATCTAATTACAGAGCAGGATGATGATGGAAATGTAACTACTGTTCCACAGATTGTATTTACACAATTCCCAATACCTGCTACTGAAAATTAATTTTTGAAAGTATTTAAGCACAGATACTTAAATAAGTAATATCTTTGTTTTTAACCAATTGGGAGGTTATTTGTCATAACCTCCCAATTTTAACCTTAAACTAAATCATGTCTTTTAAAATTATTAAAAATCTTCACGTAAGATTAAGTGTCCTTTCTATATTCAGTGGTTTAATTTTAGCAATAAGCTGGCCTCCATTTCATACTTCAATCTTAATTTTAGTCGCTTTTGTACCAATCTTAATTTTAGAAAGAGTAACTAGAGATAGAAAAACAGGTAGTTATGCAACATTCTTTTATCTCTATATTACTATTCTTATCTGGAATTTATGTTGTACTTCGTGGTTACATAGTGCTACCCCATCAGGCTACTTCACTGTCAATATATTAAATGCTTTAATGCAGTTACTCCCTTTTCTAATTTTAAGGTGGCTCATCAATAGAGGGAAAACATTTATTGCCTATCCTAGCTTTGCCTTTTCTTTTGTTCTATTAGAATATTTCAGCCTTAACTCTCCATTTGCATATCCAGTTATGAACCTAGGAAACTCATTGGCCATGTTTCCCTATATTATTCAATGGTATGAAATAACTGGGGCGCTTGGAGGCACACTTTGGGTAATCTCAATCAATATTTTAATCTTTAAGATCGTTAGTAGTCTTTTGTACGCACCTCAAACGAAAAACATAAAGAATCATCTCATTCTACTGATCATCATTATAGTTTTACCTTGCTCCTATTCTCTAATTCGCTACTACAATTATTATGAAAATGGCAGAGCAATAGAAGTAGCTATCATACACCCTAATATGGACGCTAAAACTGAAAAGTATGATTGGGAAAATGATAAGATTCTTTCACGTTACATAACATTGACCAACAAGGTAATAACATCAGAAACAGACTATGTAATTTGGCCAGAATCTGCAATTCCTAATGCTGGATGGATTGAAGATTTCCAAATAAACCCATACTTCGGGCAAATTGAAAATTCATTTTCCAATTACGAAAATTTAAATATCATTTCTGGTCTGATAGTAAACAAACTTGTAAATCATACGACTTATTCCCCTAGTGATCAATTCTTCACAAAAAAAATGAAAATAATCAAGAATACTTTACTTACACTGGAGCTATTCAACTCTCCAGCCAATATAAAACTCTCCAGTTTAGGTCTAAGGAAAAATTAGTTCCCATCGAAGAAAGAACACCTTATCCAAAGATCTTTTCTTTTATCGCTAAGTATATAAAAAGTTTGGGAGGTTTTGCCTTTTCTAGATATGAAGAAAGTCAAAGTACTTTCATTTCGGGGAATCAGATAAAATCAAGTTATCTAATCTGTTATGAATCACTTTTTGGAGGGTTTGTAAGAGAGTTTTCAAAGAAAGGTGCCCAAGTTCTATTTATAGGCCTCAATGAAAGTTGGTATAAAAATTTACAGGGTGCAAAACAGTTCTTATACATTTCCAGCATAAGAGCAATTGAAAATAGAAGAAGCATTGCAAGATCTTCAAATGATGGTGTTTCTGCGTTTATCAATCAAAAAGGAGATATAATCTCTAGCATTGAGAAATTCTCCCCAAATGCCAGTATCAATAAAATAAGGTTAAACAACAAAAAGACTTTTTACACCCATTATGGTGATTACTTAGGGATGATATCTTTTATCATCTTAATGATCGTAATACTTAAAACATTATTAGAGTCCATTTTTAAATTTAAACAATAATAGTCATGAAAAAATTTATTTCAATTTTTGTATTGATCTTGATTCTGTTTTCAATCAAGGTAAATGCAGTCACAATTCCAAAGACCATAGATTGCGTAACTGGTCCTAGCACTGTCTGCAGTGGCACTACATCTACATATTCGTTAAGCTTAGGAAATTCACCTAATTTTCAATTTTCTAGGGCACTTTGGACTTTTACTCAGGGGAGTTTTAGCGAAACTCAAGTTACAACTAGTCAATCTGCGACAGTAACTTGGCCTACTATTCCAAATGGATCTAGTGCAAGTGCTAATGTAGTAGTAAGCATTACTCGTGTAGAGAGTAGCAATCCATTCTCAGGAATTGATAGCATAAGTTTAGCAAGTTTGCCTGTGAATATAATATCGAGACCAAATCCTCCAAGTACACCTTCAGCAGTAACAAATAATAATTCTGGAGACGTTTATACATTGACTACAAATTCGGTCAATGCGAATAGCTATAGTTGGATGGTTAATGGAGGAATAGTTCAAGGTAATGGAACAGGGAGAACAATTCAAGTACTCTCAACTGGATGTGGTATAAGTGGATCTGTCTTTGGTATAGCAAATGGTAATCAATGTAGCGATAACGTTTCATCGAGTCCTAGGTCGTTCTCTATTAACATTCCTGCACCTAACATTGCAGCAGGTTCAATTACAAGTTTTGTAAACCCTGTAGGTCCAAGTAATGTTGTCCAATATAGCATTCAAGCTATTCCTAGGGCAACATCTTATGTATGGACACTTTCAGGATCAGGAATTAATTTACTAACCAATCCCACAACATCACCTACTACTGCTGTAAGATGTTTGGCTGGTGGGTCTGGTGTATTAACTGTTACTCCTAGAAATTCCTGTGGGTCTTCCGTTTCTCGCTCTATCACTATTGATTGCTCAAATTTCACAGGTGGAGGTGGGTTTGATTTCCCTAGTACAGCAAATCTGATATATCCAAACCCAATACAGGTGGGACAAAACGTATCAGTGCCAGTTTCAGAATCCATGAAAATGATTCAAATTTTAAATGAAGAAGGTGCTGTCCTTAAGGAAGTGACAGTAAATGAAAATTCTGAAATAGTAACTTTAAATACTGATAATTTACCGATAGGGGTATACTTTATCAAAACTAGAGACTCTGAAAAAAGTACTACAAAGAGGCTCTTAATAGTTAAATAACCGTCTTTCTTAAATTAATGACTCTAATAATATTTTACTGAAAGATGTTTGTGATATGGATGTTATTTCCAAGTAAGAAATAACATCCATTCACTTACTTCACTGATACCAGTTTACTCTTATAAATCTTGTCAGCATATTTAAGTGCATTGTAAGCATTTACAATCCCACCAGTTTTTGACAAGGCCCTAAACTTAATCTTTTTCTTTTCTTCTTTTTTTCCAGGAATGTAAACTTTTACTTTACCTAATTTTCTATAAGCCGACTTGAGCAATACTTCTTTGAGTTCTACAGCTGTAAGCTCTGGGTAATAATTTAAGATAAGTGCAGCGACACCTGTAACTACTGGAGCAGCCATGCTGGTACCACTATTTTCCTTGTATTTGCTATCAGGGACAGTGGAATAGACATCCACACCAGGTGCGAAAATATCTACATTATTCTTCCCATAATTCGAAAATTCTGCCGTTAGATCAGCTCCCTTTTTTCTGCCTGAAGCACCAACATTTATCCAATTACTCACTGCAGAAGACCTTTCCTTTTCACCAAAAAACTTCATCGGAAATTGATCCGTTTCATCAATATTCAAACTAGCATTACCTGCTGCATGAACTAGCAGCACATTGTTCTTTTCAGCATATTGAATAGCTGCATCTACAGCAGCTTTATTTGGCGAATGTCCTTTCCCAAAACTCATATTTACAACCCTGGCTCCGTTATCTACTGCGTAAATAATTGCGTTGGCCACGTCTTTATCTCGTTCGTCTCCATCAGGCACTGCTCGCAAAACCATGATTTTAACTTGCTGAGCTATCCCTTTAATACCTAAATTATTATCCGCCACTGCCCCTACTATTCCTGCCACATGAGTGCCATGATCCGCATGGCCACCATTCACATCATTATTTCCGTAGTTTTTCTCAAAAGGATCGTTTTCATCATCCCCAACTAATTTCCTTGGATCAAAATCAATATTGTAATGATATTTAATTCTATCATCAATGCTCTTTACATAGGTCTCAAGTTCTGCTGCATCAAAATCCCTGCTAAACAAATCAACCATAGCTGCCTTAGCTGCTAAGGTTCTTTCATCCTCTGAAACAATCGCGTTGATATTTTCTTCGTTAAAATCTTTCCCGTTTAAACTAGGGTTCAGGATCAGTTTAATGATATCCAGCTGATGAAGAAAATCTCTTAATTCCCCTAATTCTTTCCTTGAACTCTTGAGTTTCTTTTCTGTTTCTTCTTTGGTCTCTAGGTATAAAGCATACTCTTCTTGATCTAACGCACTGACATCAGCCTTCGCTTTTCCATCATACTTCCCTTTGAGTTTTCTATAGATACGTGTAGTCTCATATAATGCTAAATTTATGTTACCATCACTACCACCTAAAAAATTCCAGCCGTGGATATCATCTATGTAACCATTTCCGTCATCATCTATACCATTCCCTGGTATCTCATCACTATTGACCCAAATATTCTCTTTTAAATCCTCATGTGCTATATCAACGCCACTGTCTATAATAGCGACTATCACCTCATGAGTAGTTCTATCTTTGTATAATTCTTTAGCTTTTTGTACACTAACGCCTATTTGACCGTCTTCCTTGCTATCATAGTTATACCAATCTTCATTTTTTTGCCCGAAAGAGGCATTGATAGACCACGCCAGTAATATTATAACTCCTACACTTCTCATAATTAACTATTTTTTTAACATGGTTTTAATCCCTAAGGGATATTAATTCCCCGACTCTTGAGTCGATCATTAAATTATTGCCCATAGATACCCCGTACCCTTGGGTCGGGGTTGGTTCATTCCTAATGGATATTATTTAACGACATTTCCTGATGTCTTATTATTATTATTACGCTTTGTAGACACTGAGTCAACCAATTTATAGCCCCGAACTAGCCTCCTTGTCCTTAGATTTGGGGAGGTTCGTTTACAAATATAAACAACCAAACAGATATACCTATTCTTGCATAGTTAGGTAAGCAAGAACAGCCAAAGCTTGACTTTCATTTTCAGCTACCGAAAACGCGCCTGCATCTACTTCTTTTAGGGCATGGGTAAAATCTTCTGGGTGTATCACTAAGTAAGGCTTACCGTTTGCTGCACAGTAACCAGCATCAAATGCAGCATTCCATTGCCTGTATTTTTCGCCAAACTTAATAATCACCAAGTCTGCCCTTTCTATCCCCGTCCTTATTCTTACTTGATTAATCTTGGCCGAAGCATGATCTCTCCAAAATCCTGTATTGAGTTCTTTATGTACAATTTGACCTACTTCATCGCTTGCTTGATGCGTAACAACTGGTGTTAAAAAAGTAACTGGTAGTTCTTTCTCTTTACAGCCATCTATCAATTGTTGCCTCCAAGCAGAATGGATTTCTCCTGATAAATAAATCTTTAGTGGTAACATCTTATTTATATTAAAGGTCATCACGAATGATTGACTGTAACTCAATTATTTTACTCACATTGTGAGGTTTAATGCCTCGAAGCCTGCTTCGTAATAGTCAACTTTAGGCTTTCACTCATACCTCGTGAGCTTCCTCCGAGATTCTTAATTATTATGAGATAGCATCTCTCAGAATTAGTAATTTCTAATTATGATTATATAAACTCTCTCAGAATAATAAGCTTAGGAAAGTTGAACTATACAAAACTTATCGTGATAATGTCTATTAAACCCTAAAGTATATCATTTTATTATTTAGACTCTGATATTTTACACAGCTGGTCTATTCGAAAAGGAATCCAGTTTAAACTTGCATCTATTTAGAAAGTCTTTACTAAAATGAGGTTTCCTAAAAAGGGAAAAGATCCATACTCGCCAATACGCAGAATTGATGTTATAGTGCCTTCCGGTTGTTGAAACCTGTATAGACATAATTATTTGATCTTTGGTTTAATCCCTAAGGGATATTAATTCTCCGACTCTTGAGTCGATCATTAAATTATTGCCCATAGATACCCCGTACCCTTGGGTCGGGGTTGGTTCATTCGAATGCTTGATTTTTTAAAGACCCTCAAGCTAAAAACTGGTTCTAATTATTATGTATTTATAGTTAAAAATTGATGAAATTTTATACGGTTTCATTCACTTTAAAATTATTGATTTTACACTGTCAATGATACTTGTTATTACTGAAAGGCATGTCTAGTAGTTTTTAAATCACGAAACATAAAGCTAATCATCATCAAGTTTCATTATCTTGGCACTTTGTATATGTTTACACAATCCTAATTTTATTCATGGAATTATTTGTCATCTCCACCATACTTATTGTATTAGCAGCACTGTTTGGTTATATCAATGTCCGCTTTTTAAAATTACCTATTACTATCGGGTTGATGATCATTGCTATTGTCTTTACATTGGCTCTTTTTTTAACCAGCTATATAGACAATACCTTATTAAATTTTGCTGAAGGTTTAGTAGGTAAAATAGATTTTAAAACGGTGTTATTGGACATCATGTTAGGTTTCTTGCTTTTTGCTGGGGCACTGCATACTAATTTTGATCTATTAAAAGTACAGCGGTGGCCTATTCTAGTTTTTGCTACTGTAGGAGTCCTTACCTCCACTTTTCTAGTAGGTTTTTTCTCCTATTACGTATTTGGTTGGTTAGGTTTTCAAATAGAATTTATTCATTGTTTATTATTTGGCGCACTTATTTCTCCTACTGACCCAATCGCCGTTTTAGGGATTATGAAAAAGGCGGGAGTACCTAAGAAACTAGAAACCAAAATCGTAGGAGAATCTCTTTTTAATGACGGCATAGGGGTAGTAGTTTTCTTGACCATTTATAGCATTGCAAGTGGCGGTGGGCACGGCCACTCAGAAGGGGGGAGTACCTTACAAGCAATCGTCACTCTTTTTGGTCAAGAGGTGCTAGGAGGAATCGCATTTGGTGGTGCTATCGGATATTTTACTTATAGGCTTATTAAATCTATAGATAATTATGAAGTGGAAGTAATGATTACACTAGCCTGTGTGATGGGTGGATATGTTTTAGCACATTACTTACATTTATCAGCTCCTTTAGCCATGGTAGTTGCCGGGCTTATTGTAGGAAACAACACAGTAAGGGACACAGCAATGTCTGATATTACAGAAGAATTTGTAGATAAGTTTTGGGAGCTTGTAGATATGCTGCTAAATGCTCTATTATTCGTTTTGATAGGATTGGAGTTATTGGTTGTCAAATTTGAATTCGGTTTTGTTACGGCTGGGTTAATTTCTGTTATCTTAGTTTTGGTAGCTAGGTATTTATCTCTTATTGTTCCTGTAAAACTATTCTCTAAAAAACTTGAATTCTTGCCCTATACCAGTAGCATCATGACATGGGGCGGTTTAAGGGGCGGTATTTCCATTGCTCTCGCCTTAAGTCTTACCGTAGAAATGAACAGGGATTTATTTCTGACAGTTACTTACATAGTGGTTGTATTTTCTATCGTTATCCAAGGACTATCTCTTGGTAAAGTGGCTACTAAATTGCTTGGGGCAGAAAATATGAAACAAGATTCAGAAGGACACCACTAAAAGAACACAATCTTCGTCTGTATATAAGTTGACTGATGAAAAGCCTAGTTTCATTTTCACAAAAAGCATACGACAAAAGAGTCATGGGTAAGCAAAACAAAACCGTCAGTTTTACAGCAATGAAAAATGGGACACCTGATGACTATCAGTTAATAGCAGCAAACGATGCAGAAACAGCCTCTGAGTTACCAAATCGGCTCATTGCCCATTTAAAAGAAATGGCTGCAGATGATGGAGCTTATCAAATCAGCAGATTAGATCATGTACTCCAGTGCGCCACCAGAGCTCATAGAGATGGAGCAGATGATGATTGGTTGATCGCCGCTTTATTACATGATATTGGTGATGTGCTTGCTCCATTTACTCATGGCCAAGTAGCTGCTGAGATCATCCGGCCTTTTGTAAGGTCGGAAGTTACTTGGGTAGTTAGAAATCACGGTACTTTTCAAATGTACTAGAATACTAGTTTAACTGCTGAACAGAGAAGATTAAGAGAAAAATTCAAAGAGAATTCTTTTTATCAGTCAGCGGTTGATTTTTGTGAAAAATGGGATCAATGTTCCTTTGACCCATCTTATCAGTCTGAATCGCTAGCGTTCTTTATCCCTGTGATTAAAAGGGTTTTTAGCAGGGAGGCATTCGCATTTTAATCAATACAATAACAGGACGATACATTTCATTTATCAAAGTAATCCTCACTGAAATCTTATTCAAAGAATATGAGGTACTATTAACAACAATTCTCTCTTTAAATACGTCAAATACAGTAAACACTAGAGGTAAAAAACATAGTTTCCATTAAAAATTAAACGATGAGCGACTCTGACAAAATCAAGCATCATTTAGCTGCATTTTATGGTGAAAACCCGGACTTTGGTGAAGATGGGGGAATACATGATAAGTGGGCTTGGCTAGATTTCAAATTTTTTAGAATTCCATTTCCCAACCCAAAATCAAGGAGTGAGATATTATACCTACATGATATCAATCACTTAGTCAATCAATACGATACATCTTGGCAAGGGGAAGCATCTGTATCTGCCTGGGAAGTCTCTTCTGGTTTGGGGAGATTTGTTACTGGTTGGTTTTTTGCCTTACTGGGAATGGGGATAGGCCTGTTTTTTTATCCAAAGAAAGTATATACTGCTTTTCTAAGGGGGCAGATCACTCTTAGTATATTTTCAATGGATATCCCTAAGGCAGAAATAATGGAAATGACCCTGAAAGAGTTAAAGGTGAAAACAAGGCATCATCAGCTGGACAATATTGTTCAAAAACCAAGTATAATAATCAAGCTAAAATTCATTTATTATGCTCTTTTAAGTACCCTCATTATTCTGCTTCCAATATTTATTGGTTTGATGGTGTTTTTTCATTTTGCTTTTTAATTGCTATTTTTGAGTAAAAATTATCCCTTAAACCATGATCAAATTCAAACATTTTTCACGTTTTTTTATGCCAATTGCGGGCGCAATATTTATCATTAAATCATTTTATAGTATCATTATTGCCTTGCAAACAGAGACAGATATATTTTCAAGTCAATTCTGGGACTTATTTCATGAGCACTCCCGTCAATTTGGAATCGGTGAGGTTTTTATACTTTCAATGCTTTTGGCTGTTATTTTAATGTTTATTAGATCTTATCACGATAGACTTTTAAAGAATAAATATCGGTAAGTCAACAATCCTATAGATGTTGTTACTGTGTGTTTTTACCCGCAACCTAAGGGTGTACAAAATAGATCGTGATAATTTTCATCGTTATGGAGAAAAAACCCGAATGTGTTGATTAGCCTCAAACGAATGAAACATATACATGAGGATTTTAGTAACTATCAACAGTATTGAAGATAAAAAGCTCTCTTCTTGTTAGAAGAATTAAATCTCTTATGCTTTCATCTTTTTTAACCAACTCTTTTAACAGGCGGATAAAGTTTAGAAAATACCCACCCCACAAGCATTGAAATGATGAAAGAGGGAGCTAATACATCTAACTGTACAAAATATTGACCAATGCTGTCAATCTCTTGTATCACAAACTTAAAAAGTGGCACACACAGAAAGCCAGCAATCATCGCTGAAATAGCTCCTTTCTCCGAAAACCCCTTCCAAAAAAGTGAAAGAATAATCACTGGGCAAAAAGAGGCCGCTATACCTGACCAGCCAAATATGATAAGCCAGAAAACTGTATGATTGGGGGATAAAACGGCTATGGTCATAGCAATAGCCAGTGCTATCAGAGCCATGACTAAAGTCACCACACGGGACATTTTAGTTAAGTCAATATCTTTCAAATCTGGTCTGAATATTTTTTGATAAAAATCCCTAGTAATGGCACTGGAAGCAATCACCAATAATGAATCTATAGTTGACATAATAGCAGAAAGGACAATGGCTACATAGATGGCAGCAAGTATCATAGGGAGAAAATCTATCGTCAACATATTCAATACATTTTCACCACCCAAACCTAGTATCGCTTCAGGATTTTCACCAGGTTTAGTAAATATTATTCTACCCAATATCCCTATAGTAACGGCAGCGGCATCTGTTAAAAACGTAAACAACACAGCTACCCACTTCCCTTTGTCTAGCTCACTCTCATGTTTAATAGACATAAACCGAACATATATTTGAGGAGACCCAAGAAAACCCAGGCCAATCATAGCAAAGCCTACAATAGTAGCTATATTAAACCAAATGTCATTACTCGTCCCCCAAACATTAATGAGTGCTGGATCTATTGCTTTTAGGCTAGAAGCAATTCCTTCATTTCCGTCCATAGAGAACCAAACAACTACGGGGAGCAAGGTCAAACCCAAAAACATAAGTATTCCCTGAAACATATCTGACCAGACAGCAGCCACAAAACCGCCAATGAATATATAGGACAGTACTATAAAAAACCCAATAATGGCCCCCCAAAAATAATTAAGCCCCATCATGGATTCAAATGCCTTTCCGGTTACATCTATTTGAGAACTTACATAAATGATTACAAATACAGATAAAATAATAGCAGATAGAATTCGAAGTGTATTTTTAGTGCTTTTGAAATGGCTTTCTAAGTAATCTGGAATGGTGATGGATTGATATCCATCAGATTTGCGTTTAAACTTTTTGGCCATAAACCACCAGGAAACTGCTACTCCCAGTACTTCTCCCACTACTACCCAATAAGTCGAAAACCCTGACAAAGCACCCATCCCTGTAAGGCCTATAAGGATCCAACCTGATTCCCCAGTAGCTCTTGCCGAGAATGCAACTGCCCAAAATCCCAGTTTTTTCCCTCCTACATAGAAATCACTAATTCCTTTTACTCGTTTAGAAGCAATAATTCCTATTAAAAAAAGCACCGCAACGTATATACCTAATATGACAAATTTTGTCAATTCCATAGTTTATGGGTTCTGTCCAACATACTAGTAAGATACTTTGATTTTCTGATTTTAAGTTGAATTGATTCACTTTATGAAGTTTAAATATTATCAGGAAAGTACTTTTAATCCCTAAGGGATATTAATCCAGGACTCTTGAGTCGATCATTAAATTATTGCCCATAGATACCCCGTACCCTTGGGTAGGGGTTGGTTCATTAGGTTTTATCAACCTACCCCCTTTTCTACTGAATACCATAAAAATGGCACTTGTTTCTATACCCAGTTTAGGTGATTGTAATCGAGCCAAATCATTTCACCTTTGTTAGGTAATCAAAGTGGAAATATTCGAATAAGCAGTTACTGCCACTCTTTGAATTACAAAGGTGGAATCGAAAAACCTATTAAAAGAGTAGAAGATTTAAACAACAAGATTATGTCTTTAAGTATAGAACTAAATTCAATGCCAATTAAAGTCCCTAATAGCGGATCCGTATCAACTGCGCAAGCTACTGAAGGGTATAATGTAATTACAATTACACCTCCGGGAAATTATTCAGCAAATTCTCTAATAAAATATGGTGGCAACAGTAAAACTATTTCTGTACCACCTGGTTCACCAGTATTATACCCACTCATTCAATCTTTCAACAACAGTATGGTGGAAGTGCAGAATAATAATACACAGGAGGGGCAGGCTATTGAAGCAGGATGGTATTCCTTGAGTCATTCTCCTACTTGTCCTTTGTCTTCCAGTAATACCAAAGTTGATCAATATGTTTCCATAGGAGGGCAGTCAAGTTCCAGTATTCAAACATTGACTTTAACAGCCAGAACTACTAGTGCAACATTAGCATTGTTAATCGTTGGGGGCAATAAACCTGTTCCTGTTTTTTTAAACATCAATAAACAAAACCTACCTCCTATTTGGCAAACTTTAGATGGTGCTATTTATGAAGATGGGAATACTTACCAAGTTTCTAAAAACTTTTATGGACAATATGTCTATCTAGTTAATCTGTCATTAACAAATGATTCGGTTTTTGAAGCTCGATTTCAATAATAGATTATTTAGTAAGCCTTACCCATGTTTATGGGTAGGTTTACTTTTAATTATTGCACTATTAAATACCGAGTTTAATCAAAGAAAAGGATCTCTGATCATTAATCACCTTTACAGTCCATTTTACTCACAAGAATATGCCAAAATATACCTAGAAACACCATTGCCTATGATCTGGTCATTTAAAGTAAATGACAATTATGAAAGGCAATTATCCATATTTTCTACAAGCTGGGATACGTTAATAACAACTCCGCCCGGAAACCCAATACTATATTCATTTTGGAGAGATGCTGATGCTGGACGTAATCAGATTACTAACTTGAGTAATACGACTACCGAACCTATGGAGATCAGCATATTTTCTCCGGTTAACAGCGCCGATACAACAATTATTACATCAGGTTCAGCACAACTCAAACAATATCAATCCATTGAATATTTTGGAAAGAATTTTACAACGGTAAGGTTTACAAGTAATGGCAATCAAAGTGAGCTTATTTATTGTTTTTTTGGTTTGGGTTCTCCAGTACCAATAGCTTTAAACACATCTTTGGAAAATATCCCCCCTTCCATCGAAAAGATAAAAAATGTAATCATAGTGGAAAGTAACAAATATCAAATCAGAAAACGCTGGGGACCAATAAGGATATTTGTCATTTATCTTCCTATTGTAAATAATAGCAAAGTAAAAGTAGACTTTTTCCCTGGGTAAGGAGTAACAACTAGTGTCTTAATAAATAAACTTTCTAGTTAAACCCGAATGATGCAATAGAAATTTGATGCAAACCATAACTAACAGTCATTTAGCCACTTAAATCCTAATTTCCTACTCACCATAATGGAGGCTATGTCTGCGTTGCAAATCAGAATTTAGGCAGCTATCTAACAGCCATTTATGATTTTCTCTTAAAAGTCTAATGCATCATTCGGGTTAAAAGAATGAACCAACCCCGACCCAAGGGTACGGGGTATCTCTATCGGCCAAAAGCTTTTTTATCGACTCAAGGTCGGGGAATTAGGTATCCCTCAGGGATTAAATCTAATTCTAAAGAATAACACTAAGTTAACTATCAAATGACCTACTAAGTTGCTGATTAATTTTATAAGTGAAAAGAAAAAAATAAAGTGTCTAATAGACATTATCACGGTTGATTTTTGTATGAATAAACTCCTTTTAAATTTCATTTTTCTGAGCCTGTCAAAGTAATTATGAATTCATAATTACTAATTGTTTGTTGACAAAATTGAGCAAAAAGATAACAAAGCAACCATAACCATTCTACCATGATAAACTTTTAGTACAATGTCATGAAAAAGAAGAGAGATACGTCTTAAAACTAATTATTTCAATCATTTAGTAGTAGCCAAATAATCATCTAATCCTTCACCTCTAATCAATGTACTTACTCTTCTAATCCTAGGGCTTGGATATAAAGAATAAGCCTTATCAATTTTAAAGGAAGCAATTACAAACTCTTCTCGATTAAAATAATTGAGGGCTTGATTATAATAATGAAGACCTGTTAATTCCAAAATACTGATCTTATTGTCCATGACTTCTGTAAATACATATTGGGAGGATCTTTTTGCTTCAATATCTTCTTTTTTGTAATTAGCAATTCTAGAATTAATTGCCTTACTGCCTACTATAAAACCATCTAGGGGATCTGTAGACTCTATCATTAATTGGTTGCTTTCAAGATGAATAACTAAGGCTACATGGTAATTGAATTCCCTGATCGTATATTTGAAACCTAATTCGTCTAAGATCAAACTATACAAAAGTGTTCCTGTCAAACAATCATAATTTCCTTTCTTTGAAAGGGTTTCACTAAGTGTTACATACTTTTTATAGCTTTTCAATACCTTTTTGTGTACATATCTATAGATATGCTTCAAGTATTTCTCATCACTTGAAAAGTGATGCTCTTTTTCTTTTATCTTATTTAATAAATCATTAAATCTAGTTTGTGCATAATCCCCACGCTGATCACTCCCTATCAGAAGTGTCAAAATAGTCTCGTTTCTCAAGTCTTTTTCAGTATTTGCACTATTTTGTGCAAAGCCCTGAAAACTTGCGCTCAACAAACTGGCTATAATGAAGATATGTACTAACTTTCTCATATAATGCTGGTTAAAAAGAACCAATGTTACCTTAATGTTAACTTAAAGTTAATTATTATACGGTAAAATCACAAAAATGGTTATATAAGTCAGTTTTATACTCGTTGACGTAACATTAGATTAACAAATGAGAAATAAAGATAAAGTAACGGTAATATTCGACCAACAGTTAAAAAGGTCGGAAATAATGAGGGGAGAATCGGTAAGAAAAAGATCAGAAAGATTAAAATCTTTGAGAAATTGGGTCATTAATAACAGAGATCGTATTAAAAGTGCTATCTATAATGACTTTAAAAAACCACCCGAAGAAACTGATGTTACTGAAGTAAGTACCATTTTATTGGAAATCAATCATGCCTTAAAATACCTTAATAGGTGGTCGACTCCAGAAAAAGTATCTAGCCATATAACCTATCTTGGCACCCAAGCTTATGTACAATTTGAACCGAAAGGCGTTTGTTTGATCATAGCTCCATGGAATTATCCTTTCTTTTTAGCCATTAGCCCACTTATTTCAGCCATTGCGGCAGGCAACACTGCTATTATCAAACCATCTGAAATGACTGTGAATACTTCAAATCTTATTTCTCAGATGATTTCGGAATTATATCCAGAGGATTTGGTAACCGTCTTTGAGGGTGGGGTAGATGTATCTCAAGCTTTATTGGCATTACCTTTCAATCATATTTTCTTTACAGGGAGTACACAGGTTGGGAAAATTGTAATGGAAGCTGCTGCTAAAAATTTATCTTCAGTCACTTTAGAATTAGGAGGAAAATCCCCTGCGATTGTAGATGATTCAGCCAGTATAAAAGATGCCGCCAAAAGGATCACCTGGGGCAAACTGATAAATAATGGTCAAACTTGTGTTGCTCCTGACTATTTATTGGTGCAAGAACAAATTAAAGACAAATTAGTAAATGCAATCCAACAGGAAATGGAAAATCAATTTGGAGACGGGGGGGCTAATTATGATCAATCAAGTAGTTATGCAAGATTAGTGAACGAAAGGCACCATAGTCGATTAGTAGGGCTCATTGATGATGCAAAAGAAAAAGGAGCTAAAGTCACATATGGAGGTCAAACTAAAGACGACGAAAATTACTTGGCACCAACCTTACTAGAGAATATATCCCGAGATTCTACCATTGCTTCTGAAGAGATATTTGGCCCTATTCTCACGATTGATACTTTTAGAAATTTAGAAGAAGCAGTAGAAAAAATTAAAATGCACCCTAAGCCATTGTCAATGTATATATTTAGCAAAAAACAAAAGAACATCAATCATTTTTTACAACATGTTTCTGCGGGAGGTGTCTCTATAAATGAAACAGTTCTACACCTTACGCATCCATATTTACCCTTTGGCGGAGTAAACCATTCTGGAATAGGGAAAGCACATGGAAAATATGGATTTATAGAGTTTTCTAATCAAAAATCTGTTTTGAAACAAAAATCTGGGCTTACTAGCGCAATGATTTTGCTACCACCTTATCCAAAAGCAAAAAAATTTGTAGACTTGTTTATCAATGCAATAGTTAAATTGAGACTTTAATTTTTGAAACAAAATGCGTAAAATATTCATCATTCTGCTCTCATTATTCATATGGTCTTGTGAGAGCTCACCTTTAGTTGGTAAGTGGAACGCGAAATGGGAAATGGATTCTTCTTCTTTCACTGATACTTTACAAAATAAGTCATTCACTATGAATGGTGTTTGGGAATTTAATAATGGAGA
Organism: uncultured Cyclobacteriaceae bacterium; assembly: GCA_937958005.1. Taxonomy (GTDB): domain Bacteria; phylum Bacteroidota; class Bacteroidia; order Cytophagales; family Cyclobacteriaceae; genus JANSWY01. The sequence continues at coordinate 20,321 of CALGOB010000078.1, forward strand.
AGAAATGTCCATCACCACTTATGGTTTCAAAGGCTGTATTTTCGGGGAGGACACATTAAAACATAGTCAAAACTGGAAGATTAGCAATGACACGATCTACTTGTTAAACGATGAGGAGATTGCGAGTCTTACCTGTAAAATTCTCTCTCAAGACGATTCAAATATAAAACTGCAACTATATTCGGACATCTATGTAAATCTTACAAAAGAATAAAGGCTATTTTAAATACTCGTAAGTTAGGATCATTCAAACATCATCCTTAATTTAAGAATAATACTCAGAAGATATTATTTATTAATAAATTGAGTTATTTATGTTTACTTGTAATTGAATAGTCCTAAATTAATCGATTAAAGGTCATTGTTTATTTTGTCAGTAGTTCGGTATAAAGATATACACCGTTTTACTGTTAATTTGATACTGATACCAGTAACCGTTTAGTTATTGAGACTTTATTAATAAAAGGCAAGAATAGATAAAAGTATAATATACATGAAAAAGTTATTGATAGCCCTCTTGATTATCATTTCACTTCTCGTTGCAAGTGTAGTATTGATTCCCGTAATCTTCAAAGATGATATCAAGGCAGCATTAGACAGTGAGATAAAAAATGCATTAAATGCCAGCGTATATTATGATGAAAATAGTTTTGAGATCTCTTTATTCCAAGATTTTCCAAATTTATCCCTTTCATTAAGCCAATTCGGAATCGTTGGAAATGATCAATTTTCAGAAGATACGTTAGTTTCTGTTGGGAATTTTAATCTTGGGATTGACTTATTATCTGTTATTTCTGGGGATCAAATCGCTATCAATTCACTTTCTATTGTAAACCCTGATATTTTGATTTTGGTCTTACCAGATGGTACTGCTAATTACGACATTACCAAGCCTTCGCAAGAAGAAGTTACAACAAGTAGTGATGAAACTGAAGGGTCTATTTCCATATCCATTAAAAAATGGGAAATCATTGGGGGAAATATGGTTTACTTTGATGAATCTCTTCCTTTCTACACATCTTTAAGTGGTATTGACCACGAAGGCTCAGGAAACTTTGCTGAAGACATTTTTGATATGGTCACTGCTACTACCATTGAGAGTTCCTCATTAGGTTATGATGGTACAGAATATGTATCCAATAAAAAACTAAGTGCTGAGGTAACTATGGGAATGGATTTGGCGAAAAACACTTATACATTCAAAGAAAATGTGGTTCAAATCAATGATTTACCTCTTTCATTTGAAGGGAATTTAGCCTTAAAAGAGAATGGTGACATCCTAACAGATTTTACTTATGACGGACAATCACTTGGAATCAAATCAATTCTTTCTTTGATTCCCGGCGTTTATCAAGAATATCTTACCGGATTAAATGCCGCTGGAAGTGTCACACTGAATGGTTTTGTAAAAGGAAAGGTTACAGAAACGGAGTTACCAGCGGTACGTACTGAAATAAAGGTTGTTGATGGAAATATCAAACACAATGATTTCCCTTCAGCCATTGAAAGCATACAAATTAATGCTGTTTTTGACTATCCAAGTGCAGATCTCACTAAATCTTCTTTTGATATTAACCAATTTAGCCTTTTATTAGAAGGAGAAAAAACTGAAGCCACCTTACATCTAAAAAACTTTGAAAATTTCCACTGGGATTTAGCCATAAATAGTCATTTAGATCTAGAGAAAATCACCAAAGTAATCCCTATGGAAGAAGGGCTAGTTTTAAAAGGTAGAATAGAAGGTGAAATAAAATCTCAAGGTCAGTTGGTCTATATAGAACAAGAACAATATGATCAATTGCCAACCTCAGGAAACCTCAGGATCAGTAATTTTGAATTTTCCAGTAAAGAAGTAACAGAGCCTTTTGGAATAAGTATTGCAGAAGCATCATTTGACCCTAAGCAAGTAGAGTTAAAAGAATTTAAAGGAACCTCAGGTAATTCAGACTTTAGTGCAAGAGGATCACTTTCCAATCACCTGGCTTATGCTTTTAAACCAGATGAGCGGTTGGTTGGAATATTAGACTTTAGTGCCAATACAATAGACCTTAATGAACTAATGGTTAGTAGCGGAGAGGAAACTGAATCCACCACAGTTGATACTACTAGTATAGAAGTAGTCCAAATTCCTGAAAACATAGATTTTACCCTAAATTCGTCAATTGGTAAATTGATCTATGACAACTTAGACATTACTGATACCAAAGGGACCATCTTGGTAAGGAATGGAGAAGTTATATTAGATGGGTTAAATTTCAAGTTATTAGAAGGAACTTTTGATTTAACAGGAGTTTATGATCCTAGAGATGCAGAAAAACCTGCATTTGGGTTTAGTATGGATATCAAAGACCTTTCTATTCCGCAAGCCTTTAAGAACTTTGAGACGATTCAAAAATTAGCGCCTATAGCTGAAAAAATGAAAGGTAAATTTTCCACTGATTTTGCTATGAATGGTACATTGGATCAAGCCATGAACCCTATATATGATCAGCTCTCTGGTAGAGGTATTTTGCAATTAGCTCAGGCATCTTTAGCCAATATTAAATCATTACAAAAATTATCTGCTGTGTCTAAGTTGAATGCTTCAGATGGAACTGTAGCACTTAAGGATGTATTAATGTCTGCTGAAGTAAAAGATGGTCGGGTAACAGTAGAACCTTTTGACGTCAAGATAGGCAGCTATAAAACCAATGTAACAGGTAGTAGTGGCATAGACGGTAGCTTAGATTATGATCTCAGGATGCTAGTGCCTGCCAACTCTGTAACCAGTACAGTCACAAGTACACTTTCTAAATTTGCAGGGAAGTCATTTGGGGCCAATAGTGATCTGATTTTAAGAATAAATATGGGAGGAACCTATGCAGACCCTAAACCTACATTAGGCGGAGTAGAAACCCAAGAAGGAAAATCGATTCAATCGGCTGTCAAAAGTGAAGTAAGAGCAAAAGTAGAGGAGAAGAAAGAAGAAATTAAGCAACAAGTAGATGCGACCAAAGATAGCCTTCTCAATGAGGGAAAAGTGAAGGTAAATACAGTAAAAGCAGAGGTAAAAGACCAGACTAAGAAGACAGTAACCAAAGAACTTGATAAAGCAAAAGATCAGCTTAAAGGTCTATTCAAAAGAAAGAAAAAGAAGAAAAATTAATGAAGCAACCCCCTGCACCAGTGCCTCTGCCGAGAAAGCTGCGGCACTCGCAGAGGAGTTCGGTGTTGCTCAACTAAGGAATCAATCTCTTAGAGGTTAAACAGCTCGGTTTACCTTTTCAAAAGAAAGTAATTTCAATAATTAACTGATTGGCTAATCATTCTACAGGAAGTAGTAAAATGTTTTACTAATAGGATCAAACATATTAACTAATTGAGCGGTTTTAGAATAAGCCTTACATTTTTAGTATAATAGATGAGTAAATCTCAAATAACCACATTATCTGTTTTCAAGTTTGAACAAAACAAGTTTTGGGCTTTTAAACAAATGAGACTGGCATTAGCTCCTTTACAAAAAGTGGATGGACTTATCTTTTCTAAGGTGTTGGGAACAGGTAGCGGAAATGGTTTTAGTATATTTCCAGATTTAGGAACCTATGTATTACTCTTAGTTTGGGAAAATGAAACTAAAGCTGAGTCATTTTTTAAGAGTCATCCTTTATATAAAAATTATCAAGATAAAAGCAGTCAACAGCAGAGAGTTTATATGCACGCCATAGATGGACATGGTTTATGGGATGCACAAAACCCCTTTTATTACCATAAAATAGAAGAAAGTCAGCAAGCGATGGTAGTCATTACTAGAGCTCGTATTTATTTCAGAAAATTAGCCAGTTTTTGGAAATATGTACCTAAGGTAAGTAAGTCAATGGAAGGAGCACCTGGTTTAAAGTATGCGAAAGGTATAGGCGAATTACCACTTATTCAGCAGGCTACTTTCAGCTTATGGGAATGTCAAAAAGACATGATGAACTATGCTTATACCATGAAAAAACATCAGGAAGTAGTCAAACAAACCAGGCGAAAAAAATGGTATAAGGAAGAAATGTTCATCAGATTTTTTCCCTATCGCTCTGAGGGAAACATTAAAAAACTAACGCTTTAAAATACTAAGTCTCAGCCTCAGGTAAACGAATGATCTCCATTTTTTCAAGCTCATCCATTATCTTTTCCTTCGTTTGGTCTACTGTAACCCTTATAGCCTTTAACCCAACAACCCCTTGTAAAGGTTCTACCTCCAAACGCTCTACAGTATCGGTAAAAAGACCCTTAGATCGCAAAAATTCTATATAATGCATATATTCTTCTGCATCAGTCTCTTGGGAATAAACTATGGTAATTTTACCTGGTTGAGTAATTCGTTCGTCACTACCGTTTACCAATGCTTTATCTATTCGTTTTTTGACAATTTCGTAACGCATATTGTAAGCACCATCTACGTCAAACAATTTCTCATCCATTCTAAACTCTACAGAGAGGGTGGAATTATGTACTAAGATCAAATGCGTGGTCTCTAATGGGATTGGTAAATCTGGCATCATGTTAATAGCCAATTTAGCTGCTTCGGCCATGGTAATCAACTGCCAAATCCTTAAATTCCTCACATAGATAGAATGAAATTCCTTATCAATAGTAAGGCTTTGACCTATATACATATTATGCTCAACACCATCAGTCTTATATTTTTCAAAAAAATGTGGGAATACATTTTGGGCACTTACTTGTTGCTCATCTATGTGCGTACTCATAGCACTGTTTAGTTTGGTAAGACTCACTTCAAAGTTTTTTCTTTGTTCATAAATCATATCCAAGTCCTCATCTAACGCATTCCAATAATGCTGAGCAATCTCCTCAAATACATCGGATTCTCTACCCAATTTCTTAAATACTGGTTCTACTTCGTTTTGTAAAAAGCTGATTATATTAGTTTCGTCACCAGAAAGTAATCCCTTATTGATTTTGGAGACAAGTTTAGAAACCTGAAATTCCAATTCCTCTAAAAAAGGAAAATTCTGGGCCTTACCCAATGCCTTTAATGTATTCTTAGCTAGTTTTAATTGCTGCTTTAAATCATTTTTGATGGCATCATTCCTTATATCTGATGAATTTCTTATATCGGAGGCCCCATATAGCGGATAAACATCTTTAAAAATAATGTCTTCGGCACTTGCAAACACACCTTTTTCTTGTTTTTCTAAGATGTTATAAGCCGCATTTAAAAACCTCCATTCCACTGAAGGGTGAATAGATGTGTATTTTTCTTTAATTACTGATTGAACCCTGTTCTCTAATTCCTCACTACTCCTCTTTAATGCTATGGATAATAAAGGAAGCACTGGATCTACTTTGTTCATTGAAAAAGCTCCTAAATCATCACTATTTTTACTTCTTAACTCTAACAAACCAATGAAATTATCCTCGTCAAATAAAGGCGCAATAATTACAGATTTACTTCCTTTGTTTAAGTAATACTCCCGAAGCTCCGGAACTACTTCATATGATTCAATGTCACTGACAATAATAGGATTGGGGTCATTCTTAAATCTACTATAAACAAGTTTTTGACTTTGTTGACAAGTCATACCCAGCATTCCATCTGTAGACCTTACGCCTGAATTAGCACTTTTATGTAGGTCTACAAAACATGACTTGTTCTTCTCATAACCTGAAATACCTATTGACAGATCTTGTATTTCTAACAAAGATTGAAATTTCTCTTCTAATAAGCCAAAGCTATTCTTTTCAACTATAGAATCTTTGTCTAGCAAGGATTCTTTGATCTGAGAGATAGATTCTTCTACCGTAACATCTATGAAATTATACACTGAAAAGCCTTTCATCACAAACAAGTCAAACGGTAGTTTGCTACTCCATAATTTAATATCATATGGATTGGCTAACATTTCTTTGATCTCTTCACTGTCTAGGGATGGTAGCTCTCCTTTCAGTTCTATATCACAAAAAGAGATATTGATTTCAACTTTATAATATTTTTTGAGCCCTGTCTGTGGGTGGACAGAATTCAACAAAATAGGCTTTTCTACAGCAATATCCGTTTGGTAAAATTTGCTCATCACAGCCGCATAACTACTCACTGTTTTTTGCAAATTGATCATCGTAATTGGAATATCTCTTATTAACGACTCAATAGAATCATGTAGATTGATCAAATCCCAAAAGGCATCCGTACCATAAAAAACATCAAATGAAAATGGTTTATAAGCTGCCGCTATATTTCCTTCTTTTGCAGGGGGAATCACTGCTGACATCATGTACCTTATAAAGTCACAATGTTTACGGATAATCTCATCATCCGAAATTGGTTGTAATAACTCTGGATGCTTCTCTACATAATCTGCTATTAAATTAGCTGAAGCGCTTTTGAATTGATTTTTCTGATCAGCATCTGACTGCCAGTAATCAATAAGTCCATTGAGTGATAAACTGGATTTAAAAGGAAAATTATCCATAGTAGATTTGTTTCATGCAGTAGTTTAAAACGAACTAACGATCTACATAGTTTCAGTTTATAAAAATAGACACTAGACATTATCACGTTTTATTTATTTATTATGGCTTTTTATTTACAAATATCGCCTTGATCTGTGTCCCCACAGATCACTTAAACTAGAGAAGTTGATCAGATAGGTTAGGTATACAAAATCAACCGTGAGAATCTTTACTTAGTAGTTTGAAAATATTTTATTCTAAAAACAAAAAATAATCTTGAAGATGGCATAATTTTATAGAAGCTTAGTAAATTCGACGAAGCTAAATCGAATGCAATTCAATGTATATTAATCTTTCAGGACTTAACATATTGGTCACTGGTGCCAGTAAGGGAATAGGCAAAGCAATTGCCACTAAATTAGCAGAGGCGGGTGCTACCATTGCCATTCACTACAATAAAAATGTAAGAGAAGCGGAGAACTTAGCACATATTTTAGGAAATGAATCGTCTGTTTTTCAAGCTGATCTAAGTACAAAAGACGGGGCAATCAAATTGTTTGAACAGGTGGTTGGAAGGTTTGGTAGTGTAGAAATACTAGTCAACAATGCTGGAATAGCAGTTTCTAGCCCTATAGAATCATCGGATGATGATTGGCTTTCCATCTGGAATGAAACTGTAAACGTTAATTTGACTGCCTCGGCATTGCTCTGCAAAAAGGCAGTTAACCATTTCTTAGAAAGAAAAGCAGCTGGTCGAATTATCAATATTACTTCACGAGCTGTGCATCGTGGCGATACTGCCGAATATATAGCTTATGGTGCTTCTAAGGCAGGCATGTCATCTCTTGTTAAAACTATTGCTAGAGCTTATGGTAAAAATGGAATAAAGGCCTTTAATGTTGCACCTGGCTTTGTAAGAACAGATATGGCTAAAACCTTCATCACAGAATATGGTGAAAATTACGCTGTAAATGATCTAGCCCTTGATAGACTTACAGAACCTAAGGATATAGCACCATTAGTTACATTTCTGGCCAGTGGAATGGCTGATCATTCAACAGGAGCAACTTTTGATTTGAATGCAGGTAGCTATGTCAGGTAACACCTAAACGCATGTATTGTACCTTGGCTACACAGCTAGACCCTCTCAAGTAGTATTGCACTTCTCATTAACCTCTATGACTCTGTTTCATCAAGTGTAAACTTCTCATAAAAAGGCTTACGAAGCATTTTTATTTTGAATTAAGAATTGCAGAAAGCCGAATCAGTTAATTTTTTAGTTGCAGAAAAAAATTGCTGGATTCATTTTTTGACCCCACTTGCCAAAATAATGAACCAACCCCGACCCAAGGGTACGGGGTATCTATGGGCAATAATTTAATGATCGACTCAAGTCGGGGAATTAATATCCCTTAGGGATTAAAATGTATAACTATTATTCAATACAACGCTAAAAAGCGACTATATGGTTAATTGAAAGACCATCCCTTAAAAATGCCTGTTGGTCGAATAATTCTCCCCGTTTATGAAAATACAATTTGATAAATAGATCAATTAGCCGTAATTTACTCTTATTAACAATTTACTAAAGAGTACTACATAAATGAATAGCTTTACTACTCACCTGAGTATGTTAATTCAACTAGCTTTAACTGATAATGATTTTGCAGGCCCTGAAAAGGGAATGATATATATGATTGGTAAAGCAAACGGAATTAAAGAAACAGAAATAGATGGCCTTGTAAAAAGGCATCTCAACAAAGAACCAGTAAAAATAGAATTTAAAGCACTTTCTGAAGAAGAGCGTTTCGAATATTTATATAACATTGTTCAACTTATGAAGATAGACAATGAGGTTTTTCTATCTGAAATTAGATTCTGTGAAAAGATGGCAGAAAGACTTGGCTATCAAAAAGCCGTAATTAGAGAGGTGTCTTCCAAGATTTATAGCGATCCAGCTATCACTTCTGATAGACATCTTTTAGCTGATACAGCTCAAAAGTTTCGAATTAATTAATTCACATTTAAAGGCATTTTACAAATGAGTATCAAATCACAACTTAGTATGTTAATAGGCCTTGCAAATGCAGATGAAGATTTTGCAGACAACGAACGAGATTTAATCATGATGATTGGTAAATCCAACGGATTGTCAGAAAGCGAAATAGAGGAGTTGATTAGCAAGCCAGAACCGTTACCGGCTATCTCGGCAATGACCGACGATGAAAAGTTTGATTATCTATATAATGTTGTTCAATTGATGAAGGTAGATAATCAAGTATATTTATCTGAAATTAAATATTGTGAAGACATAGCAGATCGACTTGGATTTAAGAAGAAGGTAATCAGCCTACTGTCTTCAAGGATCTATAGTGATCCATCCATCACTACTGATCGCACTCAGCTTATGAAGGATGCGTTGAAATATAAAAAATAGGGTTGTGCCTGCTTCACAATATGATTTTTGGCAAATAATGGATGAATTAGAGTTTGATTCATTTCAACAAACCAAAAATCAATTGCATCAGGCAATACAAAATGTCTCTGCTGTTGGTAGAACCTTTTTACCTGAATCAAAAATTGATGAGAATGCAGTTCTTGAATGGATTCCGTTCTCCAAAAGATTGGCAGGTAAATGGATACAGGGCGAAATTAAATTTCGCTCTTCTATCAGCTTAGAGAGTTTTGTAGTATACCTTGTAGATTCTTCTTATACAGAGCTTAGTTCTCTAAAGCTAGTTGGAAAAAAACAAGGAGCTATCATGGTATGGTTAGAAGAACAATTAGCCTTGCTTGGAGTACAGTCCGCCAATATCTCTTTAAATTATCCTTATCTTATTCCAGAATATCCTCAATCTAAAGGAAAGACATTTGATCCAAGTCTACCAGATGCAGCTGCTTTAGCGAATTTGTACCATAATTCATGGTTAGGGATCACTCAATTTATTGCTTTAATAGATGGTTTTGCCAGACTGACTGTTTGGCCTCACCATTTTGATATGGCTACCTTACAAGTGGTCAAAGACACGGGCGATCCTGAGACCTCTGCCAGTATTGGTGTAGGAATGTCTCCTGGTGATCATCACATCGATGAGCCTTATTTTTATATGAATTCTTGGCCATATGCACAACAAGATGATTTCCCTGAATTAAAATACGGAGAATGGTATGAAGAAGACTGGGCAGGTGCTATCTTGAAGTATTCCGACCTAGTTAAAGAAATATCACCAGCTATCCAACGGGAAACCTTGCAAACTTTTCTAGAATCAACCTATCAAGTATTAAGGGCTACTATTATATAATACCAATTTAGATTTATAAGAGCTTATATCTATTAGCAAATTTAATCCTTCTTCTCATAGAGCTTTGGCGGACACGAGGTATGGTTTAATTCCCTAGTCGGACACCCCAGGTGCTTCCGCAAGAGCCGAAGCTACTCGGCGTAGGCACTGCATCGGGAACTAGGGTTCAGGGCTTGCCCTGAGGTTAATACCTTTTATCCCCAATGATGTATTAGATTTTTAAGAGAAAATCATAAATGACTGTTAGTTATGGTTTGCATCAAATTTCTATTGCATCATTCGGGTTTATTATTTGCCACGCATTGCAAGTACTCATCATAGCGATGCTGTGCTTGCGCTTTATGTCCCAACGGAAAATTGCTTTGTCAAAATCAAATTTGCTAAAAGATCTTATACGCCCTATAAACATAAATTGATATAATAGATGGATTCCTATATCAGGCCTTATTTCTTCCCCACAAACTTCTTGAAATTAAAAATGTAGTTCCTTAAAGATTCTTGCCATGTTACATCCGCATCCCATTTATCACCTATATAGACATCATTGGTTACTACTTGTTTGATATAAAATTTTGCCACTGGGGTATTTACGTTGATTCTTTTTAAAGAATTTTGAGTAGTATAAGAAACATAGTCCGTTTCTCCTTGCTCAGTAGCCATATTCAACATTTTTTTGATCATCATCCCTTTGGTTTCTATATGAAATAGTGCGTATTGAAAGCCTTTTCTAAAAAGATCATCTGATAAGGTTGTTTCTACAAACTCATATTTATATGGGAATTCTTTCATTATACTTTCTAGGTCTTTGTTCCATCGGTCAACCTTCAAATTGTACTGATTAGCAACCTCCTTATTTTGTAGTGCTGCTATCTGATCATCCGTTATTCTCTGAAACTTTGGTACAGCCAGTTTCAATCGGTTAACATCTCTGGCATGTACTTCAAACTTCCTGTTTTCAAGAATTTTAACATCTCTTAATATCTCAGGTTTTTCAACCATTAAAAAATTCGTTTTCTGAAGTTCTGCTTTGATCAGTTCATTGGCCATATTCTTCAACAACCGTTGCAAATCTACATGTGCCATATAAGTACTTTTATGAACAGGGCTAGCAGCTTTTAAGAAATTTTTTGCACTTGTTATATTAACATCAAACTGATTGTTGTCATTTTTACCAAAAGTCAATAGGTAAGAAATCTTCCTTTCCTCAAGGTGATTCAGTATTGCTTTAGTCGCATCAGTTCCTGATATTATATCTCGATAATCTATATATAATACTGGGTCTATACTCATGAGTATTAACTTGCTATGTACCTTATTAGCAAACTTCTCCCAATCTCCCGGTACATTGACAATGATCACTGATCTCTTTGATTGTAAGAATTTCGGAAACTCATTAACAGGACTTAGGTTGCTATAATAGATAGGAGCAGGCACTTGTTGCGCTTTCGCAATAAAAGCATTTAAGACCAATAAGAAAATGACTATATAACGGTGCATGGATAATATATTTGTGCAAGTATGATATATTCGAGTGAATATAACGATTTTCTTTTGGTAAAATTATCAAAGATTAAAGCAAAGCAATAAAGATTATTACAGTTAGCTAGTTATATTAAACTTGCTAATTACAATGTAGTGACTTTTTAATGTGTAATTATGAATTTAAAATTAGTTGAATAGTTTTACTAAAAAGGATAAAAAATGAGCCACCCCCCTCTCCAGTGCCTCTACTGAGAAAGCTACAGCACTCGCAGAAGGATACGGGGTATAATGGGCAATCTTTAATCCCTAAGGGATATTAATTCCCCGACTTTGAGTCGATCATTAAATTATTGCCCATAGATACCCCGTACCCTTGGGTCGGGGTTGGTTCATTGATCCACTCAGCGCCTCCGCAAAGAAGCTTCAGCTCCCGCGGAAGAGTTTGGCTGCCCGACCCAGGGCAATTAATATCCCTTAGGGATTAAATTGTAACGCACTAAATAAACGTGTTAACGTTTAATTTTGTAATAAGGAGGCTCCTAGGATTTCCTGTAGCTTTTTGGTCAAATCATTTTTTCTGTTGATTGGATAACTTTTCTTACTTGATTAATGAGTTAACAAGACTAATTTGACTCAGGCTCTTTTTAATAAAAGGTGTTGTTAAAAGAGTAGCTGTGATCTCTCGAAGAAATACTTTTTTATTTTCTAGCATACAATTATCTTGGTGATCTCTAAATAAACAAAATATGAAAAGATGTGCTTGGGTGGAAAACACTTTTGACCAATACATAAAATACCATGATGAAGAATGGGGTGTGCCTGTACATGATGATAAAACTCATTTTGAATTCCTTACCCTAGAGAGTGCGCAAGCTGGGCTGAGTTGGGCAACTATCTTAAGAAAAAGGGCAGGTTATCAAAAAGCTTTTGCCAACTTCAATTATCAAGAAGTCGCTTTGTTTGATAAGAAAAAAGAGGAAGAACTTATCCAGTTTGAAGGAATCATTAGAAATAAACTAAAAGTAGCCGCCACGGTTAATAATGCCCAGCGGTTTATTGAAGTCATAGAATCGCACGGCTCTTTTGACAAATACATATGGGATTTTGTGGATGGCAAACCAATTGTAAATCACTGGAAAACCACTGATGAAGTTCCTGCTACTACTCCTTTGTCAGATAAAATAAGTAAAGATCTAAAAAAGCGAGGTTTTAAATTTGTGGGCAGTACTACCATTTATGCTCAGTTACAAGCTACCGGTCTGGTGAATGATCATACGGTAGATTGTTTTAGGCATGGTGAAGTTTAGACTGAAAATTTGTCATCTTCATTTCATAAGGCTAGACTATCGGAATTTCTATTTTAGGAAAAACAAAAAGAAGGATTAGATTACTTAAAAGTTATTCTATGCGGCAAATACAAAATAGATGGTTTAAATCATATATTTTCATAGCGCTCACTTTTATCCTTGCTTGTACTTCTTTATCTGAGGATGAAATTTCGCCTGTGCAAATAGAAGAAAATCTAATAATCAATCTCAGATGGTTTTCAGGATCGTTTGATCAGTCTGAGGAAGAAATGAGAACTGGTTTAGCTTGGGGCCTTTCTTCTCTAGGGGCTATGCTACCCACTGGTTCTTTAAATGATGCCATTACAGATTTAGACAATAACGTTTTCACATTAGATCTTTCGCAAGTAGGTTTTACCCCTGAAGCACAAGAAGCTCTTCAGGTTGTAGTGACTCGCTTAAAAAATAGCCCTGCGTATATTACAAATAATTATACTGAATTAGGCAGGCTATTAGCACTAACTCTTAATAGTACCTATCATTATTACAAGATAGTAGGTATGCCAGAGACTCTTAATGAATTCTTAAATTTATATCGTTTTGAGGGAAAGCAGATAAGAGTCATCAATTCTGCTGTTTCATCAGTACAACGATTATTAGAAGTTGCAGAAGCTGAGAGCTTCGAAGAGATTGCATTTTTGGCTACGGAAGGATCTGGTAGCTTTCAAGATGGTACTTTCGAAACCGTTGAATTTGAGGTTAATGATTTCTTACCAAACGGACAATCAAGGTTTGCCCTATATGATAAAAATGGTCGTTTAAAAGCTGCCGCTGACCCTGGAATTACATTTGCGGGTAAACCAGTGAAATGTTTATGGTGCCATGAAATAGACATTCAGCCATTTTTTTCAATAAATCCTGTATTAGAGGGAGAAGGTTTTTTAAGTCAAGAGGAGTTCTTAGACCTTAGAGATGTTAGGTTGTTATTTTTAGCAGAACATAGAGCTAATTTGTCAAGTGATATTGATTTTGAGAAACGCCAAGATCATTCATTAATGGAACATATTTATTTAGACTTTTTCGAACCCTCTGCAGAGAGACTTGCTGAAGAATGGGGTATTTCATTAGAAAGAGTAAGGGATCTATTGCAAGATCAAGAAACTCACATACAATCAGAATTTTCTTTTCCTGACCTTTACGATAGAGTGGAAGTGGATAAAATTGGTCCTTATATGACTGTTGAGGTTCCTGAGAACGCAAGAGATTTATCTGACAATGAACCTGATTTTTTCTAAAAGTTATTAAAATTGCAGGGAGGTAATAAAGGTTGTCACGGTTGATTTTGTATACCTAACACATCTGATCAACTTCTCTAGTTTAACCCGAATGATGCATTAGACTTTTAAGAGAAAATCATAAATGACTGTTAGTTATGGCTTGCATCAAGTTTCTATTGCATCATTCGGGTTTAAGTGATCTTTGAGGACACAGATCAAGACGATGTTTGTAAATAAAAAGCTATAATAAATAACCCGTGATAATGTCTAATCTACTACATTCTTTTATCATTCATTAAATTGGTATGATACTGAAAATATAGTTTTGTTCACTATTGACCCTTTTAGTTAAGATCTTTTGAAAACTAAATTGATTTTGACTAGAAATCATCTTAATTTTTTCTATATCACAATCCTCTGAAAGAATCATTAAAATAGTACAGTCTATCAGGTGCTTATTTTTTAACTGTTTAAAAAGTTTATAAAAGTATTCAAAATCTTCTCCACAAAACCATGCTTGTTCCTCTTCATTTTTTGGCTTTCTTGGGTAATAAGGAGGATTGATTAGAATATAATTAAAATCCATTTCTTCAAGATTATCAAATAAATCAGAGAAAATGACACGAACATTTGCAGCATTCAGAGATGCATTTTCTTGGATTCCTTCTAATGCAACAGTGTTAATATCAGATGCGGTCACTTGTGCACCTTGTTTACTGCAAAAAATGGATATTAAACCTGATCCTGCGCCTAACTCTAGCACTTTTTTATTTGTTAGGTTAATAGTTGCTAGATATTCGATAAACACTTTTGTGCTGAAAAATAAACCTGGGTGAAATACACCGGGTAGCACTTTTATTGTAATACCTTGATAAGTGTAATTTCTGGGTCTAGATAAGTAGATTCTTGCTAACCTTTTCAGGATAGGATGAAAAAACTTCAGGCCCTTCTTTTGTAGTAAAGAAATCATACTTCTTCCATTGCAAACCCTTCAGTCTCAGGTCTCCTATACCTTAACCAGAATTTCTGAAGTACCTTTAGCTCATAGGGCCACCTGTAAATATTGGTCTTGTACCTAATGGATGATGAAAGCTTCATCACCTTTCTCTGAAGTCCTGAAAGCTTATAGTCAGAAGCGGTAGGATAATGAGCATTTAAGACTGTTTCAAAGCCCTGAATTCTATCTACCATATAAGGTTTTAACCAAGGGGTCAAAGGGTTTCTTCTCAGATCAAAATTCTCCCATTCTGTGTTCAGCCAATCTTCAAGTTTTTCAGGAAATGAAAACCCTGCCTTTTTAACAGTCTCATACAGTTCTGATCCTTCAGTAGGAACTGGACTATATAAATAAATGATAATCTCAGTGTCTGGATTGATCGTTTTAATTTCTTTAATGAAGGCAATATCATCATTAATTTGTTTCCATACTTTTTCCTCAGTTTCTAAAGGAATTCCTAGGACAAAAGAATATTCTGGAATAATATCAAACTGCTTCATTCTAGCCGCAAAATCTTTGATTTGTTGTACGGTTTGGGTACCCCCTTTATCCATTTGCTCTAGAATGTCATCATTACTGCTTTCTGCTCCAAAGAAAATCATCTTACATCCAGCATCTCTCATGATTTGGAGAGATTCATCTTTATACTTATTAATAGTATCTATTCTCCCTTCTCCCCACCATTTTATATTGTGTTTTTTAACTAGTTTAGAAAACTCTACCACCATTTTCTCATTGACAAAGAAGTTGTTATCATGAAATTCTACTGCATCCGCGCCATGCTCTTCAATTAAATATTTGATGTCTTTATAGATATTTTCAGCTGATTTGCTTTTCCACCTGGCATTATAAATAGGGACTACAGCACAGAAGGAGCATGTAAAAGGGCAACCAAAACTGGCATGATAAGCAGCTGTTTTTTTACCTAGAAAAGTTTTCTTCAAATATCCTTTCAGTGGATAATCCCTATTGAGTTTGTCATAAGGAAAGTCTGGTAACCCATTTTGATCCCCTATAAACTCTTTCCTAGTTTTAATGATCTCTTCTTCTTTCTTGAAAATAAGGTTATTAATTTTCTCGAAGTTATTTTCACCTTTTACTATTTTATCAAGCAATTGAGGAAATGCATAATCTCCTTGCCCATTAATAACGAAGTCAACAAATCCTGAGTTAAGTGCAGTATTGCACTGATTAGAGGCAAAATACCCTCCCCATATATTGACGACATTAGGATATTCTTCTCTGATTCTTTTTGTAAACGGAATTGCCTGCTTGAGTTGAGGGCCAGGCATAACTGTACAGCCAAAGAATTTGAACTCTCCTGTATCCAAATGATTTTTAATTTTTTGCCATGGGTCATCTTCTCTATTCCCATCTACGAATACAAACTCATAATTATCCTGAATAGAAGCCGCTACCTGTAAAATTGAGTTCGGTATTCGGTAGCCGTTCTTTGCGGCAAAAGGATTAAAAAGGATTACTTTATTCATTATGAAAATCTTAATCAGCGACGTTTTTTGATATAATAAACATCTTATCACCTAGACGCATTAAGTTACCCAAAAGATGCTTAATTTTATAAGAAACAATAAAAATGAAATTGACAAAAGGTATATTTAGTAACAAATGCCCTAATACTTATGATTTTTATCTCCCTAACTCATCAATTTATATTTTAAACCACATTGCGCATTAGGCTTTTAAGAGTAAATCATAAATAGCTGTTAGGTATTTGCTTAAATTTTTATTGTGGAATGGGATTTTACCTTTTATTTAAAATCTTAGGCGATTTTTTAAAAGGAATTCTCCAAAAAACATAGTAATCGAAACCGACAATGTTTCTTCTTCTTTCTGGACCAAAACCAGGTATTTGAAAGGTTGCAAATTCCCTATCACCATTGACTGAATTATTAAATTTATAGCGGAAATAAAACCCTAAATAAAGCTGTTGCCATATTTTTCCTTTAACCCCTACATTGATTTCAAACCAATTAGCCTTCAACGCACTGTTATTTAAGTCAAAAGAAGCGGAGCCGAATATTTCATCTTCACGGTCAAACTGAAACTGTTCATCATAAGTACCTAAAACGTATTTGAGACCAAATATAAAGGCATTTGCCTCCTCTCTACTTTTGGTGAAATTCACTTCGGGGCCAATCCGAAAAAAAGAACCAGAATTTTCGTAATCAAATGTTTCAGTGCTTAGCGTATTCTTTTCTCTACCGTAGGTGACTTCTATAAAGTAATTCCTAAAATCAATATCTCCAGTAATATCCCAACTATTATAATCCTTATCAAAGACTGTTCTACCTAACCTGAATGCATTTGCCCCTAACCTCACTGCTGTAGGTTTTAAAGAAGGCTTTTCTTTTTCTATGGCAACTGTTCCACTAGGTGGATCAGGTATATTTTGCCTGGCCACAGTACTACTGACAACTGGTAGGACAAATATGAAACTAATCCAAAAATATCTGTACATTGTCCGTAGCCCTCCTATTTAATATCGTGTCATTCACTATAAGTGAATCAAAAGTATGTTTGATTACTTTGAAATCAAAAAATCTTTGTGCAGGATCACAGTCTTCAAAAAAGATAAAATATTCAGACTGATAACTTACTGTCAATGTATCTAAACCTAAATCACTTTCAAAGAAATAAGTAGTTACTGTATCAAAGTCATTGACAAATAAACCAAGTGTAGTAAGTGTTGTATCTATTCCGATGGCATTTAGACCTGTCCCTTCAATAGCTACACGGCTTAGCATAACCGGTTGGGCTAAGTTGGTTGTATCTCTATCAAAAAATCGAATAGCAAAAAAATCAGTTTCATCATTTAATTGACAATCTCTGATTTCACGGCAACTCATGACGAAAAGGCCTATAACAAGGTAAAGAATGATGTTTCGCAAAATTGAATTTGGTTTAATAGGCCAAAAATGGGCAAAAAGGTCCTTTAATAAAACTTTTTGAGTAAAACTCTCTACAGACTAACGGACAATGCAGCCGCTTATGTGTACTTTTGCAAAAAAATATAGTGTGAAGGCAAGAGGGTTAAAAAAAGACAAGGTAAATATCGTAACGCTAGGTTGTTCTAAAAACTTGGTGGATTCAGAAGTATTACTGACACAGTTAAAAGGGAATGACATTCAAGCAGTGCATGAGTCACCTAAGGATGATTCCAATATCATTGTCATTAATACCTGTGGGTTTATAGACAACGCTAAGCAAGAATCTATTGATACCATCTTGAGATATGTTGATGCGAAAGAAGCGGGTGATGTGGACAAAGTTTATGTTACTGGGTGCCTTTCCCAGCGCTATAAAGACGATTTAGAAAAAGAAATACCCCAAGTAGATGCTTACTTTGGGACAAGGGATTTACCCTTATTGCTCAAGCGGTTTAAGGCTGATTACAAACATGAATTGGTTGGTGAAAGAATATTAGCTGGCGCCAAACACTACGCTTATTTAAAAATAGCAGAAGGATGCGATCGCCCTTGTTCATTTTGTGCTATTCCTATTATGCGTGGGAAACACATTTCTAAGCCAATGGACGAATTGGTAAGGGAAGCGACTAACTTGGCCAAAAATGGAACCAAGGAATTATTGCTAATCGCACAGGATAGTACTTATTATGGTTTAGACCTTTACAAGAAAAGAAATTTAGCAGAATTGATGGATAGGCTATCAGATGTAGAAGGCATCGATTGGATTCGCTTACATTATGCTTTTCCCACGGGCTTTCCTGAGGATGTATTGGAAGTGATGGCTGCTAAAAGTAACATTTGTAATTACTTGGACATTCCTTTGCAACATGGTGCAGACAATGTGTTAAAACTCATGAGAAGAGGTACCACAAGGGCCAAAACAGAAAGGCTATTAGACACTATTAGAGAAAAAGTTCCAGGAATTGCGATAAGAACCACCATGATTGCTGGGCACCCGGGAGAAACGCTGGAGGACTTTGAGGAAATGCTCAAATTTATAGAGAAATCACGTTTTGAGAGATTAGGAATTTTTACTTATTCTCATGAAGAGCATACACATGCCTTTTCTATGGAGGATAATATTTCGGAAGAAGATAAACAAGATCGCGCAAATACCGTTATGCAACTTCAGGAGGGGATTTCAGATGAGATCAATCAGGAGAAGGTAGGAAAAGTATTTAAGGTATTGATAGATAGAAAAGAGGGAGGACATTTCATTGGCAGAACAGAGCATGATTCGCCAGAAGTGGACAACGAAGTGCTGATCAATGCTGAGAAGAACTACTTAAGAGTTGGAGATTTTGCAGACATAAAAATCAATAGTGCAACGGCATTTGATCTTTATGGAGAACCTATCGATTGATAGATTTGTTACCAAGCATAATAAACCCAAATAGTACATAATATTATCACTGTGGAGTTAGAAAAATTATCCTTTGAAGAAACCAAAAAGTTTTCTTCATTATTTTTAGATTATCTGAAGCAGAAAGAAACACTTGCACCATTTTACAATGAGTTTGCCGATCTCAATGGTCTTAAAAAAATCATAGATGGAAGATCGTTCCCTACAGAAAGAAGGGAGGTCTTGGTAAACAGTTTAACCAATCAATACAATGAATTAGCTGTTTCTGATCAAGTAAAAACCAATATCGATTTACTAAAGGATGAAAAAACCTTTACAGTCACTACGGGGCATCAGTTAAACATTTTTACGGGACCTTTGTACTATATCTACAAGTTGGTTACTGTAGTTAACGCAACTAAAGAATTAAAGAAAGTTTATCCTGATTATAACTTTGTACCTGTCTACTGGATGGCTACTGAGGACCATGATTTTGAAGAGATTAATCATTTTAACCTTTTCGGTAAGAGATATACTTGGAATACTGAACAAAAAGGAGCAGTAGGTAGGTTCGAAACTGAATCGATTGCCCAGCTTTTTGAAGAGTTGCCAGAAGAATTACCCCTTTTTAAGGAAGCTTATGAAAGTGCTAGCAACCTAGCAGATGCGGTAAGAAGATATGTGAATACGCTTTTTGGAGATCAGGGTTTAGTGGTGATAGATGCCGATGATCAGGCACTGAAATCAATTTTTGCACCAGTTATCAGTGATGAATTAGCGAATCATAATGCAAAATCTTTAGCAGAAAGAGACACTAAGCAACTAGAAGAACTGAGTTATAAAAGTCAGGTATTTCCTAGAGAGATTAACTTCTTCTATCTGAAAGGAAATATCAGAGAAAGAATTGTAAGAGAAGGAGAGCAGTACCAAGTGCTGAATACGGATCTTGTTTTTACCGCAGCTGAAATCCAGCAAATGGTGAAGGATGAACCAGAAGTGTTTAGCCCAAATGTTATCTTAAGACCGCTTTATCAAGAGACTATTCTACCTAATATTGCTTACGTAGGTGGGCCTTCTGAATTAGTTTATTGGTTGCAGTTAAAAGGTATTTTTGATCATTTCAAGACGCCATTTCCAGCATTGATGCCAAGGAATTTTGCTTTGGTAATTAACAATGCTTCTAAGAAGAAATTAGACAAAATTGGGCTGCCTATTGAAAAATTCTTTTTTGATAGTCACTCACTGAAAAGTCACTACTTAGAGGGAGCAGCGGAAAATGAGTTTGACTTAGATAAGGAGAAATCTCAGATTACTGATTTTTTTGAGACCCTAAAGAAGAAAGCCGCAGCCATAGATGGCTCTTTGGAAGGCTTCATAGGAGCAGAGAGTTCCAAAGCCATTAAAAGCCTTGATAACATAGAGAAAAGGCTTAAGAAATCCGAAGAAAGAAAGCATGAGACGGCATTGAATCAAATCAATGGGGTAAAAGAGAAACTGTTTCCTGAAAATGGCTTACAGGAAAGGCATGATAACTTCCTTAATTTCTATCTGAACAACCCTGAATTTATAGACCAGCTAATAGGGTCATTTGAACCGTTTGATTATCGCTTTAATATACTGAAGGGATAAACGTGCGAATGATGGATAAGCAAACACTCCGTGCAACTTACTTGTCCAAAAGGAAAGGATTAATAGAGGAGGTCTATTTGAGATATAATAAAGAGGTGAAGGAAAATTTCATCTCTTTTTTAGTAAATAGGCAAATCAATTATCTTCATACATTTTTACCCATTGTTAAAAATAAAGAAGTAGATACGTGGCCTATCATTGACTGGGCAAAAGCTAAAGGAATAAAAGTAGTCATTTCAAAAAGTGACCTAGCAGATAATCTATTGACTCATTTACTGTATGAGAAAAAAAGCCAGTTAATGAATAACCGATGGGGTATTCCTGAGCCTCAAGGAGGAACTATTATTCCTGAAGAAAAAATAGACCTTGTACTGATCCCGCTTTTAATATTTGACAGGCAAGGCCACCGTGTTGGTTACGGAAAAGGATATTATGACCGGTTTCTGGCAGGATGTAGACCAGATACTTTAAAAGTAGGCTTGAGCCTATTTTCACCTATTGACCGAATTGCTGATATTAATAAACAAGATATAAAATTGGATTATTGTATTACTCCACAGGGTGTGATCAATTTCTAGAAACTCCTTATATCGTTAATGCCTTTTTAATCCCTAAAGGATATTAACTCTCCTGGCCGGTCATCCCGATTCTTCTTCAATAAAAAATTACTGGCATCCAAGTAAAACTGAAATTGAAGAAAAACTGCTCTTGATATCGTTTAATCAAAGATTATTTCTGAAGTTCAAAAACACCCCCTATAAATCAATCGAAGGGCTGACAACTCTAGCTTTCGTCCGTTT
>CALGOB010000079.1 GCA_937958005.1 uncultured Cyclobacteriaceae bacterium
AAGTTATTTTTAGAAAGTTTAGGGAGTAGTTGTTTCAACGAAACTCTTCTCTATACTCACTCACAAACTCACGCTATTTTATCTAGCGCGCATTTAACCCGAATGATGCAATAGAAATTTGATGCAAACCATAACTAACAGTCATTTAGCCACTTAAACCCTAATTTCCTACTCACCATAATGGTGACTATGTCTGCTTTGCAAATCAGAATTTAGGCAGCTATCTAACAGCCATTTATGATTTTCTCTTAAAAGTCTAATGCATCATTCGGGTTTAAAAGACTAAGATGATATTCAAGGTATTGCTTATCGTATCTGGCAAGGGATTCTATCTATTAATAACGGAAAAAAGAGGCACTAATTTTTCATTCATTGAGCTTTAGATTGCCCTAACTTATTATCTAAAACTAAGAATATAGCAGTAACCAATAGCTGTCCAATAAAATAGACAAATAATGCACCACTAAGGTGATACAGCGGAATCACTAAATAGCTCATGACAGCCTGAAATAGAAGTGCGATAAAAGCGGTTAATGCTACTGCTTTTTGCTTGCCCACTTTAAATAGTTTATTAATGATTAAAATGTACAATGAAAAAGTCAAAATACTTAAGGAGCCTACTAGATAGAAACTGTTAGGTAAATCATATTGGTAGTAGTTTTCTATCATAACCTTAGTTGAGCCCATTGCTATTACAGAGAAGAGAAGAGCAATTAAAGCAAAGCTTATTTGTAGTTTCTTCAAAGAGCTCAGCTTCATTCTATAAAGGTTTTTTATAAATGGAGCTATGGTAAAATTCATTAAATTATAAGAAAAATTCAGAAAGCTCATAAAAATATTATAATACGCCAATGTACTGTTTTCTAAATAGGCAGCAATAAAATAAGTATCTACTCTAGACTGCACAGTTCCAATCAAAGAAGGTAGAAAATAAGTTGTCGACTCCTTTAAATGTGCGCTGCTGAACACAAATAATTTAAGGTTTAGAAACGAGTTATACCTGAGACTGAATAATCCCATTTTAAAAACCATCCCCAATAAAACTCCTAATATTATAACTTGTAAGGATAAGTCTTTTATGTAAAAAAAAACAACTAAAGGTAACAGCAAACCAGCTATGATTTCTACAAAAAGTGCAAATTTAAAATCTCTTTCATACAACACAATTACCTGAAAAGAATTATTCAGATGGTGAGCTACAAGCCACAGAGCAGACAAAATAAATAACTCAGAATCTAAGAAGAAAAATAGGCCAATTAACCCTAAAAACAAGATGGGCAATCTAGTAGCCATATTTGCCCCCCAGTTGGAGTGAGTATTTTGGGGATCAAAACTAAATAGTTTTAGTACATAATCACGTTGACCAAGACCGGTAATCATTGAGATTAATTGAATCGCAAGGTTTATTTTAATAAAAGCTCCCCACAGATTAGGGGAATCATATTGAAAAATAAGCCATGAAGTGAAGAATCTAATGAGGTTGTTAATCGACTGACTCGCTCCATATAGTGAAGCGATACTAAGCCTTTTCCATATTTTCACTATAAATGGATTCAAAGAATGCAGTTTATCATATCTACTAAAAAGTGTTGATAATTATTCTTTGGATAAAACATGCCTGTAATTCCTCAATGCAAACATAAGTGTAGACCAAAAATTCCTTTTCTCACTTTTTATATAGATGTAAAAGTAGATCAAACCGAACCACGCTTTAAAAAGGATATTACTGGGTAACTTAATTAGTTTCTTAATGAGGGGGTAGGTCCATGGAAATAAAACAGCCGTCTGAAAAAACTTTTGTAAATTTTGAATTTCCTTTTTGTGAGGAATATCCAGCTTTGTTTCAAGAAAGAAAGATTTATCTAAAGAATCATAGTCGAACTCTTTACCAAGATATCCTTTATTGAATGCATAATCAGTCAGCTCAGTTCCAGGAAACGGCGAAAATATAGAACACCAAGGATAATCTGCTTTAATTTTAATGTTCAGTTCAACTGTAGAAAATGCATCTTCCAAGGTCTCATCAGGTAACCCTACTATATTATAAGTTCTAAATGTTATACCCGCATCATGCAATAATTTAGCTGCCTTTAATATCTGATCATCAGTCAATTGTTTGTTAAGGACTTTATTCCGTAACCGTTCATTTCCTGACTCTATTCCAAAAAACACTGATTTACACCCTGCATCTGCTAATCTCTGGGCGTACTGTTCATCTGAAGCAACAATGTCAGCTCTCACCAAACAGATAAACTCTACCCCAACTTCTTTTTTATAAATATCTAAAAAATCATAAAGCCATTGTTTTTTCATGCCAAAGACATCATCCGCAAAATATATTATCTCAGCATTAGTTTCTTCTAATAGTCTTTTACATTCTTCTATGGATCGATCTATTTCTCTTATCCTCACATATTTTCCTTTCCCTTTGTACATTTCTCGCATGGCGTCTTCAAAACAAAAAGTACAATGAAAGGGGCATCCTCTGGAAGTGATAATATTCCTTACCTTCCTATCGCCTTTTGCATTTAACGCATCATATAAATATCTATCAGGAAAAGGGTATTCATCCAGGTTTTTATGTAAATTTCTAAGTGGGTTATGTTTGGTTTCCTTAGGAATAGAATACGATAGGTTAGGTACATGATAAAAGGACTCTCCTCTATCTATGCACTCCATGATGTCTCTCATGGTTTCTTCTCCTTCTCCTCTGACCAGATAATCAACCTCTGGCTCTTCTATAAACTTTTGAAAAAATGTAGGGTGTGCACCTCCAAATATATTGATGATCCCATATTTTTCCTTTATCTCACCCGCAATATTTTTTGCCCAATAATGACTACCACTCATGATAGAAAAACCGACAATATCAGGTTTAAAATCTTCGATTTTACTTTCAAAATCACTCAAAGTCTGTCCAAGAGCTAAATCACACTCATGACCATGTTCTTTCAACATTGCTGAAATATACATGGGGCCTAAAAATTCGTAATCAATGTTTTGAAGAAAAAGAAGTTTTGCCATAGTGCTAATTTAAAACTAAACTTTAAAAGATAGTTCAATTATTATACTAATTGTAAGTACACTAGCATTGGTTGCAAAAACTAGTTTTTTTTATTTAAATAGACTTAAATGTTAATTTATCGAACATCATCATTTCTAATTTATTGTTTCTATTTTTCTGAAATCTTGACTTATTTTTAGATAAAAGGTTATTAATATAGTTAATAATGCAAATAACCGAGGAAAAGATAATATAAGAAATAACAGATTATCATTACTTGAAAATGGGAATGGGAAAAAATTAATAGCGATCACTAAAAATATCATTGAAACTTTATAGATGTCATTTTTTAAACCAAGAATAAAAGAAACTGGAATAATTAAAAACAACATGTGATAACTTGCACTGGCTGGCAGCAAAACAAGGCTAGCAATAATCAACAAACTAATCAAAGTACTCGCTCTCAAACTACTAGATTGGATATTCTTTTTAATATGAATTACATATTTGCATGTGACAGTAATAACTATGCTATATATAGCAATTTGAAATAGAGTCTTTCCAAAAGCCCAGTTAATAATAGGGCTATTATTTTCCGATTGGTTAAAAACGAATAAGTTGTTTAAAAAACTTGGCCATGATTGGAACGCAAATGGAAATCCTTCTCCTTGATCTGGTATATTTCCTGATAAATGCGGCAACAATATTTCTACAACATAGCCTTTCACTAATTCAAATTCGAAAAACCAGATTTGAAATACTGCCAATAGAATAAGTGCTGAAACTGAACTGATAATTACTTTCCATTTGCTTTCAATTAAGCAATAGAGAATCAGCAAGATTGGAAAATATTTTAAAAAGGTAATAACTGCCAGTATAATTCCAGCTGATAAAAACATTTTCTTTTCTTGTATCAACCAAAAGGAAAACATCATCCCAAATGCCATCAATATATAAAGCTGGCCGTAGTATAAATCATTTGCAAGAGCTCTCCCCATTAGTAATATAACTAGTGACGAATCAAGGAATGATAGGTGGAATATTTGTTGAATTAAAAAAATACAACCTGCTACTAAGATTAGGCTAAAAATTAACCAAATTCTTTTAGCTGTTAAAGGCTCAAACTGAGCAATTGGCAACATAACCAATGCCATTATAGGTGGTTGAGGGGTAAACCGTCCCATTGTGTTTATTCCAGAAGCATCTACCTGAGATTGAAACCAATTATCATCATAAAGCTTGTCTATATCAGATCCTTCAGCCAA
This sequence comes from uncultured Cyclobacteriaceae bacterium, assembly GCA_937958005.1. Lineage (GTDB taxonomy): Bacteria > Bacteroidota > Bacteroidia > Cytophagales > Cyclobacteriaceae > JANSWY01. Next base: position 4,270 of record CALGOB010000079.1, read on the forward strand.
AATTTTTGCACTAATTAAGTAGTTAGGAAAATCTTGTTGTACTTCGTTCCAGCCAGGAATAATGCCTTTAAAAAGGATATAAAGGGCTGAAAATAATATAAATAAAAGCTTGATCTTGGTAAAGTGTTTTTGAATAAATAAAAATGCTAAGTTCATTTGACGGGTCAATATTAGTTGCTGAAAGATGAGATCTTTTCATATAGTTTGCTTATTGGCTTACCTCGCCTTATTTGAGATAGTTTCAAAAGCAGTGTCCCTAAAACGAAAGCTGAAATAAGAATGATAATTCCGTTAAAAAGCCCTAACATAATATTACTAGCCCAACCAAGTATTGCACCATCGGTAAATATCTTTTTGTACAACACATGACAGGCAAATAGTAAAAGTACCGAACTAAGTATTAAAAAGGACTTCAGACAAAGGACAAGCAACTCTTCAGCATATTCTATAAATGACCTAATGGCATGTTGCAACAATCCTGAAAATCTCATTTTAGATTGTCCGCCCATTCTCTTATTTCTATTGATTGTAACAAACCGTTTCTTTACTCTCTGCTTAGATAAAAAAGATGGTAAATGTATAAAGCCATTAAATAATATACTTTTTAGTACTTTCCGGTTTATTAAACAGTAGTTTCCAAAGCCTATTTTAGTTCCTGTAATGAACTTAAAAATCCATTTATAAATCGTATACGCAAATATGAAGATGATTGATTCTGATCTTTTCCCTCTATTCACAAAAATAATATCACTTGTATCAGCAAGTAAAGATTCTATTGCAGAAGGGTCATCTTGTCCGTCACTATCCATGATAATGAATGCTTCATTATCACTTGTGTTTGCATAATGAAGTCCTTGTAAAATAGCCATTTGATGCCCGACATTAAAGGCAAGCGTTAAGACAGTCAAGGTTATTCTCTGGCTAGTAAACTGAAAATCACATAGTAAAGATAGAGTTTCATCATACGAAGCATCATTCACCATGATTACCTCAAAATCATAAGGTAATTTTGTAATAGAATCTTCTAGTGTTTGTAAAAACTCAACTATTGTTTCACTTTCATTGAAACACGGCGCTAATATGGCAATGTTATTACGTTTCACTTCTTTACATATAATCTATATTGCCCTAAAACAATCCCTTGTGAATAGTATGAAATCAGCAAACTATCTAAAGTTTTTTTAAATTCAGGTAAAAACTCACCTCCTGGCATTTGGCTATCAACTGCCAATAAATCTGGCTTGCCTTCTAAAAGAAAAGTAATCATTTCATTACTCCACTTAACTAAATGAGGAGGTTTATTTTTGACTTGAAGTCCTTCTGTAAAAATAGTAAAATCCCTTATAAACCTACATTTAGTTGCTTTTTGAATATCTATGTATACATTTGGATCAACCCCTATTACATAAATTGACTGGCTAGGCTCTGTCTGGTTTTTAAGGTAATTTACTAACTCCTGCCTGCTCTCATACATCTTAATAAAGTCGGGTAACTTAAATAACTCCGCTCGGTTAAACTCCCCAAAAGGAATAAAGCCCGCTCGATAAAAATCCAATCCTACTGAGATCATAGGTATGCATAACATAATGTAAACAAACGGCACTAAAAGCCCTTTCCTAATAAATTTACTACTCGAATACCTCTGTAGAAAGTCTTGCATGAAAGCATATAAGCCAATAGCTGCAAATGGCCACAATGGAGAAAAGTGATAAGGAAAAAATCGGCCTTCAATAATGATAGACATCGCTATTGCAATAAAAAAAAGAAAGGCAGTAAAAGTAAGTTTGTTCTTTACAAAAACCACTAAACTTGCTGATCCTACTATTCTTAAAATAGGGCCAATTAGAAGGGTAGATCCTACCCTTATGAGGGTGCCAAAACTAAGACGATTGCTCCCTGCGACATAATTTAATAAAATATCTAAAACTACAGTTTCCCAAAATCCTATTAAGCTTTTACTGAGCATTAAATAAGAAAGAAATAGAAAAGACACCAAGGAAGCGCCACCTAAGATCTTAAGAGATTCTTTGAAAAATGCTTTATTGGTTCTTTCATTACTAGATCGATAAGCCAAATACCATATGGGGGAGAACATTATGATTGCCGTCGGTTTCACCCAGCAGGCCATGCCCATTAATATTCCAACAATAAAAAAGGTGTAGGAGTTTAGTTTACCTGTCAATAGATAAAAAGAGGCAACAAGTGATAAAGTCATCAGATTGGTTACATCAGCCGTATTACCAGGGCCGTCCAGTAAACTGTGGATAAACCATATGCTTGGTATAGATAAACTTATCCATGTGCCTGATTTCCTTTTTAGAATAAGGTACAATAAAACAAAAACTCCGCCTTGTATTAACAAATCAAAAGCTCTGTAGGCCATAGGGGATGGACCAAAAAGGACGGCAGCCAATCCATATCCTAGTAAACCCATAGGCCCTTTTTTCTCCACGAAATCTACATAAGGTATGCCGCCATCTAACAATACTAAACCTTGGTAGTGATATAAACTCTGATTATAGGCTAAGGGATAATGCAAATACAACATAGCAGCAATAACTACTAATAGACTCGCCCCTAAAATAAGCCAGAAATTCTGTTGTGTCTTCATCAATTGACAATGTTCTTCAGCATATAAAACCCTTCGTAAGCATGACTTTTAAATTCTTGCCAATTTTTGAGTCCTGCAATTCTTTTAGCAATATATCTAGGACGAAAATAAAATTTACGATATGCTTTTTTCTTTAGCAGTGCTAGTTCTTCTTGACTTACTTTTCCTGTACCCATCGTAATAAAACTACCTGACTGATCCATCACTTTTTCGTCTTTCTGGATCAGTCCTTGTTCTATTGCCTCTTCTCGGAAAGAGGTATTAGCCCTTGGAACAGCTACATTGAAAGAAGCATAATCTGCATCAATTTCAATGGCCAGTGCTAAAGTATTCTCTACAGACTCTTTTGACTGTCCGGGGACCCCCATTAAAAAGGTTCCTAATCGTTTGATCCCCACTTTTTTAGTAAGTGCAAATGCTGTCTTAATTTGATCTACAGAATATTGTTTTTTATACTTTTTTAAATACTTTTCTTCTGCCCATTCTACTCCATACATGATAATCTGGCATCCTGCTTTTTTCATCCTAAGTAGTCTTTCTTCATTCATCACATCTACTCGGGAGAAACACATCCATTTAATTCCTAACTTATTTGAAATCATAAAATCCAATACCTCATCCATGACCTTAGGAATCGTATAAAAGGTTTGATCAGAAAAATAGATGAATTTAATACCCATTTTCTTTAACTGTACTAGTTCCTCAATAATAGAAGCTGCGCTTCTACTTTTAAATTCAAGGTGGGACATGATACAAAATGTGCAAGGATAAGGGCATGCATAGTTTGTTAAAACTGTGGCCATCGGATAACCCGTCACAAAAGGCATCCTATATTTTTTATTATTAAATAGTTCATGCTTAGGGATAGAGATTTCTACTGATTTACGATATTTTCCTTTCGGAGAATCCAGCACATCATCCTCTTTTTTAAAGACCAGACCTTCTATCTCATTTCCTCCGTTTTCTATATACTGTAACGGGCCTGGTTTATAGAAATCTGTGATAATCCCATCTAACCAGTCATAATCTTTAATCAGTTTTTCAGAGACTTCTAAAAGTACATCCCCAGAGCACATGATTTTGCAGTCAGGGAGGGTATGCTTTACTGATTCGTAAAAATCTACATCTTCATTTAAAGAAGCTGATCCAAACTGTCCGATCACATACTTAGGCTGAAATTCAACTATTTCTTCAATGGTTTTTTTCAAGTCCCATTTTTCAGCGATGGCATCAATTACTTTAAGTTCATATTTTTGATAATTGAAAAAACTAGTCTGCGTAAGTAAATCAACAGGTTGTGGCAAATAATAGGCCTTAGAGACTTTTGAGCAATAGTAGTCTCTTATATAAATTTCCTTTCCAGGAGGGTTTAAAAACAGCACCCTAGTCTTTTCTAAGACCGTAACCTCTTCTATCTCAGAAACCTGATTATGGTTTTTTTCCTCGCTCATGATACTAAAGAATAACTGTTCTTTATTATTTTTTTCTTGGGAGTAATAAAATTTACTTCCCTAACTAATTCTAGTCCTACTAATATCTCTTTCGCCTCTGTAATTATTTCTACCGCTGCGATACCGTTGAGGCAATCTATTCTCTTATTACAACTAACAGCTGCAACCGATTTGGCATATTGAAAACATGGCGAACATGCTTCTTTAGTTTCAATATTGACTATCATTTTATTGTGATAACCAAATTGCTGAGCAGAAGTAGGTCCCCATATTACAATCATGGGAATATTTACAAGTGATGCTAAATGCATAGGGCCGGAATCATTGGTTATGAAAAGTGCACAATTAGAAAACTGATTCAATAACTCTACTAAAGACCACTCCCCACACCTGTTAGTAATTGATATTTTACTTGTATCAAGTGTGTCCATTAAACTTTCTACATAGTCTTTCTCCAAAGCATTTCCTACCAAGTCAAAATGCAAATCATTATCCCAATTATGTAATGTATTGATTATTTTCTTAAAGCTACTTATTGGGTATTTCCTGTAAGGCATGTAATTACTTGCATTGATATTGATTAAAATCTTTTTATTATCTATGACTTTTTGCATAAGTGGTTTTTGACTTCCTCTCATTTTCTTAAAACTTGGTAAAGTCAAGTCTACTAAGTCTTGGAAAGATTTCATGTGAATTGTAAAAATCACATCTTTACTTGTTTCAATATTATTTTTAAAATCATGAAAAGATATTGTTCTAATTTGAGTAAACCAAACCGAGATCAATTGAAACATGCCCAATAAGTTAGATGCCCTTTCGAAGTTAATTAAACAGGAAGGTTTGTTCATTCTAATGAAAAAAAACATTTGTATCAATCCAACACCAATATTTATCAAGTTTTTGTCTTTGATATATTTAACATTATCAATTCCCAATGCATTAAACAATCCCCTATTAGATGCTAGAGTGATGAAAGTAACTTGATCAAAATCGACTTCTTCTTCCCTTAAAGTTTTATAAACTCTAGTAATGCTTCCAATTCCCATCATTTTAATAATGAAAACTTTTTCGGTAGTTTCCTTAGTGGTATTTTTTCTTAATCTGCAAAACCAAAAAAGGAAAAACCGATAAGGAATGTTAAGCAAGTTATCGATTTGTATAAGTCTTCCTGGATTTAACATCAGTTTAGTGTTTTCACCATTTTCATAGCCGCGGTAGCCAAAGTCGCTTTTATTTTCATCTTAACTGCTCTATATCCTAAGCCTGAATTTAAAGTCGCTTTATGAAAATTCACCTCGTTTATTACCTTAGTAACTGCATGTGCATAATATTTTCGAGGATAGGTTCTTACAAAATCCCTGTCCCTATCTGTACTTTTATTCCATTCGAGTTTCTTGGTTTGGTTAGCTTCAATTTCATCGTATAACCTAGTGCCTTTAATGGGATAAGCCACAGTAATTGTAAAATGGTCTGGATTAGATACTTTCAAGTGATGAATAGTCTCTTCTATGTCTTCTTCTGTTTCTCCCGGGTAGCCTAACATAATAAAAGTTCCTGCTTCTATACCTGCTTCCCTTGTTTCAATAATTATCTCTCTTACTTTTTCAACAGATACACGTCTATCCATGGCGTCAATGATTTTTTGGGAACCGCTTTCTGCTCCTATCCACACCCTAAAACACCCAGCTCTTTTAAGTAGGGCTATCACTTCGGTATTCATCCTATCGGCTCTGCTAATGCACTCAAACTTTAGTTCAAAGTTTTGGGTCTCTATTTCTTCTACAAAGGATTCTAGCCATTTGTGACTCACAGTAAAAACATCATCTACAAACCAAATAGTATCAGGGTTGTATTTCTCTTTGATTTCCTTCAATTCAGCTACTACCTTATCAGGAGATCTTCTTCTGTAACTTTGACCATATACTGCGGTACTGCACCATTTGCACGTATAAGGACATCCTCGCTGAGTACTTACATTCAAAGCACTTTCACCATGAAAATCTTTCCAAGCTTGGGTGTATTTAGACATGTCTATTGCATCTCTGTCAGGGATGGGTAGCTCATCTATTTCTCTTACTTTAGTCCTTGCTTTGGTCTTTACTTCAGATCCACTATTATCTAAATATGCTATTCCGTTAACATCAGTAAAATCTGAATTCCCCTTTTCAATATTTTGTACAAGCTCAAAAATGGTATTTTCACCTTCCCCAATCACAATAAAGTCTGCCCCGTTCTCTAAGTAGTCTTTTGTATTATAAGTTACGTCTGGCCCGCCTAAAACAACTTTAGTATTTGGTGAAATTTCTTTTGAGAACTGTACTACATCCAGTACATTCAATTTAGTCATTAAGTTAGTGTAGATGGCCACTACGTCAGGCCGCTCATCTATTAGATACTGTTTTAGCAGCTCCTTTGTTGAAAAAGTACTGTCAAAAACTTTTGTATTTATATTTTGCTCCTTAAGAAATGCAGAGATATAAAGAATTCCAAGAGGTGGGTAAGGCCTCATGATCTCTTGCTCTTTTTCATCTTCTGCAATGAAATATCCGTGTGTTAAAAGTACTTTCATTTCATTTTAAATTCAATATAATAATGATCCGCTAAAGCCGATTGCCAAGAAAACTGTGCAAGTAGTTTTTCCATTTTATTGAGGTATTGGAGCAATTTTGTATTGCGACTAAAAAAGCGCTCCAAATATGATGGAGGAATAAATAATCCTATAGGTTTAACGCTTTCACAATTCATTTTATCACTGATTAGTGCCTTGAAATGCTTAGGGCTATAGTACCATGTTTTCACTAAGTTTCCCGAAACTTTTGCCATGGCATATTCCTTACGCCTTCTAAAGGCTTCACTAAAATTTGCTTTTAGAAGGAAATAAAGAGACTCCCAAAAACAAAAACTAGGCATAATTACCGCTATAAACTTTCCTTTTGGTTTCAGTAAATCCACAACACAATTACCTACTTTAGTCAAAGAGATGGTATCTAGACAATTCAATCCACCAAAATTGGAAAAAACCAAGTCATATTTTTCAGTAAATTCAAAATCTTCTATCTTATTAAGGTCAAGCGATCTAAAAATAATATTTTGATTTTTTGTCTTACTTCTAGCTACCTCTAGCATTTTTTCAGAAATATCTGTTGCTGTAATAGCATGGCCTTTTTGAGAAAACAACAGAGCATCTTCACCGGTACCACAATTCAGTTCAAGTACCCGTAGACTCTTTTTGTTTTGAATTGATAAATTTATATTTTCCCAAACCCTATTTCTTTGCATTTTACCTATCTGGGAATAAGTAAAATCATCATCATAGGCAACCGCCGCCATGTCAAAGTCTGATTCCAACATTTATGATTTCTCTAATCTATCAAGTTGAAACTTATTTACTAGGGATAAAGGTGCATGCAGTCCTAAAGCAACCACATTCTTCAATTGCCGATAGCTGACAGTACTTGGGTTTTTTATTAAATTTTCCGCACTTAATACTCCTCGTTTTAGTCTATGTCTATTATGTAGATACCTATGCAGTTTCCTATAAAAATTAGTAGAATAAGTATTTTGAAACATCATATCCAAATCATCTGAGTCAGTCCAATTAGACTTTTTGCTCAAATCTTCTTTTACCATTTCATAAAACTTAGTACCCGGTAATGGATAAGATACAGAAGCTCCTATTTTGTCTGGCATTAAATCAAGCACTAGCTTTAATGTCTTATCTATATCTTCCTTAGTCTCTCCTAAGTAACCAAACTGAATAAAATAAGCTACAGTTACTCCTTTGCCTTTAAGTATCTCTGTTGCTTCTTTTATCTGTTCTATGGTAGTTCCTTTATCCATGGCATCTAGAATACTCTGTGAGCCAGATTCTGCACCTAACCACACTTCATCTAAACCAGATTCTACTAGTGCATCAATGTTGTCTTCTTGCAACATAAGATCCGCCCTTGATTGTATTTTATACTTGATCTGAAGTCCTTTATTACGTAATTCATCTCTAAACTCCTGAACCCAGCCAGGTTTTAAACCAAAAATGTCATCACACATCCAAAAATGATCTACTTGGTGGTTTTTATGGTGATTCGCTATTTCCTCAACTACCAATTTAGGCGATCTTGTGTTGTATCTATTTCCATAGATAGGCTTTGCACACCAATTGCACTTATACGGACAGCCTCTGGTAGTTGCTAAATTTAAATAAAATTCCTTGCCTTTACCTTCCCATACATTTCTATAATCTGCTACATCTACTAAGTCCCAAGCAGCTTCTGGTAATAAATCCAGTTCTCTATTTACGGTTCTGGGTTTAGTAGATACCGTTTTATTATCCACAAGGTAAGATAGCCCACTTACTCCCTTTCCATCATTTCCGCTATCCAAATCTTTTAATAACTCTAGTAAAGTGATTTCTCCTTCCCCTTTAATAACAAAATCAGCTTCATTATTTAGGTATTTCTCAAAATGATCCGTAGAGTCTGAACTACAAGTAATTACGGTTGCGTCTATCTTCTTGGCAAGTTTCTGCATGACAAAGGCTGCTTCTCTCATGGTAGTCAGGCACATTTTAGTTAGATAGTTAAAGCCGTCATCAAATATTACAAAGTAATCTGGCTTAAAATCTTCTAAAATAGGGATGATCTCTTCTGGAGAATCCTTAAGGCCTACGTCAAACATGGCAACTTCATATCCATTAGCTCTAACCAAAGAAGCTGCAGTCATGGTCATCAACGGAGGATAAGGCTCAGCTGTTTTCCATTGTTTCTGGTCATATTTGTAAAAATAGGAATGACTAAACAGTACTCTTTTCATTTCCATTTAATGAATATTTTGTAAAAAACTGAGTGAATTCTTTTTTAGTATTAACATAAGAATCACCAGAATCATTTTTATCTTCTTTTGTAAACAATGATTCTAAAAGTTCTTCTGAGTAATATTTATTAAAATTCTTTTGAAAAAGTTCACTAAAGCGCTTTTTGATAGAATCTTGGTAACCACCAGCGGGGTTTGAGATTCTAGATAAATTACATCTCTGATTAGGATTATATTTAGATGTAAATTCTAAAGCGATCTTTAAATTCAACCTCTTGAGTCCTCTAAAAAAACTAAATATTACATAAAAAAGGTAATTTAACGGACTTAGTAGATTAAAGTAAATAGGAGATTTTTCATGTTTGTAATTATTTGTTTGGATACTTTCTTTACTGTAATAGTTAGTATGCCATTCATTGGCTTCTATGAACTTGGCATAGACACCTTTATCATAAACTGTTTTTAAATTTACTAGTTCTGTGGCAGTATAAAAGTTTTTATTGCTGATGGATAAAAAATCCTCTTCTGTTACATAATTAAAACAGTAGTAATGATCTCCTTTTAAAAAGCGAATAAGGTTAGTAATTAATCGTTCAATCAGGAATATCAACCAAAGCGTATTTTTAGAGGTGATTACAAACAAGTCTAGGTCTACAAGATCTTTTGAAGAGGAGGTAGGGTTGTTTGCTGCTACAGAACCAGAAATACCCAGATATCTCACAAAAGGAATTCTAGTAAACCATTTGAGCGTCCCTTTACCTCTATGGATTAGCCTTTCTGTTAACTCATTTTTCTCTTTTTGGGAATCAATTATATGTTCTTTACCATAAACTGCCACATAATCATTTTTAATTACGATCAATTTTTCTTCAACTAATTCTGTCAAAATAACATTTAAGCTTTCCCTCCCAATTTCATCATTTTTTAAACCTGTCCATAATATCAACGAATCAATAAGCAAGGGAGCATTAAAAACATCCCGATAGTTAACATGAGTTACAATGACTTCTTTAAATGTAAAATTCATTAAATCTTTAGATCTAAACCTAGTAAAGTAAAAATAAGTTGCGTGTGGGTTGAAAGGTAACGATTAAAAATAATGAAACTTTAGGCACAAAAAAGGTTGTTTTTAAATTAGTTTCCAATTATATATTTTAGACGACAACTGCCTATTATGTTTATTTCCAATTTTAAATAATCGGCCTAGGTATTTAGGCACTAGTTTTTATCCCGAAATACGCCTTAGAAAACCGATTATGATTTCTTTCATTATTACTAATTTGGATCTACCTAGGTTTAACTTTGATATAAAAAACATAACTATTTCATGACGAATAAAACAAACTTTCAACGACCAATTTGAGCTTATTTTCACAATAAGTATTGCACTGATTTTAAATCTAAAAAACACAATACCTCACTTTTTGCTAGAATCCTTAAAAACCGAGGTATTGGATTTATATATAAAAGGATAAATGTACTTCAAAACACTTTAAAAAAGGGTTTTTGTCATTTTTTTAAACTCAAGGAGACCCTACTTAACACAGGTTTGTTAATTCACCATAGCCATGCTATGCTTCTCAAACATAAGTGTCTGTATTTTTGAGCTTTATAAGCTTCTAACAATTTCCAATGCATGAATCAGGTTTAAGTATTATCCCTTTGTCAGCACTTGCTTTATTTTTGACCTGTGTTGTTTCCCAACAGGGATTTTTTGTTGATTCTTTAAAAGCACCATATTCCCTTCCAAGTATTCTATATAGGGTTTATGAATGATATAGGATTTATGAACTCTGATAAAATCTACTGGTAATTGCTTTTCAAAACTACTAAGTGTTCCTGGTGTCAGGTAGAACTGCTCAGCAACCCAGACTTTAACATAATTACCAAAACTTTCTAGCAAGAAGATCTCCGAGATATTCACTTGAATCAGTTTCTTGTCTACCTTAAGGAATAATTCTTGTTTTTGGTCCTGAGCCACTGAATTCTCTCCTTGATCTTCTTTATGGCTCTGATTTTTAAGCTGGAACAAATCAATAGCTTTATTGGTCGCTTTTAGAAAACGATCAAAACGAAAAGGTTTTAGTAAGTAATCACAGACATCTAACTCAAAACTTTCTAAAGCATACTCCTCAAAAGCAGAGGTAACAATAACCAATGGCTTCTTTTCTAAAATTCTTAGAAAATCTGTGCCTTTCAATTTAGGCATCTTGATATCTAAAAATAATAGGTCTACAGGCTCTTTTCTTAGAAAATTAAGTGCTTCAAGAGCAGAATAGCATTGCCCTATAATGACAATAGATTCCATCTCCTCCACATATTGCAAGATAATTTCATGTGCTAACGGTTCATCATCTATAATCAGTGTCCTTAGTTTCATAATTTTCTAATTTAACCATTACTCACTAAGCGTGAGTAATGTGTTAGACTGGGGGTTGTTCTCTTTATCCCGTAATACTTATCGTATCCTTTCATCATATCTTGCTTGTGTCATGGGTTTCTTTATTTTCCGCAACATCTACCCGCATCAACACCTTAAACGCTTGATGATCTTTCTTTATATCAAGCGTATATCGATCACCATAATTTAGTTCTAGTCTTCTTTTAAGGTTTTCTAAACCTATTCCCGGTTGCTCCCGCTCATGATTTTCAAATGAGTTTTGACAACTAAACTCAAATCCATATTCATCACTATTAATAGACAAATGAAGATAACAAGATTCTTCTGAAGGCTCTATTCCATGCTTAAAAGCGTTTTCTACCAAAATAATCAGAAGCAGTGGTGGAACTTGCAATTTTGGATTAGATACGGATTCTGTAAATCGAAAGTCAATCTCTTTTTTTAACCTAATCAACTGCAAGTTTGCATAATCTTTTATGTAATTAATTTCTTCTGTTATGGATACTTCTTGTTCTTTTCCTTTGTAAATCACATAACGCATCAGCTCTGACAATTGCAAAATTACTTCTGATGTCTGATCAGATTTTTTTAAACTAAGGGCATATAGATTATTGAGTGTATTGAAAAAGAAGTGTGGGTTGATCTGTTGTTTTAGCAAATCCAACTCAGTTTGTACTTGTTGTTTTTGTAGGGATATAATCTGTGAATTCTGTTTGAACCACTGAATAGTCAAAATAACAGGTATCGAAATCAACATAATAGCAATGGCTGCTGCTCCATTATTAGGATGAAAAGGATTCATATCCTCACTGGGGGTCAAGACTTCTAATTTTTGATGTAATGGTAACCAAATAAGCAACTGTGCCAATACTGGGTAAAATATGACAACCGTACCAACGACCCCAAATAAGTAAATAATCAACCCTTTTTCCTTTAGTAGCTTACTGATTAAGAAATAATGATTGATCAAGTAAAATATATACCCTGCCAAATAGGCCAATAAAAGTTGGAAAGTGATAGATAAAAAATCTCCAAAATGAATAAATACCTTAGAAATTTTTATGTTAGAATCAACTGCCTTACCTCCCCAAAACAGTTCCAAATTAGTAACTGCCATTGATGCTAACATCATCGCAAATAATATTAAACTTATGATAATAGCAGGTTCTATGTGGATCTTCTTTAGCCAATTGACCTTTTCTAGCTTATCCTTAAAAAGTGGGTATACCGCTAAAAATATGGACAAGCTTACCATGATCAAGCCACCTAAGTTGATGGAAACCAGAAAATTGCTTGTGGGGAAAAGGTCTGCTGAATTCAGGAGGACAGCGAATAAAGGGTAAATAATGAAGATCAATAGCCAAATCGTCAGGTATAATTTATTATTGAATTTACGTTTCAGCCTGATCTTGAACCAATCAAAAATGTAAAGCGGGCAATAAATTAACAAGAGTATTGCTACTGTAGCGAGAAATATCGACCAACCTCCTTTTGAATCAATTACGTTTAAGTGGGCTGCAATTGCTATTGCTACTAGGTAAATCCATGTATCAGTGGTCAGTATAAGCCTTTCTATTTTTTTCAACATATTCATTTTCCTAAACGGAGTGATCTAATCTTACTTTGTCGCTTTTAAGATTTGATTTAATCCCTAAGGGATATTAATTCCCCGACTCTTGAGTCGATCATTAAATTATTGCCCATAGATACCCCGTACCCTTGGGTCGGGGTTGGTTCATTTGAGCCACAAAATAGACGACTTTAAGTGATTAGCTCAAAAAAAAATGAGCAACAGCCCAAAATAAGTGATTAACGCCCAATTTCCCCAATAACCATTATATCAGTCAGTAAATCATGATACCTGCCCCCTTTACCCTTATTAATTGATTGTCCTAAACAGCGAGATTAGCTTGCTATCAGATTCAATGAAATTTTAAAAGAATGAATACACTCGAAATAAAAAAACTCTCAAAAACTTACCCTAATGGTGTGAAAGCGCTCAATGGAATCTCTTTAAATATTCAAAATGGCATGTTCGGACTTCTGGGGCCAAATGGTGCAGGCAAATCAAGTTTGATGAGAACTATTGCAGGACTACAAGAACCTGACCAAGGCGAATTGCTTTTTAATGGAATCAATATTTTGAAAGACCCAAATGCCATCCGCTCCCAACTGGGATATCTTCCACAAGAATTTGGGGTTTACCCAAAAGTATCCGCTTATAGAATGCTAAATCACTTAGCTGTTCTTAAAGGGATCACTGATAAAAAGAGCCGGAAAGAGCAGATAGATTCTTTACTAAATCAGACAAATCTTTATCAATCACGCAAAAAATCTGTCAGCACCTACTCAGGAGGAATGCGTCAACGATTTGGCATTGCACAGGCTTTGCTGGGAAATCCTAAAATCATTATCGTAGATGAACCTACAGCTGGACTAGACCCAGAAGAAAGAAACCGCTTTCACAACTTACTAAGTGAAATAGGCGAAAACATCATTGTGATATTATCTACGCACATTGTAGAAGATGTAAGGGACTTATGCACCAATATGGCTGTTATGTCAGCCGGCCAGTTCGTGTTAAAGGGAGAGCCTCGTCATTTAATTGATCAACTGGATGGTCGTATCTGGAGGAAGTCTATTAACAAAGAAGACCTTTCATCTTATAAAAAAGCCTTCCCAGTCATATCTTCTCGCCTTTTTACAGGAAAAATGCAAATACATGCACTAGCTGAAAAGGATCCACAGCATGGGTTTGAAAGCATTAAGCCCGGCCTTGAAGATGTCTATTTTGCCGTGCAAGCCAATCTTTTCACCACTAAATCTCCTGCTCATGTTTAGTCAATTATTAAAATTTGAGTGGGAATATCACACAAGAAAATGGTTATTCCTAGTAGCTATTTTAGGCTTTGGTTTCTTTGGTTTTGTTTTTATGGCTTTAGGAGTCACCTTTCCCAACCTCTCTAAAAATAGTACCTTCATTATCACTTTCATGACTGGCCTGCTATCTCTTGGGAATATTTTTGTCGCGACGGTTTTCTTCACGAATACGATGCTGAGGGATCAGGAACACAAAATGTATGAATTGATTCACTCAACCCCAGTCTCTAAATTCAAGTTTTTGTTGAGTAGATTTCTAGGAACATACGTAGCCTGTGTGATTGCATTTCTTTTTGGAACAATAGGCATGCTGGTTGGTAGTTTTGCTCCTTGGTTAGACCCAGAAAAACTGGAAGCTATTAACCTGATCAATTACTTATGGCCTTTCTTGACCATTGCAATTCCTAATATCTTAATTTGCTGTGCAGTTGTTTTTCTGCTTGGAGTAATCACCAAAAATAGAATAGCAATGTATGTGGGTGGGTTATTCATATATGTACTCTATATGGGGGGTAGCATCTTTTCTTCTGCCCCTTGGTTGGCAGAAGCTTCACCTTCTTCTACTGAATCCATGAGCTTAGCGGCAAAAATAGATCCTTTCGGAATGGCCGCATTTTTTCTTCAATCTCGTAATTGGAGTGTCTTAGAGAGAAATACTCAATTAATCGGTCTAGAGGGTGATTTATTATTCAATAGAATTTTATGGCTAATCATCTCTTTTGTATTGATAGGGCTAGCTTATAAAGTCTTCTCTTTTCGCTTACGATCCAAATCACAAAAAAATAAGAAAGAGCAATTGTCAAAAGGTGATCTTGTTGATCAAAAGCGGATCAAGTATCAACCAGTAATGGCCAACGCGCAAAGCTTTCAAGCAAAATGGTCAGCATTCCTATCTTTGATTAAAATAGAGCTATCAGCCATGGTCAAAGGATTGCCATTTCTGATCATCCTTCTTTTTTGGTTATTACTTTTAGGTACTGAAGTTCTTTCTTCCCTAGATGGGGGTATACGGACCTCTGCAAGTTATCCGCACACCAGTATTATATTCTCCAATATCTTAGAAATGCTCCCTGGCCTAGGGATTATCGTATTGATATTCTTCAGTAATGAACAGATTTGGAGAAACAATACTTTAAAAATTGATGAGCTAAATGATTCAAGTCCAGTCAATAACCTTACGTTGTTCCTTTCAAAATATGTTGCTTTGGCAATGATCCCTTTGATCTTAATTACGCTTTCCATTGTTCTGGGCATAGTCATACAGTTAGGCAGTGGTTTTTATAAAATTGAACCTTATGTATACTTATCGATCTACTATTATGCTGGACTTCCTTTACTACTAGTAGCTGCATTGTCCCTTTTTATCCAATCATTAATTCCTTCTAAGTATGTAGGCATGGTTATCACTGGATTAGTGGTATTAGTAACCAGTACAGTTGCTGGTAGAATGGTCGGTATAAGACACCTGTTGTTAAGATTTGCATCAACCATAGAAGGCCAAGACTATTCAGACATGAATGGGCTAGGCCATTATGTAGAAGGTTTCCATTGGCGGATGCTGTATTGGACTGCTTTCACGTTCCTCATGATTGTGCTAACGTATGGGTTGTGGCAGCGAGGCAAAGGCACTGGAATTAAGTATAGAATGAAACTGCTGAGGGTGCAAATAGGGCGTTGGGGAAAAGTAATTCTATTGGGTAGTCTTTTAATATTTTTAAGCAGTGGTAGTTATATTTATTATCAGACAAACATCATTGAAGAATATAATACACCTACTGAAATTTTAGATTGGCGCCAGACCTATGAAGAGCTTTATAAGCCTTACGAAGATTTAATTCAACCCACCATTACCAGTATCAAATCTGAGGTTGACCTTTATCCAAGCAAACAATATTATCAGGTAAAAGCTAACTACATTACCAAGAACATGTCAACGAGGCCAATTCACAAAATACTAGTGGGTGTTAACAAGCTTGTCCAGTTAAATCAGGTAACGATAGATGGAGCACACCCCACAGAAGCTGATCATACTTATGGGTATTTCTGGTATGAACTTGAAAAGCCACTACTTCCAGGCAAAGAACTGGTCATGTCATTTGAGTTTGAATCTCACCTTTCCCAATTTAGTAATCATAGCGGTTTCAATGCCATGGTAGAAAACGGAAGTTTCATTAGAATGAGTAGGTACTTCCCTTACTTGGGTTATACTAGTGAATTTGAAATAAGTGGTAAAGATGAAAGAAAAAAAAGAGGTTTACCTGAGCAAGAAGGAATCAAAAAGCTAGAAGAATATATAGCAGAAACTTCTTATGACAGTACCTATAACGATTACAATTTTATAGATTTTGAAACGGTTGTTTCTACCGATGAAGGTCAAACGGCCATTGCCCCTGGAAACTTGATCGATCAATGGGAAAAGAAGAACAGGAACTACTTCCATTATCAAGTTAATAGGAAAATCCCAAATAGGTTTGCCTTTTCATCTGCAAGGTATGCTGTGAAAAAAGAAGATTACAAAGGCATTAATATAGCCATTTACCATCACCCAGAGCATCACTACAATATTGACCTGATGATGGATCGGATCAAAATGACGCTGGACTACTGTCAATCTGCATTTGGCCCTTACCAATATGATCATTTCAGGTACGTAGAAATTTCGGAATTTGCTCGTGGGTTTGCTGCCACTGCCTACCCTGGGTCTATTTTTAATAATGAAAATTTCGGGTTCACGGCTGATTTAACCAATTCTTCAAAAGCTGATTTATTGACACAATTGATTGCCCATGAATTCTCACATCAGTGGTGGGGAGGACAGTTAGACCCAAAGACAGTAGAAGGCAGCACTACACTAGTAGAAACACTTGCCCAATACACTGAAATCATGCTTTATGAAAAGGCATACGGAAAACAAAAAGCACTAGATGCACTCAATGTGGAGTTAGATCTGTACCTTGGAAATAGAGGGTTTGAAAAGGAGCAGCCACTATACAAAGTAAATGGACAGCCTCATGTGTCCTATAGCAAAGGATTGCGGTTTATGTATTTAATGAAGGAATTAGTAGGTGAGGCAAAGCTTAATCAAGCATTGAAGGATCTTTTAAGCAAACATGCTTTCCCAAAAACTCCGGCGACGTCCATTGACTTACTAGTCGCTTTACAGGAAATTGTACCAATAACCCACCATCATCTTTTAGATCAATGGTTTAAAAAGGTAATTCTATATGATTTAAAAACACTCTCCGGTGAATACAAAGAATTGGCCAATGGTAAATATGAGGTCAAGCTTAAAGTACTCACTCAAAAACAAGAAGATCTAGGGCTAGGAAATGAAGCAAAAATGGAAGTAAATGAATCGTTTAAAGTAGGAATATTTGGTTCTATGAATGATTTCAGTAACAAAGAAAACATACTTCATATGGAAGAGTACTTATTCACAGGGGATACTACCTTCTTAAAAATTATAGTAGATGAAAAACCAAGTTTAGGTGGAGTAGATCCCTATGTATTAATGATGGATAAAGACAGAACGGATAATGTCAAGGAATTAAAACTTAAGAGTAATTGAACAATCATATGAATTAAACCCGAATGATGTATTAGACTTTTAAGAGAAAAATCATAAATAGCTGTTAGATAGTTGCTTAAATTCTGATTTGCAACGCAGACATAGTATCCATTATGGTGAGTAGGAAATTAGGATTTAAGTGGCTAGATGACTGTTAGTTATGGTTTGCATCAAATTTCTATTGCATCATTTGGGTTAAAGCTTAGAGAATATCACGATTGGTTTTGTATAGTTAAATTTTCTTGATATAAATGATCTGTGAAGACAAAGATCAAGGCGACTTGAGAAGAGTAAATTCTAATACCCATTACAAATCAATCCTTTATTGTAAGAAAGGATTGATTTGTAATGAAAGTAAATTATTAATTCATCTTTGATTTTACTTTCTTTACTTACTAAAGACTCTCCTGGATTAATCCCCATGAAATGATGATTGGACAAAAGCTAATAGACTATTATCGAGATATTAAAAAACCCAATGAACTGCCAGAAGGGGTTGAGTTACTTTTTCCATTTGATCAGGATCCAGTAATCGATTCGATTACCAGTTTTTACACGAAGTACTTTGGTGATCATCATAAACGGGTGTTGGTAATGGGAATTAACCCTGGCCGTTTTGGGGGAGGGGTAACAGGTATACCCTTTACAGATCCTCAAATAATGGAAGAACAACTTTCTTTGCCCAATAATTTTGAAAAGAAACCTGAACTATCCTCAAAATTCATTTATGAAATGATCAACCACTTAGGTGGGGCAGAATTTTTCTACAGTAAATTTTTGCTCTCATCGGTTTGTCCTTTAGGATTTGTGAAGGCCGGGAAGAACATGAATTATTATGACGATAAACAATTACAAGAATCACTAGAGGATTATATGGTAAAGAGCCTCAAGTGGCACTTAGAAAAAGTAACCTCTAAGGAAGTAGTATTCTCTTTAGGCCAAGGAAAAAATATAAAGTATTTGGAATACTTGAATGCCAAGTATCACTTATTTGGCAAGCTAGTTCCCCTACCTCATCCCCGATGGATTTTACAATATAGAAGAAAACGACTCCCTGAATTTCTTGATTTATATAAGCAAGAACTACTCCAAGCAATAGAATAATCAAGTACTTAATGCGATAAATAACGACATAGACACTCTCTGTTTTTCTAAATAAAAGGGAGCAAAATATGATAACCCTTAAGCATTTAACTGAAGAAAAGAACCTTTGATCGAAAGATTAAGGACAAAAGTA
Source organism: uncultured Cyclobacteriaceae bacterium (assembly GCA_937958005.1). GTDB lineage: Bacteria > Bacteroidota > Bacteroidia > Cytophagales > Cyclobacteriaceae > JANSWY01. Next base: position 23,227 of record CALGOB010000079.1, read on the forward strand.
GTATGCACGCAGCATTTATTTCCTAAATGATCTATTTTTAAATAAAGTAGATTATCGCATGGAAAGATATGCTGCCGTACTTTTATATGCAATTCCATTCTTTATGATTTTAATAATCATAGAAAGGATTTTTGCTTGGAAAATGAATGCCAAGGTAATAAGACCAATGGATACCTTAGCAAGTCTAAGTTCAGGAACTACTAACGTTGTAAAAGATGTACTAGGACTTACTTTTGTAATTGTTTCTTATGGATGGTTTCAAGAAAATTTTGCTTTGATAACCATCAAGGACCAATGGTATATATATCTTATCGCCTTTTTTGGGATTGATTTCGCGGGATATTGGAACCATAGACTTTCTCATCAGGTAAATTATTTTTGGAATGTACATTTAGCTCACCATAGTAGTGAAGAATTCAATTTAGCTTGTGCCCTTAGGCAGTCTATTTCTGGTTTTTTTGGGACTGTTGTTTTTTTTCTTATCCCTACTGCTATTATTGGGGTGCCACCAGAGGTAATAACTGTAGTTTCCCCCCTTCATTTATTTGCTCAGTATTGGTATCATACCCGACTCATAGGGAAAATGGGTTTTTTAGAAAAGATTATTGTAACCCCTTCCCACCATCGGGTTCACCATGCAATCAATGATGAATACTTAGACAAAAACTTATCTCAAATATTTATCTTTTGGGACAAGCTATTTGGTACATTTCAGGAAGAGTTGGAAGATGTTCCTCCTGTTTATGGGGTAAAAAGGCCTACTAGAACTTGGAATCCTATTTTAATAAACTTTTCACACCTAAGCGTACTCATCAGCGATGCTTGGAGAACTCAATCTTTTGTTGATAAACTAAAGATTTGGTTCATGCCTACAGGATGGCGTCCAGCCGATGTAGAAAAGAAGTACCCACTTAAGGCGATAGAAGACGTCTATAAATACAAAAAGTACAGACCTGAACTTACTTTCGAAACCAAGGCATGGTGTTGGATACAGGCCACTGTAACTTTTGGCATCATGCTATACATGTTTGTTAATTTTAAAGACATAGGATTTCCCAATGTCTTTTATATGGGTGCTTTTATCTATTTGTCAGTGTATAATTATTCATCATTAATGGATAAAAGTAAATACACATGGTTGACATCCCTGCTTCATAGCGGAGTTGGATTATCAATCATCCTCATAACCAATGACTGGTTTGAGCTTACTCATTATTCAATAGCTCTCGTTTATGCGCTTGCTACTTTCTATCTTCTTTCCTTTTTCATTACTCTATATTTCTATAAAAGGGAAATCCAATCTGATAATCATCTAAAAGCGCAAAGCCACTAGGAACTTTTACCTTGGATTAAAAGGAATTTATACTAGGGAATTAATCATCCTTCTTGTGCGACGAGACACTACAGGATAGAGGGTCAAATCTTTTTGTCAAGAATTAGCTAAGTTCAAATCTAATCTTCAATCCAAGATTTTTGCGCGTTACAAGCTTCATTTCTATTTCCAGAAGTATCAAAACCTAACATTACAACCGCAAAAATCTGTTAAAGATGAATGATATGGTTATACATAAAGCCCACACTAATTGTACTTAATCAATATGATACAGAGGTAGTACCGTTAGTTGAGAAAAAAAATAATCTTAACGATACTAAATACAACTAAAAGATTGCTTTAGAGTAGTTTTAAGGGATTTTTGCATAGAAAATTAATCAGTTTTCTAAGGATTTTTCCGAATTACAAGTAGTTCAGGAGAATTAATTGCCATTAATGCAATTAATAGCAATTTTATTTACAAATGTCATATAAATATCAATTTCGCACTATAAGTTGAAAAAATTGTAT
>CALGOB010000080.1 GCA_937958005.1 uncultured Cyclobacteriaceae bacterium
ACAGTCATTTAGCCACTTAAATCCTAATTTCCTACTCACCATAATGGAGACTATGTCTGTGTTGCAAATCAGAATTTAAGCAGCTATCTAACAGCCATTTATGATTTTCTCTTAAAAGTCTAATGCATCATTCGGGTTAAAAAGTCTTTCTCAAGCGCTGCTAGAGCTTCATTTTTTGCCTTGGCGATCTCACCTTCTTTAATAAAAATACCTGCAAAATCTAAAACGCTCTTTTATACCTAAATTGGTATTAGAGACATTTTTTGGTTTAACTACTTGCTGATAAACTGTTTAAGAAATCGTGATACATTCGTGATATCTCTTAATTATCTTTGAAAAGAAGGGATTTTTATAGTAGTTGTTTAATCTACTTCATGCAATACAGTTAAGAAAATTTTTAGTGCTAATAGTTAGTTGATCATTTGAGAAGGAGTAATCAATTTGATTGATAATGTTAATAATTTTATTCTAATTCTAGTAAGTTGTTTTAATGCTTAGGGTTTTAAGCCCGATTAACCAGATAGTTAGAAGTACTATCTGGTTTTTTTATTATCAAAGGATATTAACAATATGGTTTGGTTGCTTTTTTTTATGTTTCTTAATAAAATGGTAATCTTTAAGGTGTTTTTTATCTTTTTATTAAGAAATATACAATTGAGGCAAAAAAAAAGACTGATTTAGACAACTTTCTTGTCTAAAAATCAGTCTTTATTATATGATAACATAATCGGAAGGATTATGTTTTCCTCATAGTTAAGATTAAGGTAGGTATCTAGTTAATACCTACCTGTTTTTTCCTCATTTATAAATATAGAGAATTTTTAGGATAAGATTAAATAAATCTTGAATTGCCTAATGTTTTTATTTAAAAACACTCTGTTATATGCCATAACTTAATAAGCTAAAATGTACTTGTTCCAAAATATAGGTTTTTAACCCCTCAAATGCCATTATGGACAAATCTGATCTATAATCCTTCTGATTCAGCAATTAATTCTGCTAAATCCTTTACCTTGATTTCATTTTCTTTTTCTTTATTTTTCACACCATCAGACATCATTGTCATACAGAATGGACATCCAGCTGCTATGATTGAAGCGCCTGTGTCGATTGCCTCCTCAGTTCTTTCTACATTGATTTCTTTATTGCCTGGTTCTGCATCTTTGAACATCTGAGCACCACCTGCACCACAACACAATCCTTTTGTCTTGCATCTTTTCATCTCAACTAGTTCAGCATCCAATGCAGAGATCACTTCTCTAGGCGCCTCATAGACGTTATTAGCTCTCCCTAAATAACAGGAATCATGAAACGTAATTTTCTTACCCTTAAATGTACCACCGCCTCTTAAGGTCAATTTCCCATCATTGATTAGACTCTGAAGCATTTGTGAATGATGTATGACTTCGTAATTACCACCTAGATCTGGATACTCGTTTTTAAGTGTGTTAAAACAATGGGGACATGCAGTTACAATTTTAGTAATGTTATAACCATTTAAAACCTGAATATTGGCCATGGCCTGCATTTGGAAAAGAAACTCATTGCCTCCTCTTCTTGCAGGATCACCTGTACAGGCCTCTTCAGTGCCAAGTACCGCAAAATTCATCTTTACTTTATTTAGTATTTTAACAAAAGCTTTGGTCACTGCTTTGTATCGGTCATCATAAGACCCAGCACACCCTACCCAAAATAACACTTCAGGTGTTTCGCCTTTAGCTGCCAATTCTGCAACCGTAGGTATTTTAAATTCTTGATTTTCTTTAATCATTTTTTTGAAGTTATTGGTTGCTATTATTTTCGTTTTTTAATTCATCAGCCCAATTAAAACGGTCTGAAGGAGAAAACTTCCATGGAGCAAAATTGGTTTCAACATTTGAGAACATAGAATTCCAGGAAGCTGGAGAAGCAGATTCCTCCATAGCAACATAGCGTCTCATTTGTAAAATAATATCTAATGGATTAATATTTACCGGACAAGCTTCAACGCATGCATTGCAGCTGGTGCAGGCATTAATCTCTTCCTTCGTGATGAAATCACCAAGCAATGTTTTTCCATCCTCTAATCCTTTACCTCCTTTTTGAATACTTTTTCCAACTTCTTCTGCTCTATCTCTTGTGTCCATCATTATTTTTCTTGGAGAGAGTTTTTTACCTGTCAGATTTGCAGGGCATTCTGCAGTGCATCTACCACATTCTGTACAAGAATAGGATTCCATGATGTTTTTCCAACTTAAATCATTAATATCTTTGGCTCCAAACCTACCTATTTCTTCAGGCGGTTGCTGATCCCCTCCTTCTACCGGCATTCCTAACATCATTTTAACTTCATTGGTAACGCTGTCCATATTGTCCATGTGTCCTTGTGCCTTCAGGTTTGAAAAGTAGGTATTAGGAAACGCTAAGAAGATATGAAGGTGTTTAGAATAGGTTACGTAGACTGCAAAAGCTAAAATTCCAATGATATGAAACCACCAAGCAACTCTTTCCATAATGATTAAGTTTAATTCATCCATCATTCTTATAGCAGGGACAAATAAGTTGCTAAAAAAGATAGTCCCAGTTTCTGGATAGTGTTCAGAACCTAGAATTTGGAGTGCTTGGTCAGCTGCATTCATGGTGAAGATGGCAGCCATTAATACGACTTCTATGATGAGAATTAGATTTCCATCCATTGCTGGCCATCCTTTCATCTCTGGTTTTTTGAATCTAGGAACTCGTAAGATGTTTCTCCTGACAAGGAATGCTAAACAACTAAGTAATACTAAAAGGGCTAATCCTTCAAATAGATTCATTAAGACATTGTAAAATCCTCCTAAAGCTGGAGCAAAAAGCCTATGAGTCCCAAAGAATCCGTCCAGAATGAATTCTAGTACTTCTAAGTTAATAACGATGAAGCCCACATAGATAAAAATATGTAGAATGGCCGGGATGATCTTTTTGAACATTTTCTTTTGGCCAAGAGCAACTAGCAGCATTGTTTTCCATCTTTCGCTGCTATGATCTGATCTATCTATTGGCCTTCCCAATTGAATGCTCTTTTTAATTTGATTTATTCTTTTGTAGAGTAAAAAAGAGAAAAAGCCTAAAACAACTACAAATGCTAACTGTGATAAGTATTCCATTTATGGATAATTTTTTGTTGTTTAATTTAGTTTAAAAATTTTAAAAAAATATTTTGTACACGAAATAAAATTTATATAACTTTGCACCTCTTCAAAGGGTGCTGTAGCTCAGTTGGTAGAGCATCGGACTGAAAATCCGTGAGTCGGTGGTTCGAGCCCACTCAGCACCACCTAAAGTCTCAATGAAAGTTGAGACTTTTTTTATTGCTCTTTCTATTAATATTTCTTTCTTTCGTGATTCAATCCTTAACATACTTCGAAATTAAAGAAAACTACTAAAATAGTATGCATGCATAATAAATTATTCTCTTTTTTATAATGATTCTTGATAGTGTGGCGACATAATAGGAATCAAGCGATAAACCTATCAGTAGAGAAAAATCCTAGAATTGCTCAGAGGCTCAAACTATTGGGTCAAGCGATAAACCTGTGGATTAGGGGAAATCTTAGAATCCATCAAAATATAAAAAATGAACATTTAAAATTTTAAATATTTAATAATCAATTGTTTGACTTGATGTTTGCTGAAGAAGTTTGAGATTGAGCTTAAGGACGTTTCTCCAAAGATTTATTGCATGATCCAAACTATTTTAAAAGAATAGATATTAAATATATGTGGATATGATATTTGTCTTCAGCAAATCGATCCTTTAAATTGCTAATTTATCTCAACTATATAAAGCCATACCATAAGGACAAGTTAAGGGAATGGAATCCCATAAGAATATTAGATGATCCTATCATTAAAGCAATAGCCAATTTTTTAGTTCTCATTTTAATGGTTGAATAATGGATTGCTCAAAAAGTGAGTGATTTCTCATAATCAATTAACTGTTTACTTGGATTAATAATATTTAGCGTCAGGCTCAAGTTGGCTTTCTTATTTTTTGACAAGGCACTATTGCTTACTATTGATATTGGAGGATGCTAACATTATTCTATTTTTAATCCCTAAAGGATATTAATTCCCCTGGCCGGGCGCCCCGACTCTTCTGCGAGCGCTATAGCTTTCTCTGCGGAGGCGCTGAGTCGATCATTTAATTATAGCCCATAGATACCCCGTACCCTTCTGCGAGTACCGTAGCTTTCTCGGCAGAGGTACTGGGTCGGGGTTGGTTCATTAGGTCACCATTGAATAATATTTCTTCTAAGTTTTTTGATTTTTCAATTAGTTTCTCTCACCTTAAGGATTAATAGAATTATGATGGTAGCATTTTGAAATTAAAATTTGGCACTAAACTTCTTCAGGTTTACGTATGAAATGGAAGTTAGCTTTCTTCAGCCTTTTTCTTTAAATGCTGATTCATGGTAACAAAACTTTTATAGGTTTCATCTCCGATTTTTTTCATGATAAGCCCTCTCAATAGCCCACTGAAATGTTCTCCATGAGTCAGCGTGACTTGTCCGTCATTAGCTTCAGTTATTTTGAAATAATGTCTTCCAACGAATAGCGACAAAGGTAATTTTCCAACCCATTCGAAATAACTATGTTCATCTAACTTTGTGATACTAGGTTTAAAAATTTGAGTTTTGTTATTCAACTTCATAGTAGTTATGATCTGACTCCCTATGATAGGCTTACCTTTTATAGAGACAATAAATGGATTCCATGAGTTATAGTTTTCGAAATCTGTGAGCACTTTCCAAACTTTTTCTTTGGAAGCATTTATGATTATTTCCGTCTTAATTGTTTTCATAACTCAAATTTACCAGATGACTTGCCATTATCCATTAACAAAAGATAAGAAGGCTATTGTTCTTTTTTAATGATCCTTTGTCTTATTCTGCTGAGTGAAACTGGTGTTATCCCTAAGAATGTAGCCAATATATGTTGTGGGAAACGATTCAGTAAATCTGGATTTGCCCTAAGCATAGCCTCATACCTTTCCTCAGGTTTATTCAATACAAAAGATCCGACTAGTTGCTGGGCAATGATCATTCGCTCTTCTAGCATTTTTCTTACAAAAACATTAATTTTTGGTATTTCTGTGTAGAGCATTTCAAGATTTTCTTTGCTAAGGACATATAAAGAAGATGCCTCTTCCATTTCTATGATCTGGTTACTGGGTGTGCCAGTTAGGAAACTTTCAAAAGATCCAATAAACATATTTTCGGTGAACAAAAAGCCGGTGATTTCCACTCCTTCTTTTAAGTAAAACAATCTCCCGCATCCTTTTTTAATGAAATACAGTTCTTTACTGATGCTTCCTAATTCTACAATTTTGTATTTTTCAGGAACCTCTCTAAAACTGAAGGTGTCTATTACCCGTTCTTCTTCTTTGCTGGTTAGTTGAACATACCGGGATATAAAGGATAAAAGCGTACTATGCATATCTTTTAATTTACTTTAGGTGAAGCAACTCTTGAAATATTCTAAAATATTCACCTACATGAAATCCGTCCATTAATGCGTGATGCCCAAATATTGAAACAGGCATGAGTAGCTTCCCTTTTTCTTCTGTCAGTTTTCCGAAGGAGATTTTAGGAACGCTGTCTGCTTGATTATATTTTCTTGCATGGGTAAGTGAAGTAAACCTAATCCAGGGAACAGAGGAATAATGAATCACATCATGAGCTGCTGAGGGGTTTACGGTTAAGCTTTGCTTGACTCTTTCTACTTCCAATGTAGCACTTTCCTCAAAATCTTTGAAATCACTAAAATAGGGAATATAGCTAAAGCCAAAAGTGCCATTTGGCCTACCTATTGTTGCAGAAGCTTTTATCTCCTCGTATAGATAGACTTCATCCCCTTCCATCCTATACCTAAAAGCATCCAGCTGGTGAACTGTGACCAAAGACTTATGTAGATAGTAAAGGAAAAATGAGCAACCTAGGTTTTTAGCTTGATGATGTGCTTTTGTACAATCTACCTCAGCAGTAATCCCGAAAAAGGGTTCATCAAATTCTTTGAAGAAGTCATAATGAGATTTTCTTGGCCAGTTTGTGAAATCAATTTTACTTTTCATGAGGAGAAAAGGTAGCTTATTTTCATGGAATTTTATGACATGATGTATCAATTTAGTTAATTTTTTATCTGTATTGAGCTACATTTAAATTGACTGCTTGATTAAGCCTTCTGATCCTTACACTTTTAATTATTTTTGAGATCAATAAATTTCGATGTTATTTAATTCACTTGAGTATTTATTTTTTCTACCTATAGTTTTTATAATCTATTGGGCTTTGGCCAAAGTAGGTTTGTCGATCCAAAACATCTTTGTCCTTTCAATTAGTTATTTATTTTACGGCTGGTGGGATTGGAGATTCCTATTTCTAATTGCTTTTAGTTCAATATTGGATTTCTTTATTGCGAAAGGTATGTTGGCAGTCAAGACCAGAAGATTAAAAAAGAATTTGCTGTTGTTAAGTTTTTTGGTCAACCTTGGAATGCTTGGCTTTTTTAAATATTACAATTTTTTTCTTGAGAGCTTTTTTTCTGCTTTCCCATTTTTAATGAATGCAAAGACGGATTATACACTGAATATTATTTTACCAGTAGGCATTAGTTTTTACACTTTTCAGACATTGAGCTATACAATCGATGTTTACCGGGGAAAAATAAAACCAATCGATGATTTAATTGCTTTTGCTTCCTTTGTAAGTTTTTTTCCTCAATTAGTAGCCGGCCCTATAGAACGTGCCGTAAAACTTTTGCCTCAATTTCAACAACCTAGGATTTTTAGCTATAATAATACTGTCAATGGAATGAAACAGATACTTTGGGGGCTTTTTAAGAAAATGGTTATCGCTGATAATTGTGCAGAATTTGTCAGTTTTATATTTAATGGATCAGCAACATATTCAGGCAGTACTTTAATGCTTGGTGCAGTGCTATTTAGTTTTCAGATTTATGCAGATTTTTCCGGTTATTCTGACATCGCCATTGGAACAGCTAATCTATTTGGTTTTCGTTTGACCAAAAACTTTTCTTTTCCATATTTCTCTACCAATCTAGGAGATTTCTGGAAACGCTGGCACATCTCTCTTTTCAATTGGTTTAGAGATTATGTTTATATACCCCTTGGTGGAAATCAAAGAGGTATTTGGAAGAGGTTGATAAATGTATTTGTCGTATTTTTTCTCAGTGGTTTATGGCATGGTGCTAATTGGACTTTTATATTATGGGGACTGTTGAATGCTTGCTTTTTAATACCCAATGTACTTTTTTCTGCTTGGAATATAGATAGAGGAGTTGAGTCCGTAAGTCATAGCATAATTCGTAAAATTCTAGGAGGAGCTTTTACTTTTATATTTGTTTCGCTTGCTTGGATTATGTTTCGTTCAGAAAATGTGAATGAAGCGATAGTCAATTACCGTGTTGTTTTTTCGGAGTCTTTATTAGCTTGGCCATATTTTCCGGAATGGAGAAGAGCCTTCTTTCTATTCTTTTTACTGCTGTTTTTCATGGGGATAGAGTGGTTTGGAAGAAAAGGTGAATATGCTATAGAAAAAATAAGTGATAAATGGCCCAGGAGCTTACGGTGGATGTTTCTTGCTTTCATATTTTTCCTAATAGGTGTATATGCCCACACTGAAGAAACACCTTTTATTTACTTTCAATTTTAGAGTATGAAAAAGTTAGTAACCCAATTTGGATTGTTTTTGTGTTTCTGTTTTCCTTTTTATGTACTGTGTTTGATATTACTACAAACATTTTCACCTTTTGGAGTTTTAAGGAAGAATATCAATTATCCAATAGGTGGCAGTGGCCATATGCACTCAAGAATGAAAGAAGTACAGGAGTTAAGTGATTTAGATGTGCTGTTTATAGGCTCTTCTCATGCCTACAGTGGCTTTGATACTAGGCTTTTTGAAGAACATGGTTTGCGAGTTTTTAACCTAGGTTCCAGTAGTCAAACTCCTCTGCAAACCCTTCTATTGCTTAAAAGATACCTTGATCAATTACAGCCTAAGACGGTGATTTATGAGGTAAATCCTTACGCATTTTCTGTAGATGGTGTGGAGTCAGCTTTGGATATCATTGCAAATGATGAGAATGATTTCTTAAGCTTAGAAATGGCTTTGAGAATTAACCATCTCAAAGTTTACAATACATTGATCTTTGGTTTTTATAGTGATTTATTCAATATACACAAAGGTTTTAAGGAAGGTAAGCAGAAAGGTAAAGAAACCTATATTTCTGGGGGTTATATTGAAAAAGACTTGGCCTATTATGAGCCCAAGTCTTTTGCCAAATCAATATGGCAACTAGTTGGTAAACAAAAGCATGCATTTGAAGAAATTTCAAATATACTTTTAGACAAAGATATTGAAACCATTTATGTGCAAGCACCAGTAGTAAGTGCTTATTATAATTCCATAATTAACAATTCCTCATTTGATAGTTTAATAGACTCCTACGGAGCCTATTACAATTATAACAAATTACTTCAAATGGACGATTCGTATTACTTTCATGATTATCACCACCTTAACCAGAATGGAGCGAAAAAAATTAGTCAAGAAGTGTTAAAACTTCTAATGGACTAAACTTTATGCGAAATATCATCAAACAGCAATAGATTGGTTTTTAATCTGCTTGTTGATAGCCCTAGTTACTTTTATGATGATTTCTTCAGAGACATTGTTGAATTGTTCGCTAAAAACTATTTTTTCTCCATAGAATTGCTGCATAGCATGAAACTTCTTTTCATTTCCGCAATTGTACCTTTCGGTAGCTTTGTTATATCATATTAAATAATGCATAAATGTGTGTTTAGTTTATAATCATAATGAACTTAGAGGTTTTTATATTACAAGTCAAGTAATATCTGAAATTATTAATCTGTGAATCTGGTTTTGACAGTTTAAAGTATAGGTAAGAATTACTTTTTGCAGAATGAAATGCTGTTTCTAAGAATCTTTTTGATTTCTATTAAGTAATGAAGTCGCTTGTTGAATGACGGATCTTGGAATATTTTTAGGAACTACTTTTTTAAGAATTATTTGTTTTCCATACTTTTCTTTAGTTTTTATAAACTCTGTTTCAGTCCCAAATCCAAACTTTCTTTCTAATTCATTATGCCAAATAATGTATTTCATCGTATCTCTTGTTGTATTATAGCTAGTTAAATTGAATCCCTAAGGAATACTAATTCCCTGATTTCGATTAATAATTTCTTCCATTTTTCATTTCTTAACTCACGTATTCGTCTCATTTACAGGTATTTGTCTTGGTGATCCCGTCTTCAAGCCAGACGGGCTCCTACAGCAACGGCTGCCCCAGTTCCACTGCGGCAGCGTGGCTGACCAAGCAAATCTTTCAAAACTGTTCCGGGTCGCGTAGACGAAGACCTTCTATGCGTACTTTTTAAAATCGAGCTCAAGTTAATTCCCTAGTCGGGCACTCCTTGCTCTTCCGCTAACTGGGCCAATCATTAAATTATTACCCATAGATACCCCGTATCCTTAACTAGGGAGTAGTTCATTTGTGAGATTGGCTTGTTGCTTATCACTTAAACTGTCAAATAAATTGCTTCTTTTCTTGAGGAAAGATTTTTTAAAAGTGAAATTGGGTCTTTAGTACATAAGATTATACTATTTACTAAAATTTGACTGCTCATTTAAAGGAATTTCTTACCACGATTAACTGGACAAATTTAATAGAAAAGATTTTTGAATTTGGATCTACCTGTTTTAGCCAATTGATATTCAGGTGAAAGAGAATAATTTAGGGATGAATGAGATTAGCATTAATCCCTAAGGGATATTAATTCCCCTGGCCGGGCACCCCGACTCTTGAGGCGATCATTAAATTATTGCCCATAGATACCCCGTACCCTTGGGTCGGGGTTGGTTCATTTACTTATAACTTCAAAATTCTGATCTAATGAATTCCCATCTTGGTCAATCAACGTAATTTTATGTATGCCAGCTCCTGTATTAATACCAAGTTGATGGATTTGGTTTGTTTTACCTAAATATTCATTGTCTAAATGCCAATAAATGGTAGTAGAAGGTTTTCTGTGAGCGGCTTCGAAGATGGTCTTTCCCTCTGACCCATCTAATTCCTTTGGGATATAAACTTTGGTATTTTTTTTAGGATAAATTAATTCCATGAAATCAGATTTTTGAGTACTATTACAATCGGCCAAGAACTTAGGTGGGTCTAAGTATAAAGGATGATAAAATTTATAATACCATGCTTGTACAGCGGGTAAAATAAACCATTTTTTTCTCTTCATTTTGTTAACTTGATAACAGGAACTGTTAACTTGTTTTGATTCCGAATTATTTAAGAATATATGCTGATGATAGATACAAGTTTTTCCATTGATCATGTACTTGGGTAATTCTAATTCATAAGTTTCTTCGCATGATTTAGTGGCGATTAATCCACTTTTTTGACAGAGGATTCTTGCAGGTTGATTACTTTTCTGTATTCGTTTCCGATCTTTTAACTCACTAAATAGATCAAAAAGTAAAGGGGCAGCGGCTTTAACTCCGGTTAATTCAGGTCTACCCTCTCCATCTGCATTCCCAACCCATACACCTACAACATATTTTCCATTGGTTCCAATGGCCCAAGCATCTTTGAAACCATAGCTAGTGCCTGTTTTCCATGAGATATCGTTGCTACTTTTACTTGATTGCCATTGTTGATACCCTTCAGGTCTATTGAGCGCTTTGAGTGCTTTTAGAGTGTACCACGCCGCTTCTGGTCTGATTTCTTGACTAAGATCAGGGTTACTGGAAATGTTAGTGTCATTTTGCAAGTAACTGTTTGGAAAATAGTCATTTTGTATTTCTGATGATTTATTTTGATGGTTAACAGTACGTGACAACGAAGCGTACATAGAAGTAAGTTCCCATAAGCTTGCCTCAGAACCTCCAAGGATAAGTGATAGCCCATAGTGATGGGCAGGTTTGGTCAAGCTTTTAAGACCTATATTTTTGATTTTTTGATGAAATTTTTGATAGCCATATTGACGTAACAAATAAACAAAAGGAACATTGAGACTTTTGGCCAATGCTTCTTTTGCTTTTACTGCACCATGGAATTTTTTATCAAAATTCTGAGGAGCGAAACCTTTATAAAATAAAGGAATATCTGGTATAAGCTCATCTGGGAGAATAGTCCCGTTATCTAAAGAAAGTGCGTAAAGAAAGGGTTTTAATAAACTTCCAGGACTTCTTTTCGCCTGAATAATATCAACATATTGGCCGTGGTTTTCATTTCCATTGGATGTATTTCCTACATAAGCCAGTGTTTTACCTGTAGAGACTTCTAAAATAATGGTTGCGGCATTATAAATCTCGCTTTGGCTCAATATTTCGCTATATCTATTTGTTTTGGATTGAATTTTTTTTTGAAGGGAATATTTTAATGATGACTTTATGGTAGTGCCTAGCCTTCCATCTTTAATAGCTCTTTGCAATAAATGAGAAGCCAGGTTGGGCATAGGTGCGGGTCTACCGGGTAAACTCTCTGCTTTGTAAAGTACTAGGGTAGCCGAGTCAAAGTGGTTGTGTTCATGAATCTTGTCCAATAACTTGTTTCTTTTTTCGTAGTAACGGTCATTATTTTTACCTGGATAGATAGAGGATGGTTCATTTGGCAATACTGCTAGTGACGCCGCTTCTGCCCAGCTTAATTTAGCTGGAGGCCTTTTGAAATATCTCCATGATGCCGCAGATAATCCAACTACATTGCCTCCAAATGGTGCGTGACTCGCATATTGTTGAAGAATTTCTTTTTTACTATATAATAATTCTAGCTTAAGGGCCAGAAACATTTCCAGTGTCTTGTGATAGAAAGTTCTTGATTGATTGCCTCTGGCCATTCTAATGACCTGCATAGACAATGTACTTCCACCACTTACTACTTTTCCAGCACTCAAATTTTGTTTGATTGCTCTAAAAATTGAAAACGGATTAATGCCAGGGTGTAGGTAGAAGTGCTCGTCTTCGAAGAGGAGTAGGGCAGTTTCAAATTTGTTTGGGACTGAATCTAACTGAGGAAAACGCCATTGGCCATCTGGAGCTATTGTTGCCCCGAGTAACTCGCCTTCGCTTGATTCTAGTACAGTTGCATAACTCGCGTTAAATAATGGTTTTGGTAAAGGTGCGAATAAGATAATTAATAAAAAAAATACAGGTGGCAAAATAAACCACCTGTATTTCTTCCAATTTATAGGGATAGTCAGAGTCATTAATCACCAATCACTTCAACCCATCTTCCTGATTTCCTTGAATAGACAGTGTTGTCATACATAGCTTCCACTGAAACAGCAGGAAGGTAATATTTTCCTCTATAAGCTGCATTCAGTAACACCTTATAGGTAAGTTCCTTGTTGGCGTTGATGTCAAAATAAGTGAGCACACGATCATCTCTGATATCCTTATATTCTGCAGGGTCTTCTTTATAAAATGAATCTGTTCCGTCCAATCTGGTATTTAGAATTTCCCATCCTGAAGGAAAAATCTGTGTCAGGGCAACTTCTTCAAAATTACCTTTAGTGCCTGGGTTGTTTACTTTTACTTCAGCTAGGAAATCGGTGCCTTGCTTGATCTTGTCCACTTGAATTGGATTTCCATCCATATCCATGTATTTGACTGCCATCCTGATATTTTTCTCAGCAGAAGTCTCTGTATTTTCTAATGGAATTCCTTTTCGGATTATCCGAGCATAAATAGGCGCACTCCCATTGTTGACAAGCTTGATTTCTGTTGGCTGGTCTGCATCTTTAATGGAAATTTGGGAGACATAGTCCGAAGCTTGTAAATCAGTAGAGGCACCGGCTATTGTTGCATTAATATTCAATGCTTCTCCAACAGGGAATTGTTCTGCATATTTACTTATTGCTATGAAACAGTAAGCAGTGGTTTGAGTACTCATCCATTTTTTACTATCACCCATGATTTCAGACAATTTATTTAAAATAGAGAATGCATCTTCTTTTCTTTCTAATTCAATAAGTGTCTCCATGATCATGGCATTATCTCTTGTAGCAGAGCCGTAGGTATATGAATTATACCGGCTGTTGTCATTGGTTATTGTGTAAGATATATCCTTTACAATTTCATCTGCATAACTTTTATAGCCTGCTAGCGTATAGGCAAGAGCTAATCTCCATTTAGCCTTAATATCTAAATCACTTCTCTCCTTCATTCTATTCATCGCCCCTATTTGAGCTTCATCAGCCAAGGCCAGTGTATATAAACGATATGCTTGTGTTAGGCCATTGTTGTTATCAGATTTATTCCATGAATTAGCTTGATTCTTTTGGAAGGTCTTCCAATTATCCAACAAGATGTCAGGCACATTATACCCTTTTTTCTTAGCTTCTATTAAAAAGTGACCTGCATAATTAGTTCCCCATAAATTGGAATTGCTGTTACCAGGCCAATAAGCTAATCCACCATCTGACGTTTGAAATGTTTTGAGTCTGTTAATAGCAGCATCTATGTTGGTTTGTATTCTGTCTTTAGTCCCTTCATCTAGCTCTAGTAATTTATCTAAATACAATTGAGCAAATACAGAAGAAGTAGTTTGTTCCACACATCCATGAGGATACCTTACTAGGTATTTCAAGCGCTGCTCTATGTTTAAAGGAGGGACTGCACTCAACTCTATAGTACCTTCATTGGTACCTGCAATTCCTAGCTGACTATAATTCACATTCCAGCTTTCAGATCCAGAGATTACTTTTTCAAGAACATCAGTGACTTCAGGATTTCTAGGAATTACATTGAGTTCTACATCATAGTTAGCAGTTACCTTTCCAGTTTTAGCGGTAACATTCACTGAAGCAATCCCTATGTTTTGATCCACTTTTAGTGTGAAATATGCTACTTTATCTCCAGCCTTGCTAAATTTGACCTTTTGTTTTGATCCGCCTACAACGCTGATAGGCCCAGTAGTTTTAATATCCAGGTCTACTTGTTTAATGTTGTCCTTCATGGCAAAAACATTAACAGGTAACGTGATGGTTTCTCCAGGGCCTGTAACTCTGGGCATCGTAGCAAGTATCATCATTGGTTGCCTAACAGGAGTTGCTTTGTCTGTTTTTCCATAAGCGCCATTCCCAGCTGCTACTACCATGGTTTTTACACTACCTACATATTGCGGCATGGTAATAGAATGTTCCGCAGTTTCTCCTGGCTCTAAGTAGTATGGACCTAAATAACGGACTACTGGTTTAAAACGATTTGCTTCTTTTTGATCTTTTTCTTCCAATTCGCCATCTCCACCCACTGTTAAAAGCCTTTCTATCTTACCACCATAGGCGCCAATTACTTCATCGTATATATCCCATGTTTTTACCCCAAGTGCTTCTTTTGCGTAAAAATTACCCCATGGATTTGGGGTTGTATACTTGGTAAGGTCTAACAAGCCTTCATCTACCACGGCTACTGTATAAGCCATTGGTTTTCCTTTTTCTTCTTTGATTTTGACCTTGAAAGTCTCTTCGGGCCTTAATTCATCCTGCATAGAAAGGATAGGAGATAGGACGGTAGAATTATCTACTACTTTTAAACTTTGGATCCCATATAACCTAATAGGTAAATCATTGTCCCCTTGTCCATGAGGTTGTACCATGGTGATGTTGGCGTAGATATTTGGGGCCATGTCACTGGTTGCTTCAAAGGATACATTGGTTTGTTTGTCTTCTGTTTTTACCCAAAATGCATCTATTACTTTGCTTCCTGATTCTAGGCTAATTAAAATTCTATTCCCTTTTTTACTTGGTACGTTTATTTTGATATCTTCTCCAACCTTATATTCATATTTTTCTACAGCAAAGTCTAACATATTAGCACCTCCCAAATCTCCCTTTTTAGCTTTTCCTGCCCATCCTGGCCAGTCCACATAGACTACCTTTCCAGATGAATGCCCGTCTGGGTCTGTAACTCTTACATAATACCTTCCCCAGTCAGGATATTTGATTTCCATTTCCCAGGAGCCTTCACCATTTTGGGTGGAAATAATACCTTCATCTATAGGGTCTTGGTAAGACCTTCCAATATAATTATTTATATTATCCTCAGAATTATCCCACCACCATTTCCAATTGAGCTTAAATAGCTCAACTTTCACATCATCCCTGCTAACTGGTTTTCCATTTGCATCTACTGTAGCTATTCTAATTTGATGTTTCTTATCCGTCAACAAGATTCCCCTTTTGTCTCCTTCAGGAATTTTAACCCCTACCCAATTGGTATATGGAAAATAAGGAAGTGTGAATTTATCAATGCTAAAATCACCACCTTCTTCAAATACTTTTCCTTTGAATATAGCCATTAATGCGCCTGGAGCATTATCATCTACATCAAGACTAGAATTGATCTTTGCATACCCCTCGGAGTTTAGTCTACCATTAAAGATTGTTTGGCTACTGCCGTAAAAACTTCTAGAAGCATCATCGAAACTATAGGCTGGATATTTT
This sequence comes from uncultured Cyclobacteriaceae bacterium, assembly GCA_937958005.1. GTDB lineage: Bacteria > Bacteroidota > Bacteroidia > Cytophagales > Cyclobacteriaceae > JANSWY01. Next base: position 15,515 of record CALGOB010000080.1, read on the forward strand.
TCAAATTTAGTCTTGATTGGTGTAAGAAAAACTTCAAAAATGGCCTTAAGACCACCAGCCGTAGCACCATGTAACCATCTAACATTGAGATCTCCTGAGAGACTATTATCTAAAGCGGTTACCTTATCCTTGCCAAATTCCAAATTAATTTTCAGTCGGTTAGGCTTAACAGTCTCCACCTTGATCGCTTTAGTAAAAGTAGCTCCTCCTACTTTTGCTTTGGCAATCCAATTTCCTGTCGGACTTTCCGAATCAGTGACCATATCAAATCGATAGATATCTCCTACAGGCTGAGCACTGACTTTGCGGCTATGAATTTGTCCCAGTGGATTCCAAAATTCCATGACTACGGGGTGTTTTTCTGGAATATTCCCATTTTTATTCTCTAATATAAAAGCTAGGTGTACAGTGTCCGAAGGTCTCCAAACACCTCTTTCACCATAGATGAAACCTTTAATTCCTTTCTGTAATTTTTTACCACCTACATTGAAATTGCTGATTGATAAAGAAGATCCATTATCTAATTTTAAATAACCAACTTGATCACCTTTCTTGGCCATTAACATAAAAGGTCTTCCCGAGATGTCTATAGAAGCCATGCCATTTGAATTAGTGATCCCAGATCCAATAGTCTGTTGTTGGTAATCATATACTGCAACAGAAATGTCTTCCATAGGTTCAGTATCCAATAAGTTGGTAACAAAGGCATTTATTTTTTTATTGTTACCTCTTTTTGCAATAATCCCTAAGTTAGAAGCAAAGAGTATTTTTTGAACGCTTCTCCTTCTGCCGTAGTAAGAATTACTGCAAGGATTGTCTCTATCTCTCCATTCATAATCTGAATTATAATAATTTTCATAACCATCCCAGTTAGAAGCTTCTTCTTCTGGCCCCCAATTTTCCTCTGATGCGATCTCGTCTGATAGGTCAGATAAGCCGTCGTCTGAACAGAAGAAGATTGAATTTCTTTTACTGAAACCAATAATTATCTGGTAAACTGCCCCTGGCTCTGCAGAAAACACTTCAGCTAAATCGAGTGTGTATTTGTTCCATTTGTTTAAGTCAGTTACTCCGTTAAGAGGGATTGTTTTTTTGGACACGGGACGGGCAACCCTTTTTAATTGAGAATCCCCACCCAATTTATTTACTTGCAGGTATTGCAAGACGTTTTCTTCGAATACTCTAACTATTGTAACCTCTACAGCTTTGAGGCCAACTGCTTCAAAAGGAAGAATAAGCCCTTTGGAACTTGGTAAAATAGCTCCACTTTGATTGGTGGCCAGTTTGACTGAAGGTTTTATTTGTGAGAACTGAAGTTTAGTGGAATAGTCATTTGTTAAAGAGTAACCTGAGCTGTTTTTAACTGATTTTTTTATGTTGAGGTAAACTTGTCCATATAAAGTGCTTGATGGATAAACTTTAAGTTCATTTAAGTTGATAACTACTCTCGGTGTTCCGCTTTGATCACTTAATTTGACTAGCCCAGTTAAATTTTGTTTGTCGTCTAATGGTTCTGAAAACATCACAGAAATATAGCCGCCATCAGATCTTTTAATCTGAGAAGAAATTATTTTATAATCATTGAGGGCAGGTACTTCTATCGTTCTTGCGAGTGTTTTATTTGTTCCAATGGATTTACCATCCAATTTAATTGAAACTTCTTCTTGATTTTCTTTTCTTTTCACATTTTCAATGACAAAGGCATGTCTGTTGTTAGGCCTCTCATGATCCCAAGTGATGTTGAGTGCATCACCATCTTGTGAAGCTACCAGTAATTTTTCTACTTCTTCATTTTTGGCAAAATCCGCAGTTTGAATGTTGCCCGTTAGTTTCATTTTAGAAAGATCTGACTTGCTGTAAAGGGCTAAGCCGCTTACATTAATGTCGAAATTCTGAATGAGTGTTTGAAAAGTGAAATTGAATGATTGCCTGTCCTTTGGTACGTCATTTACTACTTTCCCGAGATTAAAGGTAACTTCATATTCCTTACCAGACTTAAGCATTGAGGAGGGTTTAAAGACAATTGTACGCTGATCTTCCCAGTGAGCATTTCCTTGAATAGATGGAGAGAATTGAAATAAATCTTGTTCAATATTTTCTCCTGGTTTAACGGATTCAATGTTTCTGTTTAATCTTAATTTTATTTCTGATTTTTTAGAAATAAACCCAGAAGTATAAGAGGAGATATAATCCACATATAAGCTTTTGGAGCTTGCAAAGCTGCTTTCTTTCTGATTATCTCCACAGGATTGGATGATAACAAGTACAAACACTAAGAGCGTAACTTTGAGATGATTGAATCTCATAATATTAATTATTTTGGTAAGAGAATAATTTTGCCAGAAGTTAATAACTTTCTATGACAAGAGCCTAATATCCTTATTTTAACAATTATTATTAACGATAAGGAAATGTTTCTCAAAAGTAATCAGGAACATTCAAGTATAAAATTATGGAGGTATATTTGTTTACTTTGAGTATATATTTGGATGCAGTGTGACCTATTGAAATTTGTTAACTGTGGTGATTTTTAGATCTGCACTTCAATATTTAGACAAAGTAACAAAAAGGGGTTAACTTGTTACTAGTAGTCATGTCAAAGCCTATGAATATAATGGTGAGGTTACCCCTATCCGCATTTTGGATGAGATGTCTGATGATCAGTTAGATGGAATTTTACATTAGTCTTTTAAGAGAAGGTTATAAATAGCTGTTAGGGAATTGCTTAAATTTTTATTTGCAAAATAGCGTAATCTCCATTCAGGGTGAATAGGAAATTAGGATTTAAATGACTAGAAACCTTGAGCTCGATTAATAATTTCTTCAATTTTTCACTTCTTAACTCACATATTTAGCTCATTTACAAGCTTTTATTTGGGTGACCCTGCCTTTAAGCCAGCCTGACATGCAGCAACCGCTGCCGCTTTTTGCAGCGGTTTGCCGCCGCGGAGGCAAAAAAAGTAGTCGCAGTGGCGAACCACCAAAAAACCTAGCCGCCATGGAATGGAAAAATTGAAACGGCCAAGCCTCCTTGTCTTGGGCCCCGTCAATCGCTCTCAGGTTAAGGGGCGGTTGCTTATGGTTTGACTCAAATTCCAAATGCACAATGTGGGCTAAATAACAAGAGGTGAAAGCGCTGCAGATGAAGCGATGAATGTGAAATTGATTTTTAGTTTTAAATATAATTTCCTGATATAGTGAATGTTTATAGATTAATTTGCAATATTGTTGAATTAAAAACGTGTTCAATTTTAAATAAATAGTTCGTTGGAGTACATTTTTGACGATATTTGATGCCGTCTCATCGAGTAATATCCCGCTTCAGGCTCTTTTTGTTACGATGAAGTACTCAATATTTATATATTTGCCATGTATATCTATAAAATTAGGTAGATGAGAATTATCATTGCAGGAGCTGGAGACCTAGGGTTTCACCTTGCTAAACTTCTTGCTTTTGAAGAGCAAGATATTGTTTTAATAGATTTAAACAATGAAGTGCTAGAGCATGCTGCTAATCACTTGGATGTAGGAACCATAAAGGGAAGTTCTACTTCATATCGTGTATTAGAGGATGCAGGTATTTCAAAAGCTGACCTATTAATTTCTGTAACTCAATCGGAGGAGACTAATATAGCTACCTGTATCATAGGGAAGAATTTGGGAGCAAAGAGGACTGTCGCTAGGATCAGTAACACAGAATTTTTGCATCAACGCGAGAAGCTAGACCTGAAAAATATTGGTATAGATGAAGTCATTTCTCCAGAATCACTTGCTGCAAAGGAGATAAAAAGATTACTTAGGGATTCAGCACTTACTGATACGTTTGATTTTGACAAAGGGATGCTTTCTCTCATAGGTATCTCTGTAGATGATAAATCAGAACTAAAAGATAAGACTTTAACGGAGACTGCTTACCTGAACCCTGATCATAATTTTACTACTGTAGCCATTTTACGTGATAATAATACGATCATACCACATGGGGAAAATAAATTTCAGTTAAACGATCATGCTTATTTTATTGCTCAACCAGATGGGATTGATCGTGTGATGGATTTGGCAGGGAAGCGACGAGAGCCAATTAAGAACATCATGATTCTTGGAGGAAGTAAAGCTGGTTTAAAGACTGCCAAAGAATTAAGTAAGAAGTATAAAATAAAATTGATAGAGCAAGACAAACAAAAGTGTTTCGATTTAGCAGATCAATTGACAGATGTGATGATTATCAATGGAGATGGCAGGGACGTTGAGCTTTTAGAGGAAGAAGGGATCGCTGATATAGATGCATTTATTGCTCTGACAGGGAACTCTGAAACCAATATTATTTCTTCTTTGGTAGCCAAAAATAAAGGGGTTAAAAAGACAATCGCTCTAGTAGAGAATATGGATTATATTCACTTATCACAAAATATAGGAGTTGATACTTTGATCAATAAAAAACTGATTGCGGCTAATTTTATTTTTAGATACATCCGAAAAGGAGAAGTTCTTAATTTAACAAGCATACATGGTGTAGATGCTGAAATATTAGAGTTTGAAGTAAAGTCTGATTCTAAAATTTTGGAACATGAACTCCGAAATTTAGACTTGCCAAAAACTTCAGTTATTGGAGGAGTAATTCGTAAAGGTAGGGGATTGGCCGTTCGAGGAAATTTCAAATTTGAACCTAAGGATAGAGTAGTAGTACTTTCAAAACCAGAATGTATTCATAGGGTAGAAGGCTATTTCAAATGAAACTCAATTTTAAGGTAATACTACACATCTTGGGAATACTCATTACAATCAATGGGTTATTCATGTTACTGGCCTTGATTTTTAGTGAGAAAGCAGATTTTTATGGAATTCTGCTTTCAGGAGTCATTACTTCAGCTGTAGGTGGTGCACTCTCTTTTGCTACTAAAAACAACACCAACAGAGATGTAAAAAAGAAGGAAGGGTATTTAATTGTAACTACAGGCTGGTTATGTATGTCTTTGTTTGGGACATTACCTTATTTATTAACCAATTCCATTCCTGATTATGCGAATGCTTTTTTTGAAACCTTATCTGGTTTTTCTACTACTGGTGCTACTATACTGACTGATATTGAATCCTTGTCTAAGGGAGTTCTTTTTTGGAGGAGTCTCACACAATGGATAGGAGGTATGGGTATCATTGTATTGACTGTAGCTGTTTTACCAATTTTAGGAATTGGAGGTATGCAGTTATTCGTTGCTGAAGCACCAGGAATATCTCCCGATAAGTTACAACCAAGAATCAAGGAAACTGCAAAACGGTTGTGGTATATCTATTTAGGACTTACAGCTGCTGAAACGATTTTACTTTGGGTTGGAGGAATGTCTTTTTATGATGCAATTAACCATGCGTTAACCACTATGGCAACAGGGGGGTTCTCTACTAAAAATGCCAGTATTGCACATTATTCTTCACCATTTATTCAGTATGTGATCATCCTATTTATGTTCTTGGCTGGAACTAATTTTACCATGACTTATTTTGGCCTTCATGGGAAGTTTAAAAAGGTGATAGCCAATGAGGAATTCAAATCTTATGTGCTTACCTGTCTTATATTAGCATTTGGAATTGCGTTCACTATTTTCTTTTTAGAAGATAGTTCTTTTGAAAAATCCTTTAGGGATAGTTTATTTCAGGTAGTTTCCTTTATAACAACTACAGGTTATACGACCATTGATTACACAGGCTATGCACCGTTTATCACACTTCTTTTCTTTGTTTTATTATTTTTTGGGGCTTCGGCGGGCTCTACTGCTGGCGGTGTTAAACTAGTAAGGCATATCATATTGATTAAAAATAGTTTTTTGGAATTGAAGAGGCAGATACACAGGTCTGCTATTATTCCTGTGAGACTGAATCAAAGAGCAGTGTCAAGGGACATCGTATTTAACATTTTGGCATTTATCATGATATACATTGTGATTTTTGCTAGTGGCTCTATCATATTAGCTATGTTTGGGGTTGACTTTGTAACAGCAGTTGGGGCTGTTGCTACCTGTTTAGGAAATGTAGGGCCAGGCTTTGGCCCTGAAGAGTCAGGAGTAGGGGCATTAAGCGATTTTGCGCATTTACCGTCACCTGGCAAGTGGCTTCTATCCTTCTTAATGTTACTAGGTCGCTTAGAACTTTTTACTGTATTAATATTGTTTACACCTTACTTTTGGAGAAAATACTAATAATCAATGGCATTTTTTGATTTTATTATCTGGAGTCCTGCTCCGAATATCATTTCTGATTGGAATATACCTAGATGGTATGGTTTATTATTTGCAATGGGATTTATTGTTTCTCAACAAATAATGTATTTCATCTATAAAAAAGAAGGCCTTAAAGAAAAAGAAGTGGATGTTTTGACTGTCCACATGATTTTAGGCGTAGTTTTAGGAGCAAGATTAGGTCATTGCCTATTTTACAACCCTTTATATTATTTAAAAAACCCAATCGAGATATTCATGATTTGGGAAGGGGGGCTAGCAAGTCATGGAGGAGCACTGGGTATTCTCATAGCAGTTTATGTTTTTGTCAATTATGATATTCGGGTTAAATTCTTTCCTTTAATTAAAGGAATTATTGGGATACCTACTTCTATAAAGAGTACTAAAAAGAAACGAGAAGGTCAGTCTTTTTTGTGGATGGTAGATAGATTAGTAATAGTAGTTGCCATTACTGGAACAATGATTAGAACAGGGAATTTTATAAATTCAGAGATTATAGGTATTCCCACTGATAGTGAGTATGGTGTGGTTTTTTCGAGGTCATTAGAGGAGAGTATGCTGAGAACCCCCTTAGTTAATCAGGTAGAGTTTGAAGAAGGAAAAGGGGATGTAAGAGAAGGTTTAGTCCCGATGAAAATGACCGTACATTTTCAAAGAGATAAGACTCTTAATGATGCAACTGTTAAAACTAGGTTATTAAGTAGTTTGTATAATTTAGGATCAGCAGAAGTAAGGAGACATATTGTTCTGCCAAAGAACGATCAAATAAAATTAGAAGTAAAACAAAAAGAAGGACATTATATTGGGGAGGTTGATATTTATGGTATACCAAGACACCCAGCGCAATTGTATGAGGCTATCTATTGTTTGGTTTTATTCTTTGCATTTTTTCATGTCTGGTACTATTATAGGGAGAAAATTCCTCAAGGTATGTTATTTGGAGCTTTCCTAGCACTACTTTGGGCATTGAGATTCCTAGATGAATTCTTTAAAGAGAATCAAGAGAAATTTGAAGATGATTACTTATTAAATATGGGACAGATATTGAGTATACCCTTATTTTCATTTGGTTTATTTATGATCTTCTATTCACTTAAGACGAATAAAAAAAGCGCTGATAAGATAACCAACGCCTAAAATGTAATTGGGATGTTCTGTATTTAGTTAAAGTTTAGAAACTGTAATATCTTCTGATAAAATTCGACTTAATTCTTTTAGCTGGCCTTTTTCAAATAAATCGTCAAGTTCTTTTAACGGTGTTTTTTTACTTGAAGGCATATAGTTAATGTAATCTTGGAAAGTAATTCCATTAATTGTACGTCTATTTATTGCTTCTCTAAACCTTACACCTCCACCATTAACAATATAATTGTAAGCTAAAAAGTCTATTTTATTTGTTTCTTTACTGATCCAATACAGGTATTCATCTTGAAAATCTTTGCCTCCACCTTCTTGTTTGAAAGTAACAGAGATCAACTCATAATCCTTACCCTTTACTTTTGTAGTCCCCTCATATTTTTTATTAACCGCTTGATCGTTTAATCCATAAGGTAATTGTAAAAAGTATAGTACGGAATTAATCCCTTCTTTAAATCTACTTTTTTGTTTAGTATTAAGTAATGCAGGAGTACCATCTATTTTAGCGCTAATTTCTGAGCTATTGATTAGTTCAAACTCCATTTGGCCAACAGTATCTTTAAAAGAATGAGTATAGATATATTGGTTGTCGGTTCTCTTGACACCATACTGTTTCTTTCTAAACGTAAAAGAAATGTCCTGATTTAGGAGTTTGTCTGAGCCATGCGCGGCCATTGTCTGTTTAACAATATTTTGTGTCTTAGAATCTGGATTTTCTTGTTGGCAAGAAATAAGAAAAACAGAAAAAATGCTAAAAATTATTATTCTAATCATTCTCTTGAAGTTGTTTAATAGAGAATAGTTACGCATTATGCGATAAGTTGTTTGTCAATAGAGAGACAAAGGAATAAATGTGATTATGAATAAAAATTATCAAACCGTCATTAGGCATTAGACTTTCAAGACAAAAATATAAATAGCTGTAACGTAGTCAGGGTAAACGCATTTAAAAAAGGTTTAGGTTTTTCGGTGTTTTAACTGGCGATGTGCCCTAGACTATCCATTCTATCTTTTTTCTGTAAAAAACAGAAAAAAGGATGCCATTTCTACCCAGAACGCAACTAACGAGTACGGCTATTGCAACAGTTTAGAAACTAAAAACTTAAATGCGTTTGCCCTGATTAGGTAGTTGCCTAAACGCGTATTATGTGTTAGAAATCGTTATGAGCTAATAAATTTCAAAATTACAGACATTTATGTAAGTAAATCATCATATATATGTGATGATTTAACCAACATATGTTAAGTGGTTTTCATAAAGAAACTTATAATCTGAAAGAATTTTCTAATACACTATGCGAATTAAAACTTCAAACTACCTACATTTCCAATGTTTTTTGGGCGCAATTGAAGAGTGGTTTTAACTAATAAAAATTATTAGGAAGAACCTACTTTGTATCTTTAGATTGCTGATGAAAACATACGGCAACGTCGTTAACAAAGCTATTGACCTAATCATATTTTATTCCCTAAATCTATCTTTCTGCATTATATTATCACTTGTTGGTCGCCGTACTGTTGGGGCAGGATTGGTTAATCAAAGTGATTAATTGAGAAAGAATGAATATCTGCCCTTAAGAATTGAGTAATTATATCATGTGATAGTATTTTTAATAGTTGATAAAGCTTGGTTAATCTAATACTCAGTTATTAATTTGTGATTGACCTCAAATCTATATAAAATTAATCGTTGAAAGACTGGAATTACACTAAATTCATTCTTTAGTCCTTTTGGTCATTTACATTGAAAATTCATCTGACAAATAATCAATGTAATGTTAATGATGAATGTGATGGAGATGAAATTTACCTCAAGAATTGTGGAAAGAAAATTTGACCAAGGCAATTTTTTAAAAGGATTAAAACTGGGGAGTTATTGTCTTTGGATTTAATGATTGAAATACATAAAAATGTTCCTGTGAAGGTAGAATTGTTGGGATACGACCTTTTGACAAAAGATGATTTTTTAAATGTATTCTTAGGAAGCAAAATTTTAACATAGTTTTATATCACATTACCTAATTGTAAGATGAAGAATAAGAAATCGGTAAAAGACAAGATCCTAGGCGTTTGGCAAACAATGTTGAACAAAGGGATCCAAAAAGACACGTTACCTCTTGAGAAAAGGAAAGTGCGGTTGTTAAATACGGTTTTGATAATTGGCCAGATCATTTTCTTTGTTTTATTAATCAAAAGTTATGCGCAAGGCCTTACAGAGGAAGTTTACCCTCAGTTAGTTGGGTCTTTTTTATTCGCGATTCCGCTTTTGTTTAATTTTTCTTCAAAATACATAATTGCAAGATATCTTTGTGTGATAGTTCCTTACATTTACCTAACAGGTCTTGCAGTTTATTGGGGAGAATCTAGAGGCTCTCAACTAATAATTTTTGGCTCTGCTGCATTGGCCATTTTATTCTTTGAGAACAAGAAAATAGTAAATACACTTTTTGTGATTGGGATGGTATTCCTGATACTGGCCCATGTCCTTTCGTGGAATATTGCGCCATATTATGTAAGTCCTAACGAGCAGGTAAGTTACTTGTTAAATATTGTGATAACAGCGGTTATGTTATACTTCATATTCAACATATTCAAAACTGAAAATTATAATTTTCAGCAAGAATTAACAGAAAAAAATAAGTCTATAACTGATAGCATACAATATGCAGGACGAATCCAAACTTCCATACTAGGAGATTACAATGCGCTTAATTCCATTATCCCCAACAGCTATGTCATATTTCACCCTAAAGACATTGTGTCAGGGGATTTTTATTGGTTTGCTGAAAAAGGGGGTAAGAAGATCGTTGTGGCCTCAGATTGTACAGGTCACGGTGTACCAGGAGCTTTTATGACTGTTTTGGGGGCGTCTTTGCTTAACGATATTGTTTATGACAAGGGAATTATGGAACCAGATCAAATCCTTTCGCAATTAGACGATAAAATTGAGTATGCGCTTCAAGTTAACAGTGGTATTAAAAGTAATGATGGAATGGATATTGGTGTGCTTGTGTTGGATGAGGAAGATAAGACAATACTCTATTCTGGAGCTAAACATACCTTATATGGCGTGAGTGATGGTGAGTTTAAAGCAATTAAGTCATCGCGTTATTCTTTGGGAGGAAGTGAATTTGATAACAAAGAAAAAGAGTTTAAGACCGAAAAAATCACTTATAACTCTGGTGATAAGTTCTATTTAGCTACAGATGGGTTTCAAGATCAATTTAACGAAAATGGTAAAAAGTATATGAAAGGTAATTTTAAGGGGCTACTAGAAAAAGTGTCTCAAGAATCTACCGATATGCAAAAAAATATACTAGAAAAAGAATTTGGACAATGGAAGGGAAATGAACCTCAAACTGATGACGTCTTAATTATTGGCTTAAGCCTTTAACCTTTCTATTAATTCTAATGCAATAGATAATCTGATAAAGAATCAAATATTCAATTATAAAATAATAGGGGCATCGATTCACCGAATCTTTGCCCCTTTTTACGATCCATAGCTGATAGTTACAAGTTTATGTCACTGATCGGATCTTGAATTTAATGGATCAAATATCTTATACGAAAGTAACGGAATTGCTAAGTTGTCGTTATTCTTTTAAATGAGCTAATCCTCGGAATTGAACGGGAATATATAATGAATAAGCGGGATTTTAATCTAATATTTCTTAACCCCATCTCAATACTTGGGCAAAGTAACAAAAAGGGGCTAACTTGTTACTAGCAGTCATGTCAAATCCTATGAATATAATGATGGGGTTATCCCTACCCTCATTCTGGAAGAGATGTCTGATGATAGGTTAGGTGGAATTATTCATGACAAACCATGAGCTTGCGTAGTAAGTAATTGATTTACTTTTATGATTAAAAAAATAGGAATTGACATAGTCCAAATTTGAGGAACATTAATTTTACTCCACTGAATCTATTATGCTGATGGTCAACGAATTAGCTTTGCTAACAATTATCTCCCTGGCCAAGCATCCTAAATTATTCGAGTTAAAGAGGAAAGATTATTAAATGATTGGTTTTAACCCGCTTTTTGTATTAGAAATCGTTATGAACTTATATAATTTAGGGTTATAGCCAATTATCATAGAGAAGCACAGCGTGGTTATAGTGATTTAACAAACTTGTGTTAAGCGTTTGTAATGAATAGGCTTATAATCGGAATAGCTTTTCTAATGCATAATACAGTTTTGAGCAAAAAAAAGAACAACTATTTGTTGTTCTTTTAAAGATCAATAGCTGGTTGAGCTATATGTTGATCATGATTAACCAAACTTACTTAACATTTATTATGTACTACGAAACTCGAGACAAATATGCGCTAAAATGACTTGTGATATGATTTATTTCGATTAAGAATTAAAAAATGAAGATGAATAGACTGATTTTGTAGTTAAGCTTTTTCCCCTTTCTAGGGACTATTAGATACTTTAAACAAGTAATATTAAGACAGATAACATAAAGTGGTTTATACAATAGGCATTATCACAGTTAGTTAATTATGGTTCTTGAAGCTACCCTGAGATTATGTATTCCAACAGCTATTTTAAAGACCAGCTCTTTAATCAAGTAGGTTTTGAGCCGTATTTTTTTTCTGATGGTTTTGAGTCTTTTAACCCCACTAAAGGCATGCCCAACTCTTACCCAGGCAGGACAAATAGTTCGATTGATTTGTTTTTCTAGTTCTGTGAGCCGTCCATTTCTAGTTTCTTGATTATCAAGGGATCAAAAATTGAAAGTAAATTGTCATATTTAACCCCAATAATGCATTAGACTTTTAAGAGAAAATCATAAATGGCTGTTAGATAGCTGCTTAAATTCTGATTTGCATCAAATTTCTATTGCATCATTCGGGTTTAATTTGATTTGGACTTAGTAGTGACCTAAGTTGGCTTAGCTCTGTTTTTGGTTCACAGCTTACAAAACAAGCTATAGTCAACCTATTTTCATTACATAATTAATAAACCGTGATAACCTCTAATAGTAAAATTAGAATTTCAACTAGGAGGTTAATCGCATAATTGAAAGAAGGATAAAAAAAAAGGGAGCACCAAATAGTGCTAACCCCCTTCAATTGATTCATAGCTGGTCAACTATGTCATCAAATTCAAACCAAAACGCTTATTACTACAAAACTCATAGCAAACATAAAGCACTAGAAAAATCTTTAAAAATATAAGTGAATGACAGGGAATATCTTTCGATGAAATGGAATTTTTGCTATTTCAAGATTCATTCCTTTCTATCTTTGTATGACTTATCAGAACGAATTATGTGTTTCAAAAAAATAGTAACAATTTTAATATTGGTTGGTTTATCCATTCACTGCTTTGCAGACCCGAATAAACAAGCATTGAAATATATATATGAAGGCTCTTACTCAAAAGCCGAGCAACAAATCCTCAAATCGCTATCCAAAGATTCTTTAAACCCTGGAGGCCATTACCTGTATGGTTTGCTATTTAACCAACCTAATTACGAGCGTTTTGATATTGATTCTTCTTATTTTCATGTAATTATTGCAGACAATCAATGGGATTTTCTTGATGAAAAGGGAAGGGGAAAGCTGGCTAAAATTAATATCACCATTGATTCTATTCTTAACCTTAGAGGTAGAGTGGAGATCTTGGCTTATGAAAGAGCGAGAAATGAGATGACCCTTCCGTCTTTTGATTATTTCTTTGAAGAATTTGTCAATGACTCACTTAGTAGTTTGTTAATGTTGACTAGAGACAGTTTAGCATTTACTGAAGCGGAAGCTATCCATACTTGGCAAGGTTATTTGACCTACACAAAAGATTATTCCGATGCCTTACAACAACAGGAAGCGATGTCTCGCTATCATCAATTGATTTACAAGGATAAGGCATTGAATAAAGGACTGGTATCACAAGAAAAATTTTTAAGAGAAGTAAAAGATACGCCTTATAGAAATAACATAGAGCGTGAAATCCTTTCTTATTATACGCTAATGAATGACCCTCTTTCCTATATTCATTTTATTAAAAAGTATTCTAATTCAATTCATGTTTCATTGGCGAAAAACACCTTGTACTATGTAAGCCATTTAGCTGAAGAATTCGAATTCCCCCAGGAATTTCTGTCAGATTCCCTAAAAAATGAAATAAGCCAAGCTAATAAAGCATTAATTCCTATTGTAGTGGATGGTAAGTTTAGTTTTGTGTCCGCGGATGGTGAGCATAGACTAGCAGGGACTTATGATGAGATATCTAATACACTGAAATGTAAATTAAATAGACAAACCTTGTTGCCTGTATTTAGAGAAGGAAATGAACTTTTGGTGTCTAAATCAGGAGTTGAGGTTTTAAGGGATTTTAAATCATTTAGTGCATTGTCAAAGGGGGTTTATGAGGTCGAAAAAAAAAGCGGTAAAGGTGTTGTATTAGCTAGTGGAGACAAATTATTAGATTTTAAATTTAAATCAGTAAAGCAAATCGGGAATAAATTTTTTCTGGCGGAAAAGGATAATCAATTCCATCTTTATTCATTTCTCGGGAAGAAATTGATATCAATTGGTACAAATGAAGTTGACTATCTAGAATCAGGAGATGTTTTAATTTTTATGAAACAAGATAAAGTTGCTCTTTTAAAAGCTGAAGAACTTGCGAGAGAAGGGTTTGATTCGTCTTCACTATCATTTGATTATGATGAAGTAGAGCAAGTCAATAATGAGTTTTTATTATGCTTTTCTGATGATCAAGAAACCTTGTTGGCCAGTGATTTATCAATAGTGATCCCATTAGCAAAACAAGAAATATTCGTAGGGAAAAATACTATATATACCAAATCAAAATGGGGAACTCAGTTATATAACAAGGAGAAAAAAAGATTAGGTGATGAAATATATCAAGAAGTTATTATTGATCATGGGCGAATTGCCATTAAGAAAAACGATCAGTGGAATTTACTAGTCTCACCTGAAGCTATTACAGGAATTGACTCTTTATTCTTTTTAAATGAACATGCCGTGATTATTGTGAAATCTGCAATTAGAAACCTTATTACAAGTAATGGAGAGCCATACAAGTTAGGGAGAAGACAACAAGTAACTGTAGTTCTAGATGCACTGAGCAATCAAAAAACTTCTTTTTTATCAATTAGTAAGGAGAATGATAAATTAGAGCTTTTGGATAGAGCGGGGAAGGTGATGTTTGAAACCAAAGCTCACGAAATTATTCATGTCACAGATTCCTTGTTTTTGCTTAAGTCTCCCGAAGGGATGCGGCTTGTAGATGATAATGGGGATCATATAGTGAAAGGAACTTATGACCTTATAGACCCTGAATACCAATTAAATACACTCATTTTTCATTTATTGAAGGATAGTAAACTAGGTACTTATAATAGCGAATCAAAAGTAATAGTAGCTGCTAAATACAGCCAAAAATTACGTTTAGTGAATGATACGCTATTAATTGGGAAACAGGGTGATAAAAAGGGTTTGATAAATACAAACCGTAGAAAGAATGATGATTTTGAATATGAGCATATTGTAGTACTAAATGATAGTCTTTTGTTATTTAAGACGATTGACACATGGAGATTGGTCAATATAATGACAGATGAAGTAATATTAGATGAAATACTACAAATTGAAGAAGCGGAGCATTTTGAAGGGTTTAAACAAATAAAATTTAGGCAGGCGAAAGGTTATGGTATTCTAGATAGTAGAAAAGGGGTTCTTTTATCAGGTATATACAATGAGATTTTTGACTTGAATAAAGAGGGTGACGTTCCTTATTACTATGTCGAGAGATATCTGAAAGACTCTGGGTTTTACATAATTCTATATGTGGACCACAATGGAGAGAAGAGAATAAGTCAAGCCTATCAGAGTGATGCCCATAGAAAAATACTTTGCGAAAAATAAAGTATTATTTCTTTTCCCTTAGTAAAGATTATCACGGTTGATTTTGTATGCCTAACATACCTGATCAACCTCTCTAGTTTAAGTGATCAGTGGAGACACAGACCAAGGCGATATTTGTAAATAAAAAGCTTTAATAAATAAACAAGCAAAGCATCGCTACGGGGAGTGTTTTAACGCACTGTAATGAAAACATTAACAGGAAGATAAACGGTGTTTTATATCTAAATTGATATTAGTATTTGTTTATCTATCGAGGAATCGTCATAGAGCGACTTGTAAGGACACAGGTCAGGGCTTCAGTAGAAAAAATAGTTATAACTAATTAAGGGTGATAACCTCTAATGTAGGTTTGGCAGCAGATTGGATAAGAGAATTAAATTTATTACGTTTATCTTCAAATACTTTTGCTTTAGAGAAATGGCTACTAGAGAAATTTTTAGAAAATTGAATATTCAACAACGCATAAAAGCATTATATCTTGATGGGAGTTTTGTTGCTGATATCAGGTATTACCAATATAAGATAAACTTGTATCTTTTTGAAAATTTCTATGTTGAGGTATTTTATTTGCCTACTGAAGACCGAGTAGAAAAAGTGGAGATTTTAGATGAGAAAAGTAGCAGGATTAATTTTTATATCGATCAAATCAAATTGCCAGACCTGATCTGAAGATTACTTTTTTATAGCCAGGATTTTAGAATGTAAAGCTAAGACTTGTTCTATTAATGAATCGTTTTCACCATTTTCTATTAAATAGTCAGCTAATTCTCGTTTTTTTGTTTCGGGAAATTGATTCGCAATTATTTTTTTTATGTCATCTTTCGTTCTGTGTGAATCTCTTTTTAAAACCCTAGCTATTCGAGTTTCCTCAGGGGCATAAACTGTAATTACTTTGTTGAGATGATCTTGTCCATTTATTTCAAATATGAGAGCTGCTTCCTTTAAAAGATAATCTTGGTCAGCGTTTTCTTTCACCCAATTTTCAAAGTCTAAAGCAACCTTTGGATGTATTAAGTTATTGAGCTTCTTCAATTCTTCAGGGTTATTAAATACTCGAGAAGCCAAGAAAGTCCTATTTAAGATCCCTTCTTTATAAGATTCGTTACCGAACGAATCGATAATTTCTTTTTTAAGCTCAGTATCAGTAACGGTAATCGTTTTTGCTCTAGTATCTGAATCATATACTTTGATTCCTAAGACCTCAAAAATTTTGCAAACAGTGCTTTTGCCCGAGCCGATACCTCCTGTGATGCCAATTAGTAATGGTTTAGCGTTCCGCATAGCTGACTTTTACTTTTGTTTTTTCTAGCATTACTTCCAGTGCATCTTCAGGTGCATAAAGCAATAATAGGGAGAGAGTGGAGTCTTTTTCCTCTATTAACGACTTATCAGCCAATATGCTAAAATCATTAGCCGAGACTTGATCAACTTTACTTTGTGCAATCCAATAACTTACATTAACAGTAGAGTCTAGTAGGTAAATATTTTGAAGAGAATCAAAATTCTGCTTTTCTAAAGGAATAGCTAAAGTGATATTTTTAAATTCTTCAACTGAAAAGTCTACAGATATTATGGAAGGCACAGAAGTCATAATGTCTTCATTATTCAGTGGAATTTCTATTTCATCATCAAAATCTCTGCTGATTTCACTACTTGTGAGTGGTAAGGTAATCGGAGATTTCAATTGTTTAATGTAGCTGACCGGCCCTGTTATTTCTATCGTGTCCTGGGATAAATTAATTTTTGAAGTTACTCGATAATTGTCACGGAGTTTAATGGATGAGCTGTCAATTTGTACAATTACTTTTCTACTTACCCTTGGTTCTATGTTAATAAATACAGAATCAGTTAATATATACTTTACATTGATGTCTTTGAGTTGTTCTGATACAATTCTTCTCAAGTTGTTTTTGGGATATAATTTAACCTCAGTAGGGTTGTCTAACTTGATGACAATAGGTTCGGCACCTATCCATGTAGTTCTTCTAAGTAAATCCCAGCCACCACCAGCCACCTCTAGTTGCAAATATTCGGGAAGAGGATCCACTATGACTAAACTATCTTTTTGAAATTGAAACTCAAGAGGATATTCTACATGAGCATCATAATTTTTACTAAGGGCATTAAAAAACCAAAAGATAGTAGCCACTATCAATGATAGGGTAACTACCTTCCAATTATCAGTTAATTTGGGAATTTCCTTGCCCATGATTAGTTACTTTTTTTCTTCTCCCATTAATCTTTTGGTCGCATCTAAAGAAATCGAAGATTTTTCAATGGTCATTTTGAAACCTTTGTCTATTTCCATTGAAATAGTACTTTCTTCTACAGCGTGTACTTTACCATGTATACCTCCCATAGTAACAATTCTGTCACCTTTTTTGATTTCGTGGATGAAACTCTTTTGATCTTTTTGTTTCTTTTGTTGAGGTCTGATAAAAAAGAAATAGAAAATCACGATCATGCCACCAATCATGATGAAATTTTGGTATCCAAAACCTTGAGACTGCAATAATAATATACTACTATACATTATGTGTTTTTTTAGTGCGAAAGTAATAGGTATTAGATCAGGTAGCAAGCGATCAAGAGATATTTCTATTTATAAGACATTAAAACCCATGCTTCTGATCAATCAGGGGATATTAAAAGTTAATACCTAATATTTGTCCCTTCTTCTGTTAAATGAAAAAAGCCTTCACAAATCATTTATACGATTTGCAAAGACTTTCTATGCTTTTATCTCCAAGGGATATTAAATCCTTAATCGGCCATCACCAGCTCTTCCGCGAACACTCAAGCTTATTTGCGAAGTCACTGAGGCGGGTTTGTTCAATTTTGCTGAATAATTAAATTTTCTTAGCTAGGACCATTTGTTTTAGGCTGTGCAGCTACCAAAGACTTAATGTTCAACTTAGTGATTTTAGGGTAAGTATTAGAAGTGATAGTCACTGTCTTTTGCTGTACACCTGGTTTGTTTTTACTATTGAATTGTACCAAGATTTCACCTGTTCCACCAACTGGAATAGGTTCTTTTGGCCATTTTGGAATAGTACATCCGCAAGATCCAGCGGCATTTGAAATAATTAAAGGTGCTTGACCAGTGTTTGAAAACTTAAATACGTGTTCTACAACATCTCCTTCATTGATGTTACCAAAATCATAAGCAGTTTCTTCAAACTTAAATTCAGGCAATGGCCCATCAGGCTTTACTTCAGGAGCTGGTGCTGTAGGAGTTTTATTTGCAATAGGAGCTGGAGCTACATTGCCTTTGCCTTTTAATTCTGCAACTTCCCCTTCTACTTTCGCGAGCCTTGATTCAAGCTCAGCGTTTGAGCAACTGAAAGTGAATATACCAAATACTCCCAGTGCTAATAAATTTAATTTCAATCTACTCATTATAATAAAATTTTAATAATGTCATAATTTCTATGCAAAACTAATTAAAGTCAACAGAATTATTGAGTAGTTTAAAGGAGATTAACAAGACATTAACAGTAAATTATATTTATTTATAACATTAGATAGTAACCATAAAAGAGGGACTTGTTTTTGGGAATCAGGGTAAATTAAACTCTAAGGGAGTGTAGAAAGGTTATAAAGACTTTTCTGATAGCTAACTTCTAACTATCTTCGTTTTTTCAAAAGAACAATAGCACTTTGCCTAAGATACTTAAGATAGACCAGTTTATAGATGCAATTTCTAAGTACATAAAAGTACGTTTAGATATTGTTAAAAACGAAATGGCTGATCAGTTATCAGCCGTTATTGCAGGTGTATTTGCTTTAATTTTGGTTCTGTTTTTTTTAGGGATATTCTGCTTTTTTCTCAGCTTTGGTTTTGCTATTTATCTGAATGAAGTAATTAATAGCAATTTTTTGGGTTATATCGTTGTTAGCTTTGTCTATTTTATACTCTTTATTATTGTAATTAGATTAGCCAAATCTGGTAAATTGAAAGAGGTTATCAAAGAATCATTTTTAGAAGATGAATAGACATAAAAAAGAGTTGCTGAAACAGGAGAAGCAGTTGAGATCAGAGCTTAATTCTGTAACGGATGATTTTGAAAAAAGGCTTTTTAAGATAATAGGTATTGCAGCAGTTAGTGGATTGGTAACTTATGGTACTTATAAACTTTTAGGTCCTTCAAAAAAAAACGATAAGAGACCCAAATCAAATAAAACAGTTAATCAATCAGTATTAGGAGGGCTTGCTAGTAAGAAATTAATATTTAGGCTATTAACAGCACTGGTGCCAATTATT
Organism: uncultured Cyclobacteriaceae bacterium; assembly: GCA_937958005.1. Classification (GTDB taxonomy): domain Bacteria; phylum Bacteroidota; class Bacteroidia; order Cytophagales; family Cyclobacteriaceae; genus JANSWY01. The sequence goes on from CALGOB010000080.1 coordinate 35,052, forward strand.
CTATCTAAAATAGAAAAAGATTAATTTGTGAAGTTTTTCCTGAGGCATATATCTGAATTCACGAAATTATTTAGGGCAACCCCCATTCATCCTAATTTTAAAAGAAAATTTCCCTGTATGATTTTGAGCTTTTATTTCTAAATATTAATTAAAGACTCTCTTCTTCTCATTTTTCCGGCAGGAATACCAAACATCATTTTAAAACGTCTGCAGAAATAAGCAGTGTCTTTATAGCCTACTACTTTTCCAATTTCTCTGATACTCTTCTTGGAAGTTCTCAGCAAGTTAACAGCCATTTCCATTCTTTGGTACTCAATATAATCCTGAGGATTAATACCTGTTAACATCTTAAAGTACTGCCCTACATAATCTTCCGATACATTGGCTACATTAGCTAAGACTTTATTTGATAGGTCTTCCCCTAAGTTTTCTTTGATGAAACCAAATATATCAATCAGTCGGGGGTCTTTAAAATAGGTGCTATTTGTTGCGAATTCCTCAACAAACAACCTTTTAGTAATAATATATCTAATGAGTTCTACAACCAGTCTTTCGGTCTGTATCTTGATTAACCTTGCTTTTCCTGGCAGACTGGCAAAATTTTCTCTTACCACCTCTTTAATGAGTAGTCCTAAAATATTATCTTCTTTAATTATGAAAGGAGGAAGATCAAGAGAAGCGAAAAAATTAACTGAATCAAAAACCTTGGCATCAAAAGAAACATAGCAGAAACTTTCCTCTGGGCCATTAGATATAACTTCTTGTGTTTCGAAATAACGTTCTTTTACATTTAAAAAATCATCTTTAGTCAATGCATCAGAAACCCCACTGCCATAAGTAATTGAAAGCATCTTTCCTCCAGGCATAAAAAGTATTTCCCCTTCATTCACTACGTTTTTATCAGGCCCATAACTTACTTGTCCTTTGTTAACAAGTAAGATAGTATTCTCAACATCGTAATTGTTTTTAACCGCTACAGAGTTTAAAATAGTAATATTTTTAGCTTTTACGTACCTGACAGATAACGATTCTATGATCTTATTGTAATCCTCCATTTGTGGGAATTATACTTTAAAGTGAAAAAACGATACTAAACACAAGATTTGTTGGATAAAACTAATATTAAATATAGTGAATAACAAACCTTGTGTTCAAAAAACCTTAAAGTAGGGATTAGATTATTTTAATAATGTTCTGGAGATTACAATTTTTTGTATTTCTGAAGTCCCTTCGTATATCTGAGTGATTTTAGCATCTCTCATTAACCTCTCCACGTGGTATTCTTTCACAAAGCCGTATCCGCCATGAATTTGAACCGCTTCAACAGTCGTGTCCATGGCTACTTTGGAGGCATATAATTTAGCCATTGCCCCTGCTTGAGAGAAGTCTTTTTTAGCATCTTTTAGATAAGCAGCTTTCATTACTAACATTCTTGCAGCTTCTATTTCTGTTGCCATGTCAGCTAATTTGAATGCAATTGCTTGGTGTTGAAAAATCTCCTTGCCGAATGCTTTTCTTTCTTGGGAATACTTCAAGGCTAATTCATATGCTCCTGAAGCTATTCCTAATGCTTGCGAGGCAATACCTACTCTACCTCCATTTAAGGTATTCATCGCGAAGGTGAACCCGAAGCCATCGTCGCCTATTCTATTTTCTTTAGGAACTTTAACATCAGTAAACATTAAAGAATGAGTGTCTGAACCTCTAATTCCCAATTTATCCTCTTTTTTACCAACGATAAAGCCATCCATGTCTTTTTCTACAATAAGGGCGTTTATTCCCTTATGTTTCTTCTCAGGATCAGTTTGAGCGATTACCAAGTAAACTGAAGCCGTGCTGCCATTTGTAATCCAATTTTTTGTCCCATTTACTAAGTAATGGTCTCCTTTGTCTTCCGCGGTTGTCCTTTGTGAGGTAGCATCAGACCCTGCTTCAGGTTCAGAAAGACAAAATGCACCAATTATTTCACCGGTAGCTAACTTGGTTAAATATTTTTGTTTTTGTTCTTCAGTTCCGTACTTTTCTAAACCCCAGCATACGAGTGAATTGTTTACTGACATACAGACAGAAGCAGAAGCATCTATTTTGGAAATTTCTTCCATGGCTAATGCATAAGAAATGGTGTCCATTCCACCGCCATTATATTTAGGATCTACCATCATTCCCATAAAGCCAAGCTCACCCATTTTTTTGATTTGCTCAGCAGGAAAAGACTGTTTGTCATCCCTTTCAATAACCCCTGGAAGTAGTTCTGTTTGAGCAAAATCCCTAGCAGCATCTCTCACAGCTATTTGCTCTTCTGTTAACTCAAAATTCATTATATGGAATTTGTTTATTTATTACGTTTTAAAGAATACAAAGATAAAAAAAGGATTTGAACCAAATTGTTCAAATCCTTTCAAGTTTTTTATTGATCTATTTTAATCACTGGATCTTCCCAAATAGACCATAATCCAATAGAGCAATTGAACTAAAGACCCTAATGCTGCAACTACATAAGTCATAGCAGCCCATTTTAAGGCATCTTTAGCCATATCATATTCTTCTGGATTAACCACACCTCTATCCTTTATCCAAGCCAATGCTCGCTTGCTTGCATCAAACTCAACAGGCAAGGTTACAAAGGCAAATAGGGTAAAGACAGAATAACATCCAATGATTATTAGAATGGCTAGATTCATGGGAATAAGGTTTGGCAAGATCATAGAACCAAACATCAAAATCATAAAAACACCATTTAATATCCTTCCACTAACATTTTGGACAGGAACCAAAGTGGATCTAAATTCCAGCATACTGTAAGACCTAGCATGTTGGATCGCATGACCACACTCATGGGCAGACACAGCCGCTGATGCTGCAGACCTGCCTGCATAAACTTCAGGGCTTAAATTCACGGTTCTATTCCCAGGATTATAGTGATCTGTCAATTGTCCAGGAACTGACATGACTTGCACATCATGGATACCATTATCCCTTAACATTCTTTCCGCAATTTCTTTTCCACTAAGGCCTGAGCCGATTGGAGTTTTTGAATATTTCTTGAATTTACTTTTTAATCTGGCACTAACCGCCCAACTAGCGATCATTGTACCAATTATAATAATTAAGTACATACTGATTTTATCTTAAATATTTTTTATAAATTTAATAATATTTGACGTAGAATACCCCTTAACTAATTCAATAGTTTTTACTGAGCCTCCATTTTTAATAACAATATCTGCCCCTACAATGTTGTCAATTGTGTAATCATCACCTTTGACGAGTATGTCAGGTAAAATATTTTTGATGAGGACAGCAGGCGTTTCTTCATCGAATAAAATAACTGCATCCACAAACTCCATTGCAGAAATCATCCTTAGCCTGGCATATTCAACCACCACCGGCCTGGAATTTCCTTTTAAATGTTTAACGGAATCATCAGAATTTATACCAACAATCAATCTTTGTCCCAAGTTTCTAGCTTTCTCCAAATAGTCGATGTGACCTAAATGAACAATGTCAAAGCATCCGTTTGTAAAGACTATCCGTTCCCCGTTCATCTTCCACTTTTCAACTAGAGCTAAAAGATTATCTAATTCATGTATTTTACCCTGCGTGTTTGGCATTAGACCTTCTTTTAATCAATAAGGAAATGATAATACTAATGACTCCAAAAAGAAAAGTTACAATAATCTGAGACGTATGTAGAAGTGTTGCGAAAAAAGTACCGTCTTTTTCATGGAGGCCATAAAATGTCAATAAAATAGTAATAATTAAATGATAAGTTCCAAAGCCCCCTTGTACTGGGATCGCCAAGGCAACACCTGCTCCTACTAACATACTCATGCTTGCCAAAACACCTAGGTTTTCAGTCTCAGGCATTGAGAAAGTAATCAAATAAGTCATGAGAAAATAGGCGATCCAGATTAAAATAGTAGAAACAATAAAGCCTATTTTATTCTCAATTTTTTTAAATGATAAAAAACCTTGCCATAAGCCTTTAATGAATGTGATGATTTTCTTCGCTAAGGTTGAATTTGATAAAAACCGATTGATGGCTTTTCTAAATAGAAGATAGATAACTATCATAACAAGACCAATGCCTAGTACTATATAAATTAAATTCTCTGGGTTCTGTATTTTTGAAAACAACTCTTCAAAAAACCGATAGAGTATATCAAATTCAAAAATAAAAGTGAGCCCAAAGAAAACAATTAGCATTAAAAGATCAAAAATACGTTCGGTAACTACTGTGCCAATAGACAAGGGAATTGGAATTCCGTCATTTTTGTTAAGAACTGCACACCTTGTCACTTCACCGACTCTTGGTAATGCTAGATTGACTAAATACCCCGTAAATACTCCTAATAATGCTCTGCCTGTTTTTAGTCGATAACCAAATGGATTGATTAATAATGTCCATCTGTAAGCCCTTGCAAGATAGCTCGTTGAAGAGAGTATCATGGAGGCAATTACCCATGAGTAATCTACCTTGAGTAAGTTGTCTGCAAATTCCTCCCAATCTACTTTTCTGAAAACAGTCCAAAGTAAGCCAGCAGCAACTGATAGCGTAATAATATATTTTAGAATAGATAAGAAGGAACTTTTAGAAAACTTCACTAAGAAACCAATTTATTCTCATTACCCGGAAAAATTACAATTGGCTCATATTTTTTTGCATCATCTATCGGTAAACTGCAATATGAGATAATAATGACAATATCACCTATTTGTACTCGTCTAGCAGCAGGGCCGTTCATGCAAATTTCACCTGTTCCTCTTTTTCCTTTGATGACGTAGGTTTCTAATCTCTCACCGTTATTAATATTGACGATTTGCACCTTTTCATTTGCAATTAGATTGGCAGCATCCATGAGATCCTCATCAATAGTGATGGAACCAACATAATGTAATTCTGCTTGGGTTATTTTTACCCTGTGTATTTTTGATTTTAATATTTCTATCTGCATATTTTCCTTAATTAGCGCGAAAATAAGAACAAATTATCTATTAGCCTTACTTCTCCAAAATGTGCTGCCACACAAATTGATATTTCTTTATGTTCTGAGATCTCTTTAACAGGTGTTAATTCATTGCTATCAACTATTTCGAAATACTCCAATTTTATAGAAGAGCCTTGGGACAAGATAGATTTTTTTGAGGAAGAAATTGTCTTTTCAATACTTTCACCAGACAATAATTTTGTCTTAGCTTCCTGCATGGTTTTATACAGGATAGGAGCAAGAGCTTTATGAGATTTACTTAGCCGTTTGTTCCTTGAGGATAGGGCAAGACCGTTAGCTTCTCTTACTGTTGCAATTGTTTGGATTTCTAATCCAAATAACAATTCTTCATTCAATTTCTTTATTACTGCGACTTGTTGAAGATCTTTTTGGCCAAAAAATGCCACATGAGGCCTTATGATATTAAATAACTTAGACACTACGAGACCAACCCCACTAAAATGACCAGGACGAAATTTCCCTTCAAGTATCGAACCGATCCTCTCAAATTGGAAATTCAATTGACTAGGTTGTTGATACATTTCACTATTATCTGGATTAAATAATAAATCGACACCTTCGTTTTCTAATAATTCTATGTCTTCTGATAAAGTTTTTGGATATTTTTTAAAATCCTCTGCGTTGTTAAATTGAGTCGGATTCACAAAAATGCTTACCACAGTAACATCACATATAGAAAGACTATTTCTTATCAGGATAAGGTGTCCTTCATGTAATGCACCCATAGTAGGGATTAATCCAATCTTCAAGTTCGCCTTTCTTTTTATTGATAAAAAAGATTTAAGAGGCATTATTTTGTTAAAAATTTGCATTTGTAAATAAGGAAAGGAGGTGTAAAGCTAATGTTATGAAAGTATAAATATTGATAAAACGCGAAAAAAAGTGTAATTTTGAGGTCAATTTTAATTAAACCCACACATTATATGTCGAATCTAAGAATCCTATATGTTGCAAATGAGATAAATCCATTCTTAAAAACAACAGAGGTAGCAGATTTCGTGAGAAAGCTTCCACAAGGAATGCAAGAAAGAGGAATGGAGATAAGGATTTTAGTGCCAAGGTTTGGTTTGATCAATGAGCGTAAGAATAGATTACATGAAGTTGTGAGGCTCTCCGGTATCAACATATCAGTTGGTGATGAAGAGAAGCCACTTATTATTAAAGTGGCATCAATTCCAAATGCAAAATTACAGGTTTACTTTATTGATAATGAAGATTACTTCCATAGAAAGTCAGTATTCTTTGACAAAGAAGATAATTTTTATGAAGATAATGATGAAAGAGCAATATTCTTCTGTAAAGGCGTTTTAGAGACAGTGAAGAAATTAGGATGGTCTCCAGATATCGTTCATTGTAATGATTGGATGACAAGTTTAATTCCACTTTATCTTAAGACAACTTATAAAAATGACCCTATATTCAAAGAGAGTAAAAGTGTTTTTACGGTATATGATAATAGGTTTACACATAAATTTGGCGATGATTTAATCGACAAAGTAAAAATGATTGATATTGAAGATAGCATGTTGCACCCTCTTAAAACTGCCGATTACGAAGGTTTTATAAAACTAGGAATGGAATATGCAGATACTGTTATCAACGCAAACGATGAAACAGATGATAGTTTTAATCAGTTATTAGCAGAGATCTCTGATCAAGATAAAGTAGATACTATAGAAAAAGACGATAACTTTTTAGATTCATACTATAATTTATATAATGAACTTGTTGGATAAAAAAGTGCTGGGGCTAATACCATTTTTAGCCTTTGCTTTTTTCTCATGTGAAGAAGAAAATGAACTAGGTTCAAACATCAACCCCGCTGAAGATAGACTTCAAATAGAATTTCAAGAATTTACTTTACCCTCATCTAATATTTTTCTAGACAGTATAAGGACAGATGAAGATACCCATATATTGACTGGGAGGTTTTCAGATGAGATCTTTGGTCAGGTAACTGCTGAGGGCTATCGTGGTTATAATGTAATAGTAGGGAGAGGTTTTCCTCAGCAAGGAGTCGTACTAGATTCTATAGTGCTTAATCTAGCTTATGATTTTAGTAATTTCTTTGCGAGTACTAACGGAATTCAGACGCATGAGCTCTCTGTTAGTCAAATAGAAGATCCTATTTTCCCTGCTGCAGTTATAGAATCAGATGAGAAAGGACAGATAATAGAAGGTTCTGAGATAGGAAGGGTTTCGTTTACCGTAAATCCCACTGTAGATAGTGTTCTATCCTTTAGGTTGAATGATGAGTTTGGAGTAGATCTACTTGAAAGATTAAGGGATTTAGAGGAAAGTGGTTTGCCTATTTTTCTTGATGGAACTATTAATCCTTTGGCATTTACTACTACTGATGATAGTGAATCTTTAATTGCGTTTTTGACAAATACCATGTTGTCAAATATTATGCTGTATTATCAGACCCCTACTGAAGACTCTCTATCTTTTATGCTAACAATGGCTGGTGAAACTGGCTATAATTATGTGTCCACCGATAGATCAAATAGTACTGTTTTTTCTGGCGTGACTGGAGATGAATCAGAATTAATAGAAGATGGTTTAGGTGAGTTAGTTTTCATGAACCCTTTAACAGGGATTTTACCAAGGATTGAACTAAGGGAAGTGTTTGAATTTTTTACAGCTAGAAGAATGGGGGCGGAAAATAATATCAACATTATTTCAGCGGAATTAGTGATGCCAATAGACCCTTCTGATACTTCTGAGTTTGAAACTTTTTCAAGAAATCTTTTATACCTTTTTGGAAACGAAGAAGGTGAGATCAACGGGAGTGGTGCTAGGATAAATGCTAGAAATAATATCGTATTGACAAATGACAGTTATTTGGGGTTAAGTCCCAATGGAGTAGATACCCCTTTGACTGGATTGTTAGATGATGACCAATTTTCAATTTTAGGGGATATGACGGTTTTTACGCAACTTCTCATTGAAAATGAAAATGTAGAGGAACTCCTTCCCCAATCTTTAGTTATGATGCCTATCACAGCAAGTTCTAACAGGCAGACAAGCTTTTTCAGGAATGGGATTAAATTAAGAGTTTTTTACACAGTACTTAATTAGAAAAAGAAATGTTTTATGTGCGGAATTGTAGCTTATTTTGGTAATAGACCAGCATATCCGATAATTGTTAAAGGTCTAAAAAGACTTGAGTATAGAGGGTACGACAGTGCTGGGGTAGCTATTCAGCAAGACGGAATCGTAGTTCATAAGAAACAAGGGAAGGTTGCTGATCTTGAAAAACATATAGGTAAAGCAGCGGATTCCTTAAAAGGAACTATAGGTATTGGGCATACAAGATGGGCTACACATGGTGAACCAAGTGATATTAATGCCCACCCTCATAGATCTTCTGATGGAAAATTATCTATTATTCATAACGGGATAATTGAAAATTATGGTTCTTTAAAGAAGGAGCTGACTAGCAAAGGATATACATTTAAGAGTGATACTGACACAGAAGTTTTAATTACCTTTATCCAAGACATTCTTTCAAATACCGATGGCACTATAGAGAATGCAGTTCGAATAGCACTAACACAGGTTATAGGTGCCTATGCTATAGCTGTAATGTCAGAAGATGAGCCAAGAAAATTGGTTGCTGCTAGAAAAGGGAGTCCTTTGGTAATTGGTATTGGAAAAGGGGAGTATTTCCTTGCTTCAGATGCCACTCCTATTATTGAATATACCAATGAAGTAGTATATCTAAACGATGAGGAAATTGCGATTATCACGGACGATGAGTTCTTGATCAAAGACACAAAAGACGCGCAATTAAATCCCTATATTCAGATAGTTGATATGGAGTTGGAGACTATTGAAAAAGGTGGTTATGCGCATTTTATGCTCAAGGAAATATTTGAACAACCTCAGTCTATAACAGATGGAATGAGAGGTAGATTAAATGCCGAAGAAGGAATTTTGACACTGGGAGGTATTAGGGAGTATGCAGACCAATTGATAAATGCAGAAAGAATTATTATTGTTGGGTGTGGTACTTCTTGGCACGCTGGGCTTGTTGCGGAATACATATTTGAAGAGTTTTGTAGAATACCTGTTGAGGTAGAATACGCTTCAGAATTTAGATATAGAAACCCTGTCATTAAAAAGGGAGATGTTGTTTTAGCTATCTCTCAATCAGGAGAAACAGCGGATACCCTAGCAGCTATAGAACTAGCAAAGAAAAAAGGGGCTATCATTTTTGGTATTGTTAATACAGTTGGATCATCTATTGCCAGAACATCTCATGAAGGAGCCTATCTTCATGCTGGGCCAGAAATAGGAGTAGCAAGTACGAAAGCTTTTACAGCACAATTAACTGTGCTTTCGATGATTGCGCTTAGGGTGGCTAAAAACAAAGGAACCATTACTGACAGGAAATACCGGGAGTTTTTACATGAACTGAAAAGTATCCCAAATAAAGTCAAACGAGTTTTAGAATCAAGTCAGAAAATTGAACTGATTTCAGATCTTTTTAAGGACGCCAAGAATTTTCTATATCTAGGTAGGGGGTATAATTTTCCAGTTGCGCTAGAAGGGGCACTGAAATTAAAAGAAATTTCCTATATACATGCAGAAGGATACCCCGCAGCAGAAATGAAACATGGGCCTATCGCATTAATAGACGAAGAGATGCCAGTGGTTTTTATTGCCACTAGAGATAGTTCTTATGATAAAGTAGTTTCTAATATTCAGGAGGTCAAAGCACGAAAAGGAGTTGTAATAGCGGTAGTTACTGAAGGAGATGTTTTAATCCCGAAAATGGCTGACTTTGTAATTGAAGTTCCAGCTACCCATGAGGCATTTATGCCGCTAGTTTCTGTTGTCCCATTGCAATTACTTTCTTATTACATAGCTGTTCTAAGAGGGTGTAATGTTGATCAGCCTAGAAATTTAGCAAAATCTGTAACAGTAGAATAAGTCATGAAAGAAATAATAAACACTAAAAATGCTCCAGCCCCAATAGGGCCATATAATCAAGCTGTTAAAGCTGGTAATACACTTTATGTTTCGGGTCAAATACCATTGGATCCTGTTTCCGGAGAATTGGTTACAACTGGTGTTGAGGATGAGGCTAAAATGGTAATGAAAAACTTATCAGCAGTTTTACAAGAAGCAGGTTTAGGTTTTCAACATATCGTTAAGTGTTCAATTTTTATAAAGAACATGGATGATTTTGGTAAAATAAATGCCATTTACGGTGGATATTTTGATGAAAACCCTCCAGCTAGAGAAACTGTAGAAGTAAGTAAACTACCAAAAAATGTAAACGTTGAAATTTCCTGTATCGCAGTAGGCTAGATAGTTCTATACTCTTAATTATTTCACTAGATTTGCCTTCTATTTATTAGAACTGGCAACAATGAGTGAAGATATAAGAGTAAGATTTGCACCGAGTCCAACAGGACCATTACACATAGGCGGAGTTAGAACGGCACTATATAATTTTCTTTTTGCTAAGAAGATGAAAGGTAGTATGATTCTAAGACTAGAAGATACAGACCAAAAACGTTTCGTTCATGGGGCAGAACAATATATCAAAGAATCTTTAGAATGGGCGGGTATTCATTTGGATGAAAGTCCGTGGAACGAGGGTAGTTTTGGGCCATATAGACAGTCAGAAAGAAAAGGTATTTATAAGCAATATACCGATCAATTACTGGCAGATGATAAGGCTTATTATGCTTTCGATACAGCAGAAGAGTTGGACGAAATGAGAGAGAGGTTACAGAATGCAAAAGTAGCCAATCCTCAATACAATGCAATCACTCGGATGCAGATGAAGAATTCTTTAACTTTATCTAAAGAAGAAGTAGCAGCAAAACTGGCCAATAATGAACCCTATGTTATTCGTGTTAAAATTCCGGCCAAAGAAGAAGTAAGACTTCATGATATAGTTAGGGACTGGGTAATGGTGCATTCTTCTACCTTGGATGACAAGGTGTTGATGAAATCTGATGGAATGCCTACTTATCACTTAGCAAATGTGGTGGATGATCATTTAATGAAGATTACCCATGTCATAAGAGGTGAAGAATGGCTGCCTTCAGCGCCTTTACATGTGCTATTATATAAATACTTAGGATGGCAAGATACTATGCCAAAATTTGCTCATTTGCCACTTTTGTTGAAACCAGATGGAAATGGAAAATTGAGTAAGCGAGATGGTGATAGGCTAGGATTTCCAGTATTTCCAATACAAGGTTCATTTCCAGATGGAAAAGGAAACGAAGAGTCTTTTTCTGGCTTTAGGGAGACAGGATATTTACCTGATGCATTAAGCAACTTTATTGCTTTTCTTGGATGGAACCCTGGAACGGAACAAGAGTTATTTGATCAAAGCGAGTTAATTGAGGCTTTCTCTTTAGAAAGAGTAAATAAAGCAGGGACTAAATTTGATATTGAGAAGGCTAAGTGGTACAATCAACAATATTTAAAAGCTAAATCCTCAAAAGAATTGATCAATATGCTTGATTCACAATTGAAAGAAGATTCTATTGATTTGGATAAAGCCAGGCTAGAAATAATTGCGGAGATGCTAAGGGAAAGAATCACATTTAGTGGAGATCTTAAAAATATTGCCCTAACATTTTTGAATCGGCCAGACTCTTATGTAGAAAAAGTTGTGAAGAAAAAATGGACGAGAGAAGCAGTAAATATTCTAGATGAGTATGCTAAAAGACTTCCATTATTGGATCACCAGGTATTCTCGGCGACAGAAGCAAAAGTTTTATTAGAACAAATTCTTGAAGAAAACGGTATAAATATAGGAAGGGTAATGCAAGCTCTAAGACTTGCTGTCACAGGACAGGGTGGTGGACCAGATTTAATGCAAATCATTGAAGTGCTGGGTAAAGTAGAGACTTCTGAGAGGATTCTTGTGGCTTTGAGTACCCTTGAAGGGAACATAAAAGAATAATTATGCCGAGGAAAAGAAAGAATAACAAAGAATTAAAGGTTAATCCTGAGTTAGATGGTTTTGATATTACTGTAGATACCTTTGGTGAACTAAAGACCACTTATGATATTGATAAAATCAATGATTTCTTAAATAAGAATGTAGACGATAAGAAATTAAGAGATAGGGAAGATCTATAGTTACCAGATTTTTGGAATGATTGCAGGCACTTTGTCTTTATAATTCAAGTAGGTCTCTCCATATTTTTTAATTAGCTTTCTTTCTTCAAAATAAATGCCAACGAATAAGTAGCAAATGGTAGTGCTTAGTGCTATTAGGGTACTTACCTTAGGAATAAAAAGAAACATACCTATCATGATCAGCAGTGTGGCACTATAGAGAGGGTGCCTCACTTTGGAATAGATTTGGGTGGTGATTAGCTTTTCATACTGATTAAACCGATCGTCCTTTGATGAAAAATGCTTGATTGATTGGCCTTTAAAAATAATCCTGATCAATATTAGGCCATAAGTTGTCAATACCATACTCGTTAATTTTGTGGGAATATTCTCTGGCCAAAATCGCCAATCAGATACAGTGGCCATTCTATAAAAGATTAGAATTAAACCTATTACTGAAATGAAAGAATAAATTACCCTCCAAGTATTTAGACTTACTTTTTTCTTCAAAAGAAACGTTTTTAAAAGATCACTGGCCAACGCACTATGCATTGCGTAATAAACGCCCCATAAAACGATGAGATAAAAATGTTGTAACTCCATCCAAATAATTATTACTTAATTCTAATACTTGTTGACTTTGAGATAAATTATAACTTACAAGATTCAATTATAGTTCTTAGAAGCCTTTTAATCCCTAAGGGATATTAATTCCCCTGGCCGGACGCCCCGACTCTTGAGTCGATCATTAAATTATTGCCCATAGATACCCCGTACCCTTGGGTCTGGGTTGGTTCATTAGACAAATTGATTTTTTATTAAAGGAATTAACCAACAAACCTAAGAAGTTATATTTTTTGAAAGAATCAATGTAAATTTCCACCAAAAATAGTGAGCATGAAAATAGGCATTGTCAAAGAAGGTAAAATTCCCATAGATAAAAGAGTCGCATTAAATCCTGATCAGGCAAAAGGAGTGGAAAGCAAATTTCCTAATGTTGATGTGGTTTGTCAGCCCAGTGAAATAAGGTGTTACCCTGATTCCTCATATGAAAATACAGGTGTAAAAATGGCGGATGACCTTTCTGATTGTGAAGTGATTTTAGGAGTCAAAGAAGTGCCTATCCCGGAGTTGCTTGCTGAAAAAACCTATTTCTTTTTTTCTCACACCATAAAAAAACAGCCTTACAATAGAGAATTGTTAAGAACTATACTTGATAAAAAGATTAGATTAATTGATTATGAAACATTAGTTGATGAAAATGGTCAAAGAATAATTGCCTTTGGTAGATATGCAGGGATTGTAGGGGCTTATAATGGAATATGGAGCTATGGAAAAAGATATAATTTGTTTCACTTAAGGAGAGCTAGTGACTGTCTTGACCTTGAAGATTTAAAGACTGAGTATGCAAAAGTAGCACTCCCTAAAATTAAGATAGTCATTACTGGAGGTGGGAGAGTAGCTAAAGGGGCTATGGAGGTCTTGTATGGGATGGGGATTAGAAAAGTTAGCCCAGCTGAATTTACTGAAGAAAGATTTGATGAGCCTGTATTTACTCAACTGAGTAGTAGGGATTACCATCTGCGAAAAGAAGAAGGTAATTTTAATCGAGAAGAATTTTATAAGCAGCCTAGTTTATATAAAGGTGATTTTTTGAAGTATGCTAAGGCTGCCGATGTACTAATTGCTTCTGCTTATTGGAATCCAAGTGCTCCAGTTCTTTTCAAAGCGGAAGACGTCTTGAAGAGTGATTTTAATATCAAAGTAGTTGCTGATATTACTTGTGACATTGAAGGGTCAATACCCTCTACTAAAAAACCAAGTACGATAGATGATCCCATTTATGATTATAACCCTACTCAAGATAAAGTAGAACCAGCGTTTACAGATGAGGGAAATATTACTGTGATGGCTGTAGATAACTTACCTTGTGAGCTCCCCAGGAATGCATCAACTGATTTTGGTCAAATGTTGAAGGACAATGTACTGCCAGGACTCTTGGGTAATGATGACAGAAATATTATTAAAAATGCAACAATTGCAGAAAACGGCGAATTAACAGAAAAGTATAGCTACCTGCAAGACTACGTAGATGGTAAATAACGCTATAATTAATGTTTAACCCGAATGATGCAAACCATAACTAACAGTCATTTATGATTTTCTCTTAAAAGTCTAATGCATCATTCGGGTTTAATTTATTTTGTCTTCACTGATTAAATCATAAAAAAAGGTTTCTACATCATGGAGAAACCTTTTTTTATGAAAAATGGAATTGTAATTATCCATTCATTGAAATCAAGAACTCTTCATTATTAACAGTTCCTCTCATGCGCTGTAATAAGAATTCCATAGACTCAGAAGAATTCATGTCAGACATGAACTTCCTTAATATCCAAACTCTTGATAGCTCATCCTTATCCATTAATAGATCTTCTCTTCTTGTACCGGAAGCAGGAACATCTATAGCAGGGTAAACTCGCTTATTAGATAATTTTCTGTCTAACTGAAGCTCCATGTTACCCGTACCTTTGAATTCTTCAAAGATTACTTCGTCCATTTTGGAACCAGTTTCTATAAGTGCAGTTGCAATAATGGTGAGTGAGCCTCCATTTTCTACATTTCTAGCAGCACCAAAAAATCTTTTAGGTTTGTGAAGAGCATTTGCATCCACACCACCAGAAAGAATTTTTCCGGATGATGGAACTACTGTATTGTGTGCTCTGGCTAGTCTTGTGATGGAATCTAATAGAATTACTACATCATGACCACACTCAACCATTCTCTTAGCTTTCTCTAAGACCATGTTGGCCACTTTAACGTGTCTGTCTGCTTGCTCATCAAAAGTAGAAGCAATTACTTCTGCTTTTACGCTTCTAGCCATGTCAGTTACTTCTTCAGGTCTTTCATCTATTAAGAGAATCATTAAATAACACTCAGGATGATTTTCTGCTATTGCATTAGCTACATTTTTAAGCAATACAGTTTTTCCTGTTTTAGGCTGCGCTACAATCATTCCTCTTTGCCCTTTTCCTATCGGGGCGAAAAGATCAAGTATTCTAGTCGAATAATTGTTAGGCTTAGTGCTTAAGTTTAATTTTTCTTCAGGGAAAAGAGGTGTCAAATATTCAAATGAAATTCTATCACGTATTTCTTCTGTTGTTTTTCCATTAACAGAACTTACCCTTAACAAGGCAAAATACTTTTCACCATCTTTAGGAGGTCTTATTTGACCATTGACTGTGTCTCCAGTTTTAAGTCCAAAAAGCTTGATTTGGCTAGGGGAAACATAAATGTCATCAGGACTTGCCAAGTAATTATAGTCACTTGATCTTAAGAAACCGTAACCATCTTGCATGATTTCCAGCACCCCTTCATTTTCTATTAACCCATCAAACTCCCTCACAGTTGCATTATACTGTGCTTTTTTGGTTTTATGATCTTGCCTTTGAGGTTTGTCTTCCCTTTGTGGCTTGTCTTCTCTCTTATTCTCTTCTTGTTTCTTATTCTCTTCTTGGGTACCTGCATTAGTATTTTGAGACTTTTTGTCTGCAGGATTTTCTTTTTTAGAAGAAGCCTCGCTGTTATCTTCTTTTTTAGGAGAAGGAGATTTCTCTGCTACCTCAGTAACGTTTTCTCTTTTTCTGGGCTTTTTCTTTGCCGGTTTACTGTCTGTAGTAGACTTTGGTTTATTTTCTTGATTACCTTTTTCTTGCGAATCTACAGGCTTTTCAGCTTTTTCTGAGACCACTTTGTCTTTCACTTTTTGAATCTCACTATCTGGCATAACTGCCTGGTGTTCAAGAATAGCATAGACAAGGTCTTTTTTAGGAAGTTTTTTGTAGTTTTTCATCCCTAAGCCGTCTGATATTTCTCTTAGCTCAGACAGAAGCTTAATGTTCAAATCATCAATATTATACATAAAAAATTGTGTGAAAATTCGACTTTATAACGAAAGAATTAAAATTTAATCTATCGGATTTTTTTGAAAATTATTTTGAAATGACCTCTCTCTTGGGAAGTCAAAATTGATATGATCATGCAATGATATGATATGCACGAGTATTTCCCAAATTATTAGCTATAATTCTTTGGTAATATAGTTTTCTATCTTGCTAAATTGGTTTTTTATAAGGAATTTAAGTGTTTACTTTGCTTAAATTTAATTGACAAACATGCTGTTAGTTTCAAATATAAGAGAGCACTTAGAAGATTATAGTGAAAGACTTCAAAAACGTGGCATTAAGGATGCTATGGAGAAATTGAAGGAAGTTATTTCTGTTGATGAAAGCCGCAGGAATTTTCAACAAGAACAAGACTCATTACTGTCGGAAGCAAATGCTTTTGCTAAGCAGATTGGGCTCTTAATGAAAGAAGGAAAGAAGGAGGAGGCGAATGAGATCATGCAGAAATCTAGTCAATTGAAGTCGGATTCTAAAAGTGCCGGTGAAAAACTCAAAGAAGCAGAAGAACAATTAAAGGAGCTTTTATACAATATCCCTAATGTGCCCCATGAATCTGTTCCTGCTGGTCATACCGAAGAAGATAATGAAATTGTATTTCAAGTAGACTCTTTGCCGGAACTTTCTGGAGAAGCTTCGCCCCATTGGGATTTAATTAAAGAATATGATATCATAGATTTTGAGTTGGGTAATAAAGTTTCAGGAGCTGGCTTTCCTTTTTACAAAGGGAAAGGGGCAAGACTCGTTAGATCCCTGATTAATTTCTTTTTAGATGAGGCAGATGATGCAGGCTATAATGAAGTAATTCCTCCATTATTAGTCAATGAAGATTCTGGATATGGTACAGGACAACTACCTGATAAGGAAGGTCAAATGTATGAAGCTGCAGCTGATAATTTGTTTCTTATACCAACAGCAGAAGTCCCAATTACTAATATGTATCGTGATGTCATTTTAGATGAAAGCCAACTTCCATTAAAAAATACTGGTCATACGCCTTGTTTTAGAAGAGAAGCAGGTAGTTGGGGAGCACATGTAAGGGGCTTGAACAGGTTACATCAATTTGATAAGGTTGAAATCGTGCAAGTTTCCTTACCTGAGAAAAGTTATGAAGCATTTGATCAAATGGTGAAGCATGTTGAAACTCTTATTAAAAAATTAGGGTTACCTTATAGGATTTTAAGGCTTTGTGGAGGTGATTTAGGTTTTACATCAACAATAACCTATGATTTTGAAGTTTATTCTGCAGCACAAAAAAGATGGTTAGAGGTAAGTTCAATAAGCAATTTTGAAACATATCAAGCTAATCGATTGAAATTAAGATATAGAAAAGGCAAAAAGAAAGAATTGTTACATACATTGAATGGAAGTGCCTTGGCGTTGCCTAGAATACTAGCAGCTTTACTTGAAAATAACCAAACCGATCAAGGGATTAAAATACCAGAGGTACTTGTGCCTTATACGAGATTCGATTTCATTGAAAAATAAGCACTTACCATTGATAGAAATTTCTTTTTTTTAATAGATAGATTCTTATAGATTCACTTAGAGAACTTATAGGAATCTATCATGAAGAATAAATTACCAATAATAGCAATTGTTTTGGGCAGTATGTTATATGCTTGCACTGGAACTGAACAAAAACAGACTGATATTTCACAATACCCAGACACAAGGAAGGGAGATACTGAAGATAATTATTTTGGTGTCCCTGTAAAAGATCCATATAGATGGTTAGAGGATGATTTGTCCAATGAAACTGCAGGTTGGGTCGCAGCTCAAAATAAGGTCACTAGTTCTTATTTAGAGAAAATTCCATTTAAAGAAAAGATTAAAGAGCGGCTTGAAAAACTATTTGATTATGAGAGAGTAACTGCCCCATTCAAAGAAGGTGGTTATTATTATTTTTATAAGAATGATGGACTTCAGAATCAATCAGTGCTTTACCGAAAGGCAAGCGAAGATGGAGAGGCAGAGGTCTTTTTAGATCCCAATAAGTTTTCTGCAGATGGAACTGTCTCTTTAGCGGGTCTCTCATTTACCAAAGATGGTTCTTTGTTAGCTTATTCGATTTCTGAAGGAGGATCTGATTGGAGGAAAGTTCTAGTAATGGATACTGAAAGTAAAGTAATTGTAGAAGATACTTTGGTTGATGTGAAATTTAGTGGAATCTCTTGGCGTGGGAACAAAGGTTTTTATTATAGCAGCTATGATAAACCTAAGGAAGGCAGTGCACTTTCCGCTAAAACTCAGTATCATAAATTGTATTATCACAGGTTGAAATCAGAACAGGCTAAAGATGAACTGGTTTTTGGAGGAGAAAATCAACCAAATAGATACATTGGAGCTAATATTACTAATGATGAACGCTTTTTAGTAGTTAGTGCTTCTGAAAGTACTACAGGTAATAAACTATTTATTAAAGATTTTAATAAACCTGGAAGTGATTTCGTAACGGTACAAGATCATTACAAGGCAGATACCTATGTGTTAGCAAGTCAAGGTGATCGATTAATCATATCTACCAATAAGGATGCACCAAAAGGAAGGATTGTTTCTGTGGATATTGCAGACCCAACTTCTGAAAAGTGGATCGATTTAATCCCTGAAACAGAAAATGTACTGAATGCCAATACAGCGGGGAATAAAATTTTCGCTAATTATTTAGTGGATGCCAAGACTAAAATTATGCAATTTGACTTGGAAGGGAAGTTAGAGCGAGAAGTAAAATTACCGGGTATAGGTAGTGCTGGTGGTTTTACTGGAAAAGAAGAGGATACTGAATTATATTATTCATTTACTTCATTCACTTATCCTAATTCCATTTTTAAGTATGATATTGTAAGTGGAGAATCTACACTTTACGAAAAGCCTGATGTTGATTTTAATCCTGATGATTTTATAACCGAACAAATATTTTACAATAGTAAAGATGGGACAAAGGTGCCTATGTTTATTGTATACAAAAAAGGAGTTGAATTGAACGGGAAGAACCCAACTTACCTTTATGGTTATGGCGGTTTTAATGTTAGTTTAAGACCAAGTTTTAGCACTTCTAGGTTAGTCTGGCTCGAGAATGGGGGAGTCTATGCCCAACCTAATATCCGTGGAGGAGGAGAATATGGAGAAGAGTGGCATGTAGCCGGGACCAAAATGCAGAAACAGAACGTTTTTGATGATTTCATTGCAGCCGGTGAATATTTAATTGATAAGGGATATACTTCTAGTGATTATTTAGCGATTGCCGGAGGTTCAAATGGAGGTTTATTGGTAGGAGCTACAATGACGCAAAGGCCTGATTTGGCTAAGGTAGCATTCCCAGCGGTTGGGGTTATGGATATGCTCCGTTACCATAAATTTACTGCAGGTGCAGGTTGGGCTTATGACTACGGTACCTCTGAAGATTCTAAGGAAATGTTCGAGTATCTTAGAAAGTACTCACCTGTTCATGCGCTTAAAGCTAATACACAATATCCGGCAACTATGGTAACTACAGCTGATCATGATGATAGAGTAGTGCCTGCACATAGTTTTAAGTTTGCGGCAACACTCCAGGAAAATCATGTAGGTGAGAACCCTGTTTTGATTAGAATAGAGACTGATGCAGGTCACGGAGCAGGCACACCGATCAGTAAAACGATAGAACAAGTTTCAGATGTATATTCATTTGCATGGTACAATATGGGAGTTGTTCCCCCTATTGCTAAAAATGCACTCTAAAAATAATTGAATGATTCGTAAAGGAGAAGAAAAAGATTTGCCCGCGGTATTTGAATTGATAAAAGAGCTGGCTGATTATGAAAAAGAACTTCATCAGGTAACAAATACCGTAGCTCAAATGAAAATAGATGGTTTTGGCGAAAATCCTATATTTGATTTTTTTGTTGCTGAAGATCAAGGAAACATTGTGGGGATTTCTATCTTTTATTATCGATATAGTACTTGGAAGGGAAAGAGATTATACCTTGAAGATATCGTAGTGACACAAGAAAAAAGAGGAGAGGGTTTTGGTAAACAACTTTTTGATGCTACGATTAATAAAGCAAAAAAAGAAAGGTGCACAGGTATGATGTGGCAGGTGCTTGATTGGAATAAGCCTGCAATTGAATTTTACAAAAAGTATAATGCGGATTTTGATGGTGAGTGGTTCAATTGCAGTCTGAGTTTTGAATAAATAATTTAGGTCAAACTTCCTGTAAAATAGATCTAAAAGCTACATGCTTTGTGCCATATTTATCTACATGTTCTTTTACTAAACTAGGGGCCTTGTTGGCGAGGTAGTCATCGACAAGGCTCATGTTTTCTGCAAAGTACTGTACAGAATAGGTAGCGCCAGTTGCATCAGGGACTTCATTCAAGAGCTTAAACATTTTGCTCGACAAAAAAGCACCGGAAGCGAGTACTTTAGGAATATGAATTTCTTTCATCCAAACTTTCCACTCGTCTTCTACATCAAAATCAATATTGATGGTTACATTATATAATATCATATCCAGAAAAGTAAAACTTTAATATAGTTAGCTTGTTATTCTACAAGGCAAAGAAAATGAATTTTAAGTCAAAAGAGATACAGGCTGGGGCATTAATTATCCTTTTACACGTTGTGGGGGTAATTGGATACTCCATTGATGAATTGAGGCAGTATTTTATATTATTGACCCCGTACAATTTATTAATTACTGGGGTTACTTTGATATATTTCCATGTCAAGCAAGGTTTGGGGAAATGGTATTTGCTTCCAATAGTCTATTTGATAGGTTGGTTTGCGGAGTGGCTTGGGGTGGAGTATGGTGTTTTGTTTGGTGAATATCAGTATGGGGATGCTTTGGGCTATAAAGTGTTAAGTATTCCACTTATAATAGGCGTAAATTGGCTCGTTTTAGGGTATGCATTCGGTGCGGTTTCGCAATATTTATTCTCGAGTAGGGTTTTGATAATTTTATTTGCTTCGCTAGGCATGGTATTACTTGATTTATTGATTGAACCGATAGCTATTAGGTATGATTATTGGCTTTGGCATGATAAATTGATTCCAATGAGAAACTACGTTGGATGGTTTTTTGTTTCATTGATAGTACAATACCTTTTAAGTTTAGTGAACCTTAAGAAAAATTTTAAATTAAGTTTAGCAATTTTAGGCGCTCAAATCTTGTTTTTTGCACTTTTAAATTTATTTAATAACTTTTAACTGAACAAATTGTCAAACACTCTGTTATTAGCTTAGTTAAGTAAATTTGATGATGTGTAACTTTGCAGGGGAGAAAAAATATGGGAACTTTTTCAATTAAAGATTTAGAACATTTATCAGGGATTAAAGCCCACACTATCAGGATTTGGGAACAGCGCTATGAATTGATTCACCCTAAGCGTACCGAAACCAACATCCGGTTTTATAATGATAAAGATCTGAAACTTATCTTGAATGTATCCTTGTTAAAGGACAATGGCTTTAAAATTTCGAAGATTGCCGAAATGAATGATGGTGAAATTCAACGAGAAGTCATCAAGCTGACAGAAAAGAAATTAAAGTATCCTGACCAGATTCATGCACTTACTATTGCCATGGTGGATATAGATGAGGAAAGGTTTGAAAAAATAATATCCACTAACATCCTTCAAATCGGTTTTGAGAAAACGATGATAAATATTATTTATCCTTTCTTATCAAAAATAGGCGTATTATGGCAGACTGGATCTATAAACCCAGGTCAAGAACACTTTGTCTCTAATTTAATAAGGCAAAAACTAATAGTTGCGATAGACGGTCAATATGTATCACCAAATGAGCACTCTAAGAAATTTCTTTTGTTTTTACCAGAAGATGAACTACACGAATTAAGCTTATTGTTTATCAACTACATGGCAAGAGCTAGGCAGCATAAATCTGTATATTTAGGTCAGACCATGCCATTTGAAGATTTGACCCACATTTATGACATTCATAAGCCAGATTACCTTTTGACTGTTATAACTTCGTCTCCAGGCACTTCACATATAGAAACCTATATCAATAAATTAGGAAAGACATTCCCTGAGTCAAAAATAATTTTAACTGGCTATCAAGTAATCGGGCAAGGTCTAGAGATTCCTGAAAATACAATTATCCTAAACCGTATTGATGAGATTGTTGATTTCATAGAAGAACCAAGCTTGATAGAGGCTTAGATAACGTGGTTTTTGTCTGAAAAACACCCACCAGAAAGGCTCACGCAAAGATGGTCGTAATTAACCAATAGAAATTCACGATTCATCAAAAAAACGCCATTTTACCCGAATTATACTTTAGGTTATCAAGAGAAAATCATAAATAGCTATTGGATAGTTGTTTAAATTCTTATTTGTAACTGAACGATAGCCTCCTTTTTGGTGAGTTTATTCCTACTCGCATTTTGGATGAGGCGTCTGATGATAGGTTAGATGGAATGATGCATTGGAGAATCTAGTAGAACTCTATTCCGATAATAAGTCTCTTCATTACAACTGCTTAACATAAGTTTGTTAAACCACCATAACCCTGCTATGATTCTCGAACATAAGTGCCTGCAATTTTCAGCTTTATAATCTTATAACGATTTCTAATGCATAATTCGGGTTGAATAAGGAGAAGATTAGAACTTACGTGAATTACAATTCCTTGTTTTTTTTATAGGCTTTTGAGATGATATTAAATATCTCATGAATTGTTCTAAAAGGATCATTTTGTTTAATTTTTATTAAACAAAATGATTCCCTAAAAGTGTCTCAATATCTCATATAGCGCGTTTGATAGTATATATGTTGAATTTTGTTTAATGCGTTTAATATTTTATTAAACAAAATGATGGGTTTTTGTTTAATCTTTGTATATTTGAATTAAACAAAAGAAATAAGATTATGACTGCATTAGAATTTAGTTATGAACTCAATAGTTTGTCTCCTCTTTTGAAACCATATGCGCTAAAGCTGACAAGGGATAGTGAAGATGCAGATGATTTAATGCAGGAAACTATGATGAAGGCCTATGTTAATAGAGAAAAGTTTGCAGATGGTACTAACTTGAAAGCATGGTTATATACCATCATGAAAAACACTTTTATTACCAATTATCAGCGAATGATGCGTAAAAACACTTTCATTGATACAACAGATAATATGCATTACATTAATAGTACTGATATAAGGGTGGAAAACAGTGCATATCAGTCCTTTGTAATGAAGGATATTAATGTAGCAATCGATAAACTGAGCGATACTTATAAAAAACCTTTCCTTATGTACTTTAGAGGATTTAAATATCACGAAATTGCGGATAGGTTAAGTATTCCTATTGGAACTGTCAAAAACAGGATTCATATAGCAAGAAAAGATCTTAAAACATATTTAAAAGGATACGCTACAAAATTTTAGTTTAGAAAATGTCTAAAAAGAAAGCCTGTGTAATTGGAGCAGGATTCTCAGGATTATCAGTTGCCACAGAATTAGCTTCTAATGGTTATGAAGTTTATATACTAGAAAAGAATAATTCAGTAGGAGGAAGGGCAAGAAGGTTTGAAGAGGCTGGTTTTACTTTTGATATGGGGCCATCGTGGTATTGGATGCCTGATGTTTTCGAACGTTACTTTGAAAGATTTGGTAAGAAAGTAACGGATTACTATCATTTAGAAAGACTTGACCCATCTTACTCTGTTATTTTTTCAGAAGAAGATTTTGTTGATATTCCTGCTTCTATGGTTGGAATGGAGGCTCTGTTCGAATCCTATGAAAAAGGTAGTTCCTTACAATTAAGGAAGTTTTTAGATCAGGCAGCCTATAAATATGAAGTGGGAATTAATGACCTGGTATACAAACCAAGTAGGAATCTTTCTGAATTTATGGATTTACGCCTATTAAAAGGAATTATTAAAATGGATGTTTTTCAGTCTATGGCAAAGCATGTCCGTAAATTTTTCACTCATCCTAAATTGATACAGCTAATGGAATTCCCAGTTTTGTTTTTAGGGGCTTTACCTGAAAATACGCCTGCTCTGTATAGTTTGATGAATTATGCAGATATTAGTTTAGGTACTTGGTATCCAGCGGGGGGGATGTTTAAAATTATAGAAGGGATGGAATCTTTGGCAAAAGAAAAAGGAGTAAAGATTAAGACAGGTATTGCAGTTACAGGTTTCAATTATGAAAATAATAAAATCTCCGAAATACTTACAGATTCTGGAGTTTTTAAAGCAGATGTTGTGGTGGCGAGCGCAGATTATCATCATATAGATCAAAAAGTATTAGATGCTAAATATTCAAATTATTCTAAGGAATACTGGGATAAAAGAACAATGGCACCTTCCTGTTTGCTTTATTATTTAGGAGTCAATAAGAAACTGGATAAACTTAGACATCACAATTTGTTTTTCGATTCAGACTTTCAAAAGCATGCAGAAGAAATTTATACCACAAAAGAATGGCCTGATGACCCACTTTTTTATGTTTCAGTTGTTAGTAAAACAGATGAAGCTTCGGCTCCTGAGGGTATGGAAAATGTGTTTTTGCTAATTCCAGTTGCTGCAGGTCTTGAAGACAATGAGGAAATCAAGGAAAAATATTTTCAGAAAGTCATGGATAGGCTAGAGAAACTAACTGGCCAGGCTATCAAGGAGCATATAGTATATAAAAGAACTTATGCTGCTTCTGATTTTAAATCTGATTATCATGCTTTTAAGGGAAATGCATATGGATTAGCTAATACCTTAAAACAAACAGCTATATTAAAACCTGCGCTAAAGAATAAAAAACTTAGTAACTTGTATCATACGGGACAATTAACAGTGCCTGGGCCAGGTGTTCCTCCATCCATTATTTCTGGAATAGTAGTTGCAAGGGAGGTAATTAATGATAATTAACAATGTTTTTTAAGGAGTTTGACAATGGATCTTTACAGTACAACAACTTTTAAATGCAGTAAACTAATTACTCAACATTATAGTACTTCATTTACCTTAGGAATTAAAACGTTAGACAAATCTCTTCATTTCCCTATCTATGCTATCTATGGTTATGTGAGATATGCTGATGAAATTGTTGATACATTTCATGAACATGATAAGAAGTATTTATTGCAGAAGTTCAAAGAAGATACATTTGAAGCGATCAATAATGGAATCAGCTTAAACCCTGTAATTCATTCTTTTCAAGAAGTGGTTAATCGCTACAATATAGAATCAGAATTAATAGAAGCATTCCTGCATAGCATGGAGATGGATTTGTATGAAGAATCCTATAATGAGAAGCTTTATGAAGAATACATTTATGGGTCTGCTGAAGTGGTGGGTTTGATGTGCCTTCATGTGTTTTGTGACGGCGATCAATCTGAGTATGAAAGATTGAAATCTCCGGCAAGGAAATTAGGCGCGGCGTTCCAAAAGGTGAATTTTATAAGAGATATTAAAAGTGACTTCAAAGACAGGGGGAGAGTGTACTTCCCAGGGGTCAACTTTGAAGCTTTTACTAAAGAAGATAAGGAAATAATTGAAGAAGATATAGCTAGAGATTTTAAGGAGGCATATCAAGGAATTATGGAGCTTCCTAAAGGAGCAAAATTAGGGGTTTACATTGCTTATATATACTATTTCAAATTATTTAAGAAAATCACAAAATTGCCTGCATCCAGAGTTTTGTCTGAAAGAATTAGAATACCTGATGCTAACAAACTAGGGTTATTGGTTAAGACTTACTTCATGCACAGACTTAATTTTATTTAATGATGGCTCTGTACTTTTATTTACATATTTTCACCATTTCTTTTCCTCTTCTTAGATCATTTGAGAAAAGGATAAGCTATGTCAGTAAATGGCAGTATTTATTTCCTGCAATATTCATCACGGGAACATTCTTTCTTATTTGGGATGTTTATTTTACAATTAGTGGAATCTGGGGTTTTAATGAGACATATTTGATTGGATATAGCTTTTTAAGTTTGCCGTTAGAGGAATGGCTGTTTTTCCTTACGGTACCTTTTGCCAGTGTATTTATTTATGAATCCGTTTTACTTTTTATCAAGAAGGATATTTTTGGAGGACATGGAAAAAGGGTTTTATGGCTTGCCTCAATTTTTTTGGTCTTAGTCGCAGTAATAAACTTTGAGAAAGCCTATACTTTTTGGAATTTCCTTTTCACTGGTGTTTTTATATGGATAAGCTTATTGCTTTTGAAACCAAATCATATTGATAGATTTCTATTAGCTTATTTATTCCATTTAATACCTTTTTTATTGGTGAATGGTGTATTAACAGGAGCATTCACCGAAAGTCCTATTGTTTGGTATAATGATGATCAAAACCTAGCAATAAGAATTTTAACAATACCTATTGAAGATACAATTTATGCATTTCTTCTTTTGTTTATGAACGTCAGTTTGTATGAGTTTTTTAAGCGAAAGAGATTTTTTAAAACCATATTTAAAAATGACTGACATGCTTGGGCTAAATGTAAATATTGATACTAATTCCGGTTTTTGTTTTGGGGTTGTCTATGCTATTGAGATGGCAGAAGACATACTGAATGAAGAAGACTATCTATACTGTTTAGGCGACATAGTTCACAATGATGAAGAGGTGAGAAGGCTAGAGTCTAAAGGGTTGAAAATTATCTCTCACCAAGATCTTGAGAACCTTCACGATGAAAAAGTCTTAATAAGAGCCCATGGAGAACCACCTGCTACCTATGAACTTGCTTTGAAGAATAACATTGAATTAGTAGATGCTTCTTGTCCAGTTGTATTGAAATTACAGAACAGAATTAAAAACTCTTATGATAAAAAAGATAAGATTTATATATACGGTAAGCATGGTCATGCTGAAGTAATTGGTCTTATGGGACAAACTAACCAAGAGGCTATCGTTTTTCAGGATATTACTGAACTAGATATAAATGAGATGCCAGAGAACATTACCCTATATAGCCAAACCACCAAGAGCACTGATAAATTTTATGAGATAACACGTACCTTGGCAGAGGCAGGTGTAAACGTAAATGCGAATGACACAATTTGTAGACAAGTTTCAAATAGGGATAAAGAACTAAGGGAGTTTGCAACTAGATACGATAGGATCATATTTGTATCAGGAACCAAATCATCTAATGGCAAGGTATTATTTAATATATGTAAAATGAATAATAAGGACACACACTTTATATCCAATAAAGAACAATTAGATAAAAGTTGGTTTTCTCAAGGAGATTCTATTGGCATTTGTGGAGCTACATCTACACCAATGTGGCTGATGGAAGACGTAGCAAAAGAAATAAAGAGTTACTAATGCAAATAGCTATTAATATTTCCTTAATAGTGGCTACTTTCTTTTTTATGGAGTTTGTAGCATGGTTTACACATAAATATGTAATGCATGGTTTTCTTTGGGGGTGGCATAAATCTCACCATACCATACATGATCATGCGTTAGAAAAAAATGACCTCTTTGCCTTTGTATTTAGCATACCCTCTATTTTACTAATAGTGATAGGATATGAAATTCCACAATTGAGTTTTGTGAAATTCATTGGATATGGAGTGATGTCTTATGGGGTTTTTTATTTTATATTCCATGACTTGATTGTCCACAGAAGGGTTAAATTTAGGTACAAGGCCAAATCTAAATATATGAAACGGATCATGAATGCTCATTATGTACATCATGAAAAACATACTAAGGAAGGGGCAGAAGCCTTTGGGTTTCTGTTTGCCCCAAAAAAATATGATGATGTAGAAAATGATTGATCAACTATTGAATTGTTAAGAATTATCTCCTTGCCAATCCTTATTCTCTAAATGAATTTCGCTTTTTGAAATGAACCAACCCCGACCCAGTACCTCTGCCGAGAAAGCTACGGTACTCGCAGAAGGGGACGGGGTATCTATGGGCAATAATTTAATGAACGACTCAAGAGTCGAGGAATTAATATCCCTTATCGATTGACACTTTTATGAAATCTATTCTTGATTTCTGTGAGGAATCCTTGTTTGTTTTAAAAGATACCAAGAGGATTAGCATCTAAGTTTTAGACAAAATCATAGTTGATTTATTAGTGCACGATCACCCTTGTTACAGGTTGGTTTTTCTATACTTTCAACCCGAATGATGCAATAGGAATTTGATGCAAACCATAACTAACAGTCATTTAGCCACTTAAATCCTAATTTCCTACTCACCATAATGGAGACTATGTCTGTGTTGCAAATCAGAATTTAAGCAGTTATCTAACAGCCACTTATGATTTTCTCTTAAAAGT